>DATKLM010000155.1:0-19521 GCA_035542415.1 Spirochaetia bacterium
CCGGCGCCCACCACCCGCGGCAGGTCGAGAACGAAGAAGAGGGTGGAGTCCCGATGAAAGACTCCTCGGAGAAGCTCGGGATGCCTTCCGAGGGCCTCCGACGCGCCATTCTGGATCCCCTCATCGTCGATGTCCACGATCTCGCTTACCTCGTCCACGGCAAGCCCGCATGAGCGGTTTCCGATCCGGGTCACCACGATCCGCGCCCGCGCGGCTGATTTCCGATCCGCGTTCGCCGTCGCGGCAGCCCGTTCGACACGCGCCTCCTGCCTGATTCCCAGCCGGGCGCGCAGGTTCACCACGGGAATGACGTCCCCGCGGACGTTGATGGCCCCGTCGACGTACGCCGGCGCCTTCGGCACCTCCAGGATGTTCTCGGGACGAACGATCTGGACGACCTGGTCGACGGGGATGCAGCATCGCCCCGATCCCACGCTGAAGGAGACGTAGCGGTTCCTCATGGGCTCACCCCTGACCTTTGCGCTGCTCGAGGGAGATGATCAGCTCCACCTCACCGACCGGCATCCCGACGCGGCTCGCGATGAGCGTGGCGGGAAATCCCGACCGATGAAGCATCATGACCCGCTGCCTCGCGTCCTGTGTTTCTCCCTTGTCGGTCCCCGTTCGCGGCGTGTCCCGGGGGCTGCCGCTGACCCCGCCATCAGCGGCGCCGGGGGCTGTTTCCGTCTGGGGAGAGCCCTCCGCGAACGGCGGCCCCGCTTCCGGAGCCCGCGGCGCCGCTCCCGCAGGCCGAGGCCCTGCCTCACCGGCCCGTGGCGCTGCCTCTGAAACCCGGGCGGCGGCCCGGGCTGCCGCGGACTTCTCCGCAAGCCTGCTATATACCTGCGCGCCCACGTCGTGCTTCTCTGTTTCGCGCCGGAGCATGCCCATCTTCTTATCGGCCGCGGCGCTCGCCTCGTTGAGACTGGCGAGCCGGTCTTCCACGAGGGCAACGTTCCTCTCCGTGGTCTGATTGAGCTCCACGACGAGCCGGCTCACCTCGTCGCGCAGCGCGGCGATCTGGGAAGATGCCGTGGTATGGCGCCGCACGCGGTCACTGAGGATGGCGTAGATCAGGAGAAGGCCCGCGATGTCCACGACGAGCGTGATCAGGATCGTGTACCACACCGGGGGCCCCTATCCGCTGACGTCGACGTTGCGCCCGAGATCGGGATCGCGGAACACGTCACGGGCGGGTCGCTCCTGCTCCTTCTTGCCGCGCTCCCCCTTCTCCCGGCGGCCGCCCGGGCCCCGGCGCGTGCGCGCTTTGACCTGCTCGGGGCCTTCCTCCTGGTGCTGCGTCTCGTTCACGGCGTTGTCGCGCTGCTCCGTCTTCTGCACGAGCGCCGATCCCTGCGCGGACTGGGCGATGGGAGTGGCGTCCTTCTGGACCGCCTGTTCCTTGGCGACCTGGTTGCTCTGCGAGAACAGCGTCTGCAGGTCGATGGGCAGGAGCGGCATCGCCGTCAGCGCCTCCTCATGAGCTGTTCATCGAAGCTCTCGTACTTCGTCACCTTGACCTCGCCGCTCTGCAGGAAGAAGGTCACGTACTTGAACTCGGTGCGCACCGCGAGGGCCGCCGTCTTGATGGCGAGCTTCACTCCCGGGTACACCCGTTCGGAGGCTGAGATCTTCCCGATGGTGTTGAGGGAAGCGAGATAGGTGTTGATCTTCCCGATCTCCCGGTTCGTCTCATCGAGCTGAGTGAGCAGCTGGGACCGCTTCTCGCTCTGCTCCGTCAGGTACTGCGCCTTTTCCGGAGGGAGCGTCTTCTGGGCCTTCTGAAGGGTCTCCAGCGTCTTGATGTTCAGCTCCACTTCCTCCAGGGACTTCTCCACCTCGCGCTTCGTGCGCTCGAACTGGACGAGCCGTTCCTTGTTGCGGGGATCGTAGCCGACCTCCAGGAGCGTCTCGGTCCCCGCCACGGAGCCGAGGATCTTGGAATTGATCTCCTCCGAGGCGCGCAGCCGGCCCCCCACGATCTGCGCCCGCTTCCCCTGGCAGAGGATCATCTTGTTCGCGTCCACCTGGGAGTGCACGATGCCGTCGGTGACGATAACGTTGACGCCGGCGTCCACGTGGGCGTGCTCGATGAACTTCGAGTACAGGCTCTTCCCGCAGCGGATCTTCCCTTCCGTCTTGGCCGCGATGCCCTGGTGGACGATGATGTCTCCCTCCGCGTCCAGCTGGCACTTGCCGACGCTTCCGAATACCTCGATGTCCCCGGCGGCCTTGACGGCGAAGCCGTCCTCCACGTTCCCCCGCACCACCACGGTCCCGAGGAAGAGGATGTTCCCCGTGTGCAGGTCCACGTCGCTCATGATGGTGTAGATGGGCTCGACGTTGATCCTTCCGGCAAGGAGGATGACCTGGCCGTTGATCATCGAAAGAGCCTGCAGTCCGTCCTCCGAAAGCTTCACGTTCTTGCCGGCGTTGATCTCGCAGTCCTTGCCCTTCTCCGCCGGAATGATCCGGCCGGTGACGGTCTGGCCGGGCTGGCCGGGCTCCGCGGGGACCTTCGTGGCGAGGACCTGGCCTTCCACGACGTTCTCCACCCGCGAGATTTCCTTGAAGTCAACGCGGCCGTCGCGTTCCTTCAGCTTGACGCCCTCACGCTCTCCCTTGAAGCTCAGCACGACGCGGGCGTCAGCGCCGTCGTGCGCTTTCGTCCCTTCCGCGACGACCACCGGCCGTCCGTACCGGGGAGATGCTTCGAAGTCCGCGAGCGCGTCGTCCTTGATGCCGTGCACGACGCCGTTGGACTGGAGGAAGCTCCTCAGGTAGTCCGCGGAGACGTCCGCCCCGCCCATCCCGGGCTCCGTCACGACCACGACCGCCTTCATTTCTCCGTCGGTGATGTCCACGGAAACGGTGGCGTCATGAGAAGGATCGTAGCGGATGTCAGCGACCCGCACATACTCGCCGTCCGCATGCTTGACCACGCGGGACACGAGGGACGAATCGTAGTTGGAGACTCCGCGCATGGACAGCCTTTCGAACGCCATCACGTCGCTCGCGCGCGGACCGCGGCCCTGGGGCCGCGTCACCTTGAGGAGCACGCCGTCGCTGCTGATGCGGACGAAGACCTCTCCGGCAACGTCGGGAGCTCTCTCGGGTGCCCGGGCCGCCTCCTCCGCCCGCAGCCGCTCCTCCTCCGCCTCCTCCTGGGACGTCTTCACCTGCCGTGACTTCTCGTAGATCCTGATCTTCCAGGGCCGGCGGCCGATGCCCATGGTCCCGGCGCTGCCCCGCTCCAGCACCTCATATTCCAGCGAGCGCAGGGGGAGTCCCAGCTCCACCGACGCGCGGGAGAGCGCTTCCGGGATGCCCGCGGCCTCCAGGGTGAGCGTGCGGTTCTTCTTGTCCTCCTCGGACTGTCTCCTCATGTATTCCCGGATCTGCTCCAGGTCGATGCGCGCGGCCATAGGTGTGCCCTCTACACGAGCCCTCTCTTGAAGCTCGTCAGCTTCGCGCGCAGGCGCATCACGGCCTTCGTGTGAAGCTGGGATACACGGCTCTCCGTCACGGCGAGGACCTCGCCGATCTCCTTCAGCGTAAGGTCCTCATAGTAGTAGAGGACGAGGACCTTCTTTTCCTTGTCCGGCAGCTCGCGGATGGCGTCCACGATCACCCGCTTGATCTCTTCCTTCTCCACGATGGTGTCGGGATTGAGGCTGCCGGGGCTCTCGATGCTCTCCGCGATGGAGATCTTGTCGTTGTCTTCACCGGTGTACCAGATGTCGTGGAGGGACAGCATGGAGGTCCCGCTGATCTTCAGCATCATCTGCTGGAAATCATGCAGCCCCATGTCCATGCCGGAAGCGATCTCCTCATCGGTGGCGGACCGGCCGAGGGAGGACTCCAGGCGCCGCACCGTGTCCTCCACCTCCCGCGCCTTCTGGCGCACGGAGCGCGGCACCCAGTCAATGGTGCGCAGCTCGTCGAAGATCGCCCCGCGGATGCGGGTAACGGCGTAGGTCTTGAACTTCACGTGCTTGCCGGGATCGAACTTGTCGATGGCGTCGAACAGGCCGAACACGCCGAAGCCCACGAGATCGTCGAACTCAACGTTCTGCGGCATCCCCAGGGCGATCTTGCCCGCGACGTACTTCACAAGAGGCGCATACTGCCTCACGAAGAAGTCCCTGAGCTTCTGGTCCTTCGTGCGGCGGTAGATTCTCCACAGCTCCTCTTCCGATTTTCCGTCCCAGCGGCTCTCGGCCATGCTTGCTCTATCCTCTTTCGTCCCGTTTCAGAACCGTTCGGATGGCCCGCGCCAGGGTCGCCGGATCCTGGCCGCTCAGTTTGCCTTTCATCACGTCATCAGCCGTCTCCGCCGGCGCACCGCGCCGCGACGCACGGCTGTCCGGGTCAACCGCCCGGCCAGGAGAGGAAACACCGAGAGAGGAGATGTCCGGAAGGGAATCCAGGCCCGCGTCCGCCCCCGGGTCGGAGGCGGGCCGACCGGCACGGGGTCCGGCGCCCGGCTCCGACTGCTCCGGCGCGTCTTCCGTCACGCTCTCCGCCTCTTCCACCCCCTCGGAGGAGGAGTCTGATTCCTCGTCTTCCGCGGTCCCGCCGCGGCCATGATCCATCAGCGGGGGGAGCTGGTCCGTCAGCTCGTCCTCCAGCGTCGTGCCGGAGAACCCCGGCGAGAGCGCTTCATCAACCAACGAGCCGTCCGCCGAGGGCTGGGCATCCTCAACCGCCTCCGCCTCCGCGGCAAGCGGAGCGTCATCCTCACGCTCCGGCCGGTGGACGGGCGGCGCTTCCTCCGGCAGCGTGATATCGACAGCCTGTCCAGTCTTCCCATCCGCGGCAGCCGCGGGCTGCGCGGCCTCTGAAAGGTATTTCGTGAACACGTACCGCAGCGCGGCCCCGAAGGCGCCGAAGACGACCGCAAGGAGGATCCCCCGCAGAAGGACCGTTGCGAACGGGTTGCTGCTGAGGAGGCCGACAATGAACGAGAGCACGAACGCTGCCCCCGCGAACATGCCGGCGATTCTTCCGTACACCCTCACGAAGTCCCTCACCGGTCCGACCCCCCTTCTCTACAGTAGGAGAAACGGGGCCCTGAGTCAACCTGAGCCTCCCGCCTCCCGCCGGCTGCGGACTGCATGACCGCTATTTCCCCCCGAACAGCTTCTTCAAAAACACCGGGATTCCCCTTCCGTCACGGTAGTCGACGTGCTCGAGTCTGCCCAGGAGATGCCGAACGCACACCGAGGCGCGCGATTTCGGGTCGAAGACGAGGAATGGTTTCTGGCGGACCACGGAGCTGTGAACGACCGGGTCGTCATAGACGAACCCGAGGTAGTCGACCTTGAGGTTGAGGAACTGCCCCGCGATGTTGATCACCCGTTCGGCGACCTTCTTCCCCTCCACGACGGATTTCACCCTGTTGACGACGAGCTTCAGACCGAGGTCCAGGTTCTCGATCTCGGTGGCGATGATCTTGATGATCCCGTACGCGTCCGTGATTGCCGTGGGTTCGGGCGTCGTGACGATCAGGGCATCATCCGCCGCGGCAATGAAAGAGATGACGTTGTTGGATACACCGGCAGCGCAGTCGATGATCAGGATGTCGGCGTTGGAGAGCGCGGCGAGCTCGGCAATGAACTCCCGCCGCTCGTCCTCCGTGAGGTTCGCGATCTTGGAGAAGCCCGACGCCCCGGCAATGATCTTGATTCCGTAGCTCGTTTCCACGAGGATTTCAGAGAGCGTCTTCTGCTTTCGGATCAGGTGGTAGAGGTTGTACCGCGGAATGACGCCCAGCACGACATTGACGTTGGCCAGGCCCAGGTCGGCGTCCATGACGATGACCTTCTTGCCGGCCTGCGCATACGCGAGGGCAAGGTTGATCGCGATATTCGTCTTCCCCACGCCGCCCTTGCCACTGGAGACGGCGATGATCCGCGTGGCCTTGCGCCCGCCGGAGCCTGTCCGGGACTCCTTCTCCCGCCGCGGGGACGGCAAGCCGGCCCCTCCCGGGGCGGCGCTTCCCGAGCCCCCGACCAGCTCCCTGAGTTTTTCAGCCTGGTCAGCCATCTCAGACTCCCTCCCCCTCCGCGCCGCCACGGATTTGCGCCGCGCCACTGCGGATGTGCGCCGCGCCCTGCGCCGGCGCGCGCCCCCGGCCGAAGCGCTTCTCCATCCCCTCCCGGTCCACCCGGAAACCCTCCATGTTCATCAGGAGGCGCACCACGCTCGCTTCTTCCAGGTCCTGCGGCACGCCCTGCCCGTCACACAGGTATGCCACCGGCTTGCGGTGCCGCGCAAGACACGAAATGATGTTCCCGATCCGCATCGTCTCGTCCAGCTTGGTCAGGATGACCGCGCGGTAGCCGAAGGGCTCAAACTGACGCAGGATCTCTTCCGTATCGCTGGCCTTCGTGGTGGCGGCAAGGGCGAGGTACACGGACGCCTGGTTGCCGCAGATGGCCAGGATTTCCTTCATCTCGGCGAGCTTCGCAAGGTCGCGGGGACTGCGGCCGATGGTGTCCACGAGCACGAGGTCCGCGTCCTGGTTGAAGGCCAGGCACTTCTGCAGGTCCGAGGCGCTTTCCACGAGGCTGACGGGGATGCGCATGATCTCCGCGTAGGTCTCGATCTGCTGTTTGGCGGCGATGCGGTAGTTGTCGATAGTGATGATGCGGACCTTGCGTCCGGGCTCCCGCCCGTCGCCGAGCCCGTAGATCGCGGCGAGCTTCGCGATGGTGGTCGTCTTGCCGACGCCGGTCGGGCCCACGATGATGACAATCCGCGTGCCCTTGCCGTTGAACCGCAGCGGCTGATCCACCTCGATCCTCTCCCCGATCCACTCGACAACGGAGCCCATGAGAAGAGGATAGTCCTCCAGTTTCTCCAGGGAAAACTCCTTCTTCGCCCGGTCGCGGACCCAGGCCCGGAACTCCTCCGAGAAGTCGTTCGATGAGAGAAGGTCTTCGATCCGCACCAGGGAGGGGTGATCGGATGCCTCCGGAGGTACCGGAAGCATCGGCACCGCCGCCCGGGTTTCCAGCGTTTCCCGAAGGCCCTGGATTTCCTTGAGAAGCACCTGGAGGGTCTGCTCCTTGCGGACACTTTCCAGGATCCTCTTTTTTTCCTCCTCCACGTCAGCCTTCCTTTTTTTTGCGCCGTCCTCCGAGAGATAGCCGGTGACCTCGATTCCTTCGCGGGCGAACATGCCGAGGAAGCCTCCCACGCGGATGCCGCGGTGCGTGAGAATCCGGGCGTCCTCTCCGTAGGTGTCCTTCATCTTCTCGATCGCTTCCCGGTTCGTGCGCGCCTGAATGGTGAAGTACTGCATTCTCTCTTTTCTCCCGGCCGCCTACGCTGTGGCCGCGGCGTCTGCCGCGGCAAGCCGGATCTCTCCCAGGGACTCGACGGTGATGTCGGAGGCAACCTCCAGGCTGGAGATGACGGCCAGGTGGGGGATCTCCCGAAGAGTGCTCGACTTGACCAGAGGCCGCGCCGCCTCGGAGCACAGGATGACTTCCTGCCGTCCGGCCTCCTGGACGGACTTGACGGCATTGGTCAGGGCCGTGATCCACCGCCGGTGCGTCGCCGGGTCCAGTCCGGCGACTATCCCGCGGTTCGTCTCCACCCGGGAGTCGATGATCTTCTTCTCCAGCGCCGGGTCGATGGTCAGCACGTGCAGCGTCTTCTTCTCATCCGCGTACTGGAGGCAGATCTGCCGGCCCAGGGCCTGGCGGACCTTCTCGATGAGGAAGCCCACGTCTTTCGTCGCGGAACCGTAGTCGGCGAGCGCCTCCAGGATGACGACCATGTTGCGGATGGAGACTCGTTCGGTGAGCAGACCCTGGAGCACCTTCTGGATCTCCCCGGCGGTGAGCGTCTTCCTGACCTCCTCCACCACCGCGGGGTAGTCCGCCTTGAGAGTGTCCAGGATCGACTGGACCTCCTGGCGGCCCAGGATCTCCGATGCGTACCGCTTGATGATCTCCGTGAGGTGCGTGGCGATGATTGACGGCGGATCGACCACGGTGTACCCGAGGCGCTCCGCCTTTTCCCGGTCCTCCTCGGCGATCCACACCGCCGGCAGCCCGAACGCCGGGTCCCGTGTCGGCTCCCCGGGGACCTCCTCCGCCACCTTCCCCGGCTGGATGGCGAGGTAGTACCCCATCTTGATCTTTCCCCGCCCCACTTCCACTCCGCGGATCTTGAATGAATATTCGGCAGGCTCCAGCCGCATGTTGTCGATGATGCGGATTCTCGGGACGACGAGGCCGAGCTCCAGGGCCGATTCCCGGCGGATCCGCGTGATGCGGTCCAGGAGCTCCGCGCCCTGCTCCTTGTCCACCAGCGGGATGAGGCCGTAGCCGATCTCCAGGGACAGGGGATCCAGCGGAACAACGGGGGAGATCTCCGCCGGGGCAGCCTTCTCCCGGTCAGCAACCTCCCGCGTCCTGCTCCGCTCCTCATCCGCGATCTGCCGGCGGATCAGGCTGAAGCCGAGCACGCCGATCAGAGCGGCCATGGGGATGAGCACGTACCACGGGAACCCGGGCAGGAGCGACAGCAGAACAAGGAAGCCTGCGGCAATGAGGTAGGGCCGGGCCTGGCTGGAAAACTGCTTCGTGATGTCGTTCCCGAACGAGGAGTCGGAGATGGCCCGCGTCACGATGATGCCGGTGGCCGTTGAGATGAGAAGCGCGGGCAGCTGCGTGACGAGGCCGTCGCCGATGGACAGGGAGATGTACGTGCTCAGCGCGACGTCCAGCGTCTCCCCGTGGAGCGTCATTCCGACAATGAGCCCGCCCACGATCTGAACCACCGTGATGAGGATGCCGACCTTCACGTTCCCCGAGATGAACTTCGAGGCACCGTCCATGGAGCCGTAGAAGTCCGCTTCCCGCTGCAGGTCGTTCTTCTTCTTCGTGGCCTCTTCCTCGGTGATGAGCCCCGAGTTGTACTCCGCCTCGATGGCCATTTGCTTGCCGGGCAGCGCGTCCAGGGTGAACCGGGCCGCGACCTCCGCAACGCGCGTTGCACCCTTCGTGATCACGATGAACTGCACGGCGATGATGATGATGTAGATGATGAGGCCGATGACGTAGCCCTCGATCCCCCGGGTCCCGACGACGAACGTCGCAAACGCGCGGATGATGTGGCCCTTGAACTGGCTCCCCTGCGCGAGGATCAGGCGCGTGGAGGACACGTTGAGCGCGAGCCCGAAGACCGTGGCAAGAAGGAGGAGGGTCGGGAACACGGAGAACTCCAGGGCGTTCCGCGTGTAGAGGACCGTGAGGATGATCAGCAGGGACAGCACGAGGTTCGCCGCCAGCAGCACGTCCAGGAGCACGGCCGGCAGGGGGATCAGCATCATCATGACGACGACGATGACGCCGATGGCCACCAGGACGTCGCTTCTCTGCTGCCAGAGGTTTCCGACTACCGCTCGAGCATCAGCCATGGCGTGGATCTCCTGTCATCAACGCGCTCCCGCTCATCCGGCGGCCTCCGCGGATTTCCCGCTGAGCCGGTAGACCTCGGCGAGGATCGTGGACATCACCTCGTAGAACTTTTCCGGTATCACGTCCCCGATCTCCACTTCCCGGTAGAGCGCCTGGGCAAGCGGCTTGTTTTCCATCAGGGGGACGCCGTTCTCCGCCGCCACGTCCTTGATCTTCTGGGCGATCAGGTCCGCCCCCTTTGCCACGACGGTGGGGGCGGGCATCAACGCGCGGTTGTACTCCAGGGCAACGGCGTAGTGCGTCGGGTTCGTGATGACCACGTCCGCCTTGGGAACCGCCTTCATCATGTTGCGGCGCATGATTTCCCGCATGCGCTCCCGCAGCCGGCTGCGCGTCAGCGGGTCTCCCTCGTACATCTTGCGCTCTTCCTTGACTTCCTGGCGCGACATCTTGAGGGACTCGATGTGCTGGCGCCGCTGGAACCAGTAGTCCACCGCTGAGAAGGCAAGCAGGGCAACCGCGGCCTCGATGAGGATGCGGAAGGACACCTGGGAGATCAGCGTCACGCCCCAGGAGAACGGCGACATGGCCAGCCGGGTCAGCCGGGGGATCTCTCCGCGGATATTCAGATACGCGACGAGGGCGATGATGACGATCTTCACGATCGACTTGGCCAGGTTGAACAGCGCTTCCGGCGAGCCGAAGGAACGGGACAGCCATCGGCTGAACCGGGGCGTGATCCGGGAGAAGTCCGGCGTGATGGGCTTCGCCGTGAAGAGGAAACCCACCTGGATGACGTTCCCCAGGATCGCAACGACAAAGGCCACGGCCAGCATGGGAAGACCGATCCTCGCCGTCCAGCTGAAAACCGTGATGAGAAGCGCCGCGTTGAACGACGCGGCGCTCGTGGAGCCGGCCACGTAGAACCGCAGCATGTCCGCGGAGGAGCGCAGGATATAGTCACCCAGGAGACCGAGCGCCGCGACCGAGATGAGGAGAACGAGTGACGAGCTCAGCTCCGCGGACTTGGCGACCTTGCCCTCTTCCCGGGCCTTGCGGAGCTTGTGCTCGGAAGGCTCCTCCGTGCGGCCCTCGTCTTCCGCGGCAAACCACTGCAGGTCGACGTCGAACGGCGTCCCCAGCGGCGTGAAGACGGTCCAGAGTTTCCGGTGCGCCGACATCTCCGGGCTGAACTGCATCATCTTCCGACACCTCCCGCGCCGACCACGAATCCCTCGATGGTCTGGAAACTGCTGTCGATGATTCGCTCGAAGGCGGTCATGAGGAACGGAAGCGTGGCGAACAGGATGAGGAACGAGACCCCTATGGACAGGGGAAAGCCCATGGTCAGGACGTCCATCTGCGGCGAGGCCTTGGCAAGGAGACCCATCACGATGGAGACGAGGATCAGCGTTCCCAGGATCGGGAAAGAGATCGTCAGCGCGCTCTGGAACAGCCCGCCGAGCCCGCTCACGAGGAGGGAGATCACCTGGTCCTTGTGCGTCACGAGGTCCACCGCCCTCAGGTGCTCGAAGGAGTGGAGCACCCCGACGAGGAGGAATTTCGTCGTCCCGGAGGTCGAAATGAACACGAGCATCGCGACGAGGTTGAGGAACTCCCCCATGAGCGGGACTTCCACCTGGGACAGGGGATCGAAGACTTCCGACGCGCCGAAGCCCATCTGAAGGGAGAAGAACTGCCCGGCAAGCTGGAACGCAGAGAAGATCAGGAGAAGGAGGAACCCGATGAGGAGCCCGATGGCCACCTCGCCAAGGACGAGGAGGAAGTAGTCGACGGGGTTCGCCGGAATGGCGTACCCGGCCTTGAGGACCCACGGGAAGACGGCCGCCGCGACGAAGAAGGACAATCCGATCTTCGCGATCTGCGGAATCGAGGATGACGACAGGAGGGGGGCGACCTCCACCATCGCAATGACGCGGAAGAACACGAGAAGAAACAGGCGGAAGTTCGTGACCAGCTGCTCGATCAATTCCGTTCCTTTGCTCAGATGTTCGAAATCATCGAAAACAGCCTCTGCGTGTACCCCACGATCGAATCGAGGAGAAACCTCCCGAACAGGATCAGCGCCAGCAGGATGGCCGCGATCTTCGGCACGAAGCTCAGCGTCTGCTCCTGGATCGAGGTGGTAGCCTGGAGGATCGCGACGAGGAGGCCGACGCCCATGCCCACGAGGAGAATAGGGCCCGCGAGGATGAGCGTCTCCAGCACCCCTGCCCGAACGATCGCGATTGCCATGCCCATGCTCATTTGAAGCTCCTGACGAGCTGCATGGTGAGGAGGCCCCAGCCGTCCACGAGAACGAAAAGGATCAGCTTGAACGGCATGGAGATCATCACCGGGGGCAGCATGATCATTCCCATCGACATGAGCGTGGATGCCACGACCATGTCGATGATGATGAATGGTATGAAAAGAAGGATTCCGATCTTGAACGCCACCGTCATCTCGTGGATGACGAAGGCCGGGATGAGCACCCAGGTGGGGACATCCGCCAGCGTCTGCGGCTTGGGGAGGCTCCTCATGCTCATGAACAGGCGGATCGGCTCGGCGTCATTGCCGATCTGGCGGAACATGAAGATCCGCAGCGGTTTCTCCGCGGTGGACACCGCCTCCGTGAGGCCCATCTTGCCGTCGCCGAACGGCTTGAGAGAGCTCTGGTAGATCTGGCTGAACGTGGGCCACATGATGAACAGCGTGAGGAAGAGTGCGAGGCCCATCATGACCTGGTTGGGCGGCGCGGACTGGAGGGAGAGGGCCCTCTTGATGAAGTCGAAGACGATGGCGATGCGCAGGAAGCAGGTCATCAGGATAAGGATGGACGGCGCGAGGGCGAGCACGGTCAGCAGGAGGAGGAGCTGCACCGAGAGGGCGACTTCCTGGTTGTTTCGCGCCGTCCTGACGTTGAAGTCCACGAAGGGCACGGGGAGGTTTGCCCCGCCGGCAACGCCGCCCCGGCCCGGGCCCGCCGTGGACGGCCCTGCCGCCGGACCCGCCGGCGCAGAAGGCGCGGCGGGAGCGGCAGCCTGGGCGTACGCCCCCAGGGGCAGGACCGCGAGAAGGCCCCCGAGGAGGAGCGCTGACGCGATCCTCCTCATAGTTTCCTCAGCTTTTCACGCTGGCCGCGCAGGAATCCCAGGCCGTCGCCAAGGGAGAGCCCCTGTTTCGCTGGGCGGAAGATCTCCGACAGGATCTGCTGGAAGGTGCGCCTGCCCGCGGGCCCTTCCTCCGCGGCCCTGATACGCACGGAGTCGAGGCTCTCCCTGTCGGTGATCTCGGAGATGAGCTGGACACCGCCGTCCGACGCGCCCACGAGGAACACGCTGGTGCCGACCTCCACGATGTGGAGGGAGCGGTTCCCCGCCAGGCTCCGGGAACCAAGTACCCGGATGAGATCGTTCTCCGTGATCTTCTTCCCGGCGCCGCGCCGCAGCAGCCAGAAAACGACGTAGATGGCCGCAATCACCGCGCCGAGGATGAGGAGCATCCGCACGAAGTCCCACGTGGAGACGCCCGGGGTGGCCGCCGGCTGCGCCGATGCCGGCGTCCCGGCTCCGGGCTGTCCCGCCTGTCCGGGCTGCCCCCCGCCGGCAGGCGCCGCAGGCCTCCCGTTGTCCGGAATGAGAAGCTCGTTTTCGTTGACGACGGCAGCGCCGGCGGCCGTCTGGCCGGCCCCGCCCGGGGCCGCCCCGTCCTTTGCCTGCGCCGCCACGGGCAGCGCGGCAATCGCGAGCGCCATTGCGGCACCCGCTGCAATCCGCATCAGTCTTTTCAGATTCCCCCTCCCAGTAAAATCTGAAAACTCGTGTCCGACCGCGTCCGCCGCGATCGGTGTCGTGCCTCGCCCCTGCCGTGACATTCGCGGTCACGGTACACCGTGACATTCGCCGTCACGGTACACCGTGACATTGGCCGTCACGGCGCGGCGCGGCCTATGTCAATTCGTTCATCCGGTCTATCTGCGACACGATCTCCGTAACGCGCACGCCGAAGTTCTCATCGATGACGACCACTTCTCCCTTCGCAATGAGCTTGTGGTTTACGAGGATGTCGACGGGCTCGCCGGCGAGCTTGTCCAGCTCTATGATCGTGCCCTCGCCGATCCCCAGGATGTCCTTGATCCGCTTGCGGGTCCTGCCCAGCTCCACGGTCATCTCCATGTACACGTCCATGAGAAGACCGATGTTGCCCTGCTCCCCGCCCACGGGGGCGGACTGCAGGTTGGCGAACTGGATGGGCTGGACGTTCGGCGGCGCCATGGCAGGCCCCTGCGCAGGCGCCCCGAACGCCTGTCCGAAGGTCTGCTGGAATCCGCCCTGCCCGCCGAACCCGCCGCCCTGCGGCGCCGCCGGGCGCGCCGCGGCCGCCTGCCGGGGCGCCGCCGCCGCTGCTCCGAACGCCGCCGCGGGCTCCGCGGCGTCACTCCCCGAGGCGAGGGACAGGACTTCCGACGCCAGGGACAGCGAGAAGACCTCCGTGAGCGTCGCCGTGGGAAGCCCTTCTATTGAGATGGGGTAATCCACCGTGACGCAGACGTCTCCCGCCGGCACGCGGACCTGCTGGCGCCGGGTCCGATGCAGGTCAGGAGGCGCCGTTTTCACGACCCTGCCGATCCTGGTTCCGATGGCGGTTGCCGCCGTGCCGGTGATCTGGGAGGCGGCCTCCGCCACCGCGGACAGGGAGGCTTCGTCCAGCTCACCGCCGGGCTGACCCATCATGAGCCCCGCGACAGTTGACGCGATGGTGGCAGGCACGATGTAGGAGTGCTCTCCCTGAATCCCGTCCGTGAAGTCCACCCGGACGTCCACGACGTCGTCTGGCTGGCCGCTGAGGATTTCCTGGGGCGACCGGATCTTGACGGCCGGGTCCCCGATGGTAACCGTCTTTCCGGTGAGGATGGAGAGGTTGGAGCCCTGGCTCTCCGTCACGCCCCGCAGCATCTCCTGCAGGGCGCTCTTCTCCGCGTCCGACAGGGGAGAGGACGCGGGACCGCCCGAGGTGTCCATCTCTATGGTGTCTGTACCCTGCAAAAGGGCGTCGATCTCGTCCTGCGAGAGTGATCCATCACTCATGCTTCTTCTCCCTCATCCGTGACGAGCTCCTCGAACTCCGCCTGCTCGATGTCTTCAAGCTTCTTGAGCACCTGCACGGCGATCTTGTTGCCGACGACTCCGGGCCGGCAGAGAAACTTCCTGCGGTCGCCGATCTTCAGCATCATGGGGTCGCTCACCCGCATGTTCTGCAGCCGGATGATGTCTCCGGTGCGCAGCGCCATGACGTCCCTCATCGTGATGTCGATGGAGCCGACTTCCGCCACGAGCGTGATCTCGATCCCGGCGAGGCGGTCGCGGAGAAGGCTCAGGTTCTCCGTGGTCGTGCCGCGGCGCATGGAGGAGTACACGTACTGCGCCGAGAGCTTGGGGATGATCGGTTCGATGGTGAGATACGGGATGCAGAAGTTCATCATCCCTTCCACTTCCCCGACCTTGGTTTCCAGCGTCACGAGAACGACCATTTCCGAAGGCGGGACGATCTGGGCGAACTGCGGATTGGTCTCGATCTGGCCGAGGCGCGGCCGCAGGTCGATCACCGTGGCCCATGCCTCCCGGAGGTTCCCGAGGATGCGGACGATGATCCCCTCGATGACAGACGCCTCGATGTCCGTGAGCTCCCTCGTGAACTTCGCCCCCTCCCCCTGCCCGCCGAACAGGCGATCGATGATGGAGAAGGTCACCGCAGGGTCGATCTCCAGGATGGCCGAGCCCTTCAGCGGATCCATGTTGATGACGGCAATGGTGGTGGGGTTGGGGATGGAGCGGATGAACTCCTCATAGGTGAGCTGGTCCACCGAGGCGACGTGGACGTGCGCCAGGCTGCGCAGCTGCGAAGAGAGGGCCGTCGTGGTCTGGCGGGCGAAGGTCTCATGCATGATGGAGACGGTGCGGATCTGGTCCTTGGAGAACTTGTCGGGTCTCTTGAAGTCGTAGATCTTGATCTTGCGCTGGTCCGCCGGGGCGCTGATCTCCTCGGTGGCCACTTCGCCGGATGAGATTGCCGTGAGAAGCTGGTCTATCTCGTCCTGTGAGAGGACTTCCGTCATCCCGCTCTCCCGGTCACGGCGCTCGCCGTGACAATTTTGTTCTCCACCCTATTTTACCACCGTGAACTCGCGGAATTTCACGCTCTTCACCTGGCCGCTCGACATGATGGCGTTGATGTCGTCCTTCAGCTCCGCCTGGAGGGCGTCATAGTGGGATGCATTCAGCTCTGCTACGGTCTTCTGCGCGACGATCTTCAGGAGCAGGTCCTCGATCTCCCGCTCCCTCTGGCCGATCTCAACGCTGATCTGCTTGTCCGCCGGGTCGTAGCCCAGGCTGACCCTCAGGAGGAAGACCGCGGGGGATTCATCCGCCGTCTGTCCCCTGATCTGGGCGATGTTATCGTAGTAGGCGAGAGGAGCGGACTTGGTCTGGTAGGCCGGTGAAACCGCGGCGAGATTCTGGGACGTGGATCCCTTTTTCAGCGCGTTGAACGTCACGACGGTCGTCGTAACGACCAGGATGATGACGCCGATCCCGATGGCCGCCCACTTGAGGATGTTGAGAATGAGCCCCGAGAACAGCCCTCCCCTGCGGGGAGCGCCGGCTTCTTCCGTACCTGCGCCGACGTCCTCAAGATTCATGTCCTGCTGTTCGTCAGACATCCCCTCCCCCCCTCGTCATACTATCATAAATATACATTGCCGTGCAACCGGCGGCATAACGGCCGGGCCGGCTCCGCGTGCCCGTGCTAGTCCTCGCTCTTCAGCGCGCCGATCAGTTTGCGGTACTGCACGATGCGCTGAAAAACAGTCTGGTAGTCCTCGCGGACTACCAGCCTCTTTCCCGACAGCATCACGAACGTGGTGTCGGGGTTGCGTTCGATGTACTCGATCTGGTGGGGATTGACGTAGTACGTCTTCCCGTCCAGACGGGTCACTTCAATCATTCACCCCCCTTGCTCTGCCGACTACCTCTTCAGCGTGAGGAGCTCCTGGAGCATCTGGTCCGACGTGGTGATGGAGCGGGAGTTGGCCTGGAAGCCGCGCTCCGTGACGATCATGTCGGTGAACTGCTCGGCGAGGTCCACGTTGGACATCTCCAGCGTGCCGGCGATCATCTTCCCCTTCCCCGCGGAGTTCGACGGTCCGATGTTCGGGGTCCCGGAGTTGTTGGACACGACGTACGTGTTCTCACCGTCCTTCTCCAGCCCGCCCGGGTTCGTGAAGGACGCCATGCCGATCTGGCCGATCACCCGGTTGGAGCCGTTCGTGTAAACGCCGGTGATCACGCCGGACTGGTCGATCTTGAAGCTTTCCAGGTAGCCCATCGTGTAGCCGTTCTGGCGGACCATCTTGGTGGAGCTCGTGTCGCCGAACTGGGTAATGGCATCCCGGTACGCGCCGACCCGCCCGAGGTTCAGGTTGAACGTCTGGCGGACGGTCGCCTGGCCGGCAGGAAGCGTCACGTCCGGCACGTCGTAGGACGCGACCGCCTGCAGGGCTCCGGCATTGATCACCGTTCCCGCGGCGTCCCGCACGTCGGCCAGAGCGCCGAGGTTGTCGAAATCCACGAAGAACGTGTTGTTGGCGTTCGGCCCGTTGCCGATCCGCACGCGCGGATTGGTGCCCGCCTGTGCCGCGGGATCCACGAGGACCTGCGCCTGCCACCGGTTGGCGACTCCCGGCACCTTCGTGAAGTTGACCTGCAGCTTGTGCTGGCGGCCGAAGGAGTCATAGATGTCGAAGCTCGTCTGCCAGGTCCCTTCCGCGATGGTCTGCGCCGTGGCGTTCGCGGGGATCTCCGGCGTCCGCTTGTCCAGGTTGCTGGCGAACCAGACGTCCGAGGTGGCCCGCGCCGGGTCCTTGCTCCCCACCGGGATCACGAGGTCCTGCAGGTCCGCCGCATTGTTGACGAACGTCTCACCGCCGACGGTCTGGGCCATCCAGCCCTGGACGCGCCGCCCGTTGGCCGGGTTCACGAGCCGCCCGTCCTGGTCGAGGCTGAACGCCCCGTTGCGCGTGTAGTAGGATTTGTTCCCGTCCTTGAGGACGAAAAAGCCGTTGCCCTGGATGGCGACGTCGGTCATGACGCCGGTGGACTGCAGGGCGCCCTGCGTATGGATGGTGTCGATTGTCGACACCATCATGCCGAGCCCGATTTGCTGCGGGTTGACGCCGCCCACCTCGTCCGTCGGCTTCGCCGCGCCGGCGAGGGTCTGGGACAGCATGTCCTGGAAGGTAACGCGTCCCTTCTTGAACCCGTTCGTGTTCACGTTGGCGATGTTGTTTCCCAGGACGTCCATGCGCGTCTGGTGGTTCTGGAGGCCGGAGACGCCGGCCCAAAGTGATCTCATCATACGCTGCTACTCCTTGCCCGCCACGCTCTGCGTGGATTCCGCCACGCTCCGCGTGGATTCGCTTCGCCCTGCGCCGCGAGCCGACTCATTGACGTCTCTCTTGATCGTCTGGACCTGTGAGAAATCGTAGTACTTGCCGTTCACGAGGAGCTGGGGATATTCACCGGCGGTCACGGCATCCACGACGCCGGACACCAGGGACTCACCGTCCGCGAGATCCACGGCGCTGCCCAGGAGGTTCTGAGCCTGGCTTCGCGCCACGAGGTCCGCCACCTTGGCGAGGCCCTCGCTCATGTTCGTGATCTGCTCGAGGCTTGAAAACTGCGCCATCTGGGCGATGAACTCCTTGTCCTGCATGGGCTGCGTGGGATCCTGGTGGCTGAGCTGCGTGATCAGGATTTTCAGGAAGTCGTTCTTGTCCATGGCAGCGTTCGGCAGCTTTGTCGTCTTCCCGTCAGTGAGCGACTTGTTGAAAGCGTCCACTTCGCGGTTCACGTTGAGCATCTCCTGCGGCGACAACGACAACGAAATGTCCATTCCTACTCCTTCTCTCCCAGCTACACGAACAGGTTCACGAGAAGATCGTCCAGGCTCATGGTCTCGATGCCGGGAACGTTTCTCTCGAAGTCCTGGGCGGTCACCCGTCTCACCCGGGGCGGCGCCTCGCGCTCCTCTTTCCCGTTGTCCGTGTTCTGGCCGCCGACGGACACCTGGAGAGAGGCCGTCTGAAACCCTTCTGCCGTGAGCGCGCGCATGAGCGAATTGATGTTCCCGTCGAACACCTGCTTCACGGCCGGATTGTCCACGATGATCCTGCCCTCAATGACATTATCGACCAGATTCATGCGGATGCGAACACTCCCCAGCGACTCGGGCTTCAGGACGAGCTTGATCTCTCCTCCCCCGTCCCTCAGGATGATGCCGGTCGCCTTCATCATCTCGGAGCCTGCCATGTCGCGAAGCCTGTCCATCGCGCCGGCGAACGGGCCCGCGGGAGCAGGCTGGGCCTTCCGAGGCTCGAAAGCCACGGCTTCACGGCCGCTGTCGACCTTGTGGATCAGGGAGAGCGCGGCGTCTTTTTCCGAGGCGGAAACGCGCTGGGGCTTCATCGCCAGGAGCGTCTCATCCAGCGCCCATTCCATGCGCTTGTGCCGCGCGTCAGCGATGTGAATCTTCGGGTCAGCCGCCTTGCGGGCGCCGGCGTGCACTGCGGGAGTTTCTTTCGTCTGCTCCGAGGCTTCAGGGACCTTCGGCATCACCCCGGGAGCCTGGAAGTTCTTCAGAAGCTCGCGGGCCAGCGCAACTGCGGCCGCCTCGGTCCCCGCGCTGGCGTGAGGCGCGGGAGCGGCCTTCTTCCTGCCGGGAGCAGCGGCTTCGGGGGCGTGGACGGACTGCGCGGAGGCGACGTCGGTCTTTTCCGGAGCAGCCGTGGCAACCAGCGCATGAGCACCCCCCGGCTCCCGGGAAAGCGCGGACCTGGCGAGGCGGGCAGGACCCTGGGCAGGACCCCGGATGGAAAGGGTCTTGCCGTGCTTCTGCTGCTGCGGCGCATCGGAGGCAAGCGCCTTCTGAAGAGCCTCCCGCAGAGGGAAGGGTTTCTGTTTTGCGGCGGCTGGGCCGGCGAGGCGCGCGGAGTGCACGGCCGCCGTCGTGACCGCCGCGACAGGAA
>DATKLM010000156.1:0-22724 GCA_035542415.1 Spirochaetia bacterium
TCCCCGAGGCAGCGGTCAGGAGACCGTTCGTCAGTGTCGCGGCGCCCTTTTCTACCTGGACGGCGGCCCCCCGGAACGCGACCTCGAACGTTGCCGTCGTGGCTTTGATGGTGAGGCTTCCCGAGGTCAGGGAGAGACGCACCAGGGCAGGCTCGAGGGCCTGGATACGCACGTGGCTGAGGGCCCCCACGGTGAGGGAGTCTCCCTGGTAATCCATTTCCATGCGGGCATCCTGCCACGCCGTCACCACGGAGCCCGCCGGCACCTGCCGTCCTACCACGGCCTGCCGCCAGCCCAGGGAGGGCAGCAGCGCCTCCACGTATCCGCTGGAAGCCTGCACCTCGAACGCCTGGGCGAAAACCGCCGCGGGAAGGAGCGCCAGGCCTCCGGCAACGAGCACGGCGAAGAGAAATCCGCGACGAGGTAGAGCGCTTGTCACTGCTCTCATAGCTGAATCCCGGCATCGAGCCTGAGGCACGGGAGGATCCCCTGCACGGCGATGAGCCCTCCGGCGTGCGCAGAGACGTTGAAGCCGCGAAGGGGAACGTACTCGAGGACCGTCTCGATTTCCGTGCCGACGTAGGGTCCGGCGGAGGAGAACGACAGGTCCGAAGGCACGGCCGAGCTCGGCGCAAGCAGGAGGCGCACGGCGAGCGAGGGCTTGAGGACCGCGCCGGTGGGCGTCACGGGAAGCACCGCGTCCGCGCCGAGCTCCAGCTTCACGACGTCGCTGAGCGGCTCCGTATAGGCGAGGGAGACGGGCGGGCCGGCAAGCGCAGGAAAGGCCTGCAAGCCGCTGCCCGGGCTGCTCGCCCAGAGGACGGAGAACCACGCCTCGTGCAGGAGCGTTCCCGGAAGCTTGTAGGCGACCTGGGACGAGATCAGGAGGCCGGCCCCTGACGTGATGCCGGGCAGCATGCCAGCACTGCCCGATCCGCCGGCAGGGACGCTGATGCCGACGACCACCGTGCTTGCCTGCCGCAGCAGGGGAACGATCGGGCCGTTCACCAGGGCCCCGATGTACCAGCTGTCGAACTGCGGCGGGCCCTGCCGGAAATCCTTCTGCCAGATCCCGAACAGCCCCACTGACTGGCCGACCAGAAGGTCATCAGCCTCCAGCCGCAGGATGGCAAGTCCCCGGGGGGGAGCCCCGTAGTGGGAGGTATCAGCCAGCTCAAGCGCGTCCGGGAGCGTAAAAATGATCCTGTTGATCCGCTTGTCCAGCAGTCCGAGATACCCGGCTTCGATACCCGCGTAAAGGTTCTTCCAGCGGAACTCCAGGCTCAATCCGTCCAGGAGCTGCGCCGGGGCATAAGGATTCTCCAGGAGCAGTCCGCTCGGCTCACGGGCCTCCATGCGGCCCAGGACCACGCGAAACCAGGGATCGACGAGCCGGGCCGGCTCCAGGTCCCAGGCAATGGAAACGGCGCTCGGGTACACGAGAAACGCATCCAGCCGACCCTGTCCGGGGAGAAGGCGCTGGGGCATGTAGAAGAGTCCCGCGCCCGCGGTATAGGTCATCGTTCCGGGGCCCAGATCATGCGACACGGAGATGGAAGCGGAGAGAGAGTCGAGCGAGTCGAGCACGGGGCCCACCCCGTGGTCAATCAGGGTGCCTGCGCTCTCCAGGGCTGCCGCCCATTCGAAAACAGCGGGCTGGGCGGCTGCCGGGACAGCCCCCGGAATCGCCGCGGCAAGGATGGTTCCGCCGAGGGCCACGAAGATCCGAAGCGCGCCGAAGGGATGGCAGCGTCTTTCCCGCGCGCTCATGGTGACCCCTTTCGCCCCTCCAGGAACCTGCGCTGGAGCAGCAGGGCATCCGGTCCGCTGATCGTGTACCCCGCCCGGGCCGTCCACGGGATGACGCCGCTTGCCTGCAGGTCCCGGAATGCGGCGCGGGGGCCCGGCATGATCCGGGACGCCAGCCCCCCGGGCCGGTCGTAGAGCTGCACGAGCAGGAACGCGAACTCTCCGTAGCTGATGCGGCTGTCGTCCGGGTCCCGGGGAACGCGGATGCCCAGCCGCGCAAGGGCGGGACGCACGTCTGCGGGGCCGAGCTCGGGCGCGATGCTGCCGGCGGCAACGCCGAGCAGCCGCAGTGAGGCGCCGACGGTCAGGGCCTCCTGCCCTGCAACCTCGTCGATGATCTGCCCGTACTGCGCGAAAAGGGACGTGGCCGCAAGAAACAGCGCACACCTGATGCAGGCACGGGTAAGTCTTGCCACGGCCCGCAGTGTAGCCGGTTCCCCGAGGTTCGGCAACTGACAAACACGCGCATGGCGATCGAGGTTTGACTCGGAGGGCCGACTCATATACAACTGAGGATAGATTCGACGCAAGGCGGAAGGGATATGGCAGACGGCGCACACGATTTTCCCACCCTGGAGAGCGAGTCGGGGATCACCCCCAGCGAACGGGAGGAGATCCGCACCCACATCGAGAAGGTGGCCACGGAGAACCGCATCCCCGTCGAGGCGGCGCAGTTCTCCCTGCCCCAGGCGCGCCGCGGGGTGCTCATGCCCACCATCGTCAACGCCGCCGCGGTGCTGGCCGTCCTGGTGGCGGCACTGGTGCTGACCCTCGTCTTCCGCCACGGTGAGCGGCGCCTTGAGACCCAGGCCACCCAGTACGCCAGCGTGGAGGGCCGCCTCATCCGCGAGCTGCGCGCAGAGTCCGACCAGCAGATGAGCAGCAAGCAGAAGGAGATCGACGAGGTCCGCCAGAAGCTCCGTGACCTGGAGCAGCAGCAGCAGACCCTGGAGCAGACGTTCAACGACAAGCTCCGTCAGAAGGAAGCGGAGTTCAAGGCCCTGCTGAAGCAGGAAGTCGAGGCAGAGAGAGCGCGCCTCCTGAGCCGGGGCCTGGGCCAGGCAGAGCTGGACCGCCAGATGCAGAAGTACGAAGCGGAGCGCCGGACCTACTATGAGAGGCAGCTCGCGGACTATCGAAAGCAGCTGGAGGCGCAGAAGAGGCAGGTCCAGGCTGATATCGACCGCCTGCGCTCGGAGTACACCGCCCGCCTGGATCAGCTGCAGAAGGAGCAGCGGCAGATCGTCGCGGACTACCAGCAGCGGGAGTCGAATCTCCGCGTCCAGCTGGAGCAGAAGACCCAGGTGATGGAGCGGCTGCGCACCCAGAACATCGCGGACCTGGAGGCAGCGCAGCGGGAGCTCGCCCGGCTCACCCAGGTCAGCGAGAGAACGACATCCGTCGAAAACCAGATCGACGGTCTCACGGTTCGCATCCGGGACGCGCTGGTGGCCGCCGACACCGCGGGAGCGCTGACCCGCGTCCACGACCTCCAGGGCTACCTGCGCCAGGACGCCGTGCGCAACGCATCCGGACTGGGCGGACGAATTCGCACGGAAACCTTTTTTCTGAACCAGCTCGAATCCACGTTGAATGAACAGCTGAAGTCAGAGGCATCAGCCGGATCGCAGTCCCTGACCTCGGAGCTGGAGCTCCTGGGACGGATCCGGGACCTCTCCAAGTCCGCAACGGCGGCCAGGACTGATGAGGCGCGGCTGGAGGCATACCGCGGGATCCTCTCCGCCATGCCGGAGGTGAAGACCGCTTCTGATGCCGTCACCCTGGACGCCGCGAAGACCGCCGTGGATACGGAGCGGGAAGCGTTCAGCGCGGAGCTTCAGAGCGCGCTGACGGAGCAGGCCGCAAACGCCTCCGCCAGCCAGCAGGCTGTCAGTACGACCGCAGGGAAGCAGATCTCCGACCTCATGCAGAAGCTGTCTCTGCTGGATGCCTCCAGCCGGGAGCAGAATGCCAGGATGCTCGCCTCCCTTGCGGCGCGGGCCCGCACCACGCCGCAGAACCTCGACAGAAGAATCGACGACCTGAACGGCACGGAGGACCAGCTCAACGCCATTCGCGCGGCGTTCGCCACGTACGTGAAGCAGGACCAGGCGGCACGGGCCGCCAACCCGGCTGACGCCATGACCGCCTCCCGCCAGGAGCTGAACAAGTTCCTCCGCGACGAAGCGGTGCGCAGGATCTTCTCGGACATGGCGGACCGGGTGAACGCGCTCTACACGGCGACCCAGACCGCCGGCTCTTCCGCGGCCCTGGCGAACGCATCAGAGATCATTGCTGACGTGGCAAAGCAGCCGACGCTGAAAGCAGGACGACAGCTCCTGGAATACGAGCTCGGGTCGGTCAAGGATGATGCCCAGCTCAAGGCCATGCTGACCGCCATCGACGACATTCTTGCCAAGGCACAGGCGGCCGGAGCCCCCTAGCCATGGATGGCGAGGGCGAGCGAGGCCAGGGACGGCCAAGAGCGAGCCCCAGGCAGACCGCCCGGAGGGCGGTATCCGGGAGAAGGCATCATCCGGGACATTCTCACGCTTGCGTGAATACTCCTGCCCGGCGGGATCAGAAGTCCCAGCGCACCCCGAGGTAGAAGTTCCGCAGGTCGAAGACGCCCCACGGCAGCAGCACGTAGCCCGGCACGTCACCGCTGGGGTAGCTGTTGGGCACGAAGGACAACTGCACGAACCTCTGCGGATCCGAAGCCAGGATGAAGGCCGGCTGATAGTACATCACGAACCGGATCCGGTGAGACGGCGAGTATTCCCCTCCGAGAGTCAGGGTGACGGCCCCGGGCGCCGCGTCATGGTCAAGGCCGAAAGAGCCCTGGGGAGTGGAGATTCGGAGGTAGCCGCCCGCCGCAACGAACAGGCGGAACAGGCTCTCCGCGGGAAGGACGTAGATCCCGATGTCCACGCTCAGCGTGCTGAGCGGTGAACCGGTCTGGAGAATCGCCTGCGCGTTGTCGATGGGGTAGATGCCGATCATCTGCGTCTGGATCCCCACCCGGGTGAAAAGCAGGGCAGGGATGATCGATATCCAGGCCTGCAGCGATGGGAACTGGAGGCTGCTCAGGGACCCCTCCAGGCCGAACCACGGCTTGGCCATCTGGCCCAGGTCGATCTCGATGGGATCGATGCCGAGCGTCACGGGCCTTTCCACCTCGTAGGTGCCGGCGGCGCGGGCCCGCAGGAGAAACACCGAGGGGTAGGGAATCTTCTGAACGAGCGTGCCCGTCGCGCCGATCTTGTAGGGTCCTCCCGGCACGCCCAGCACCTCCGACCCGGGCTTGCCGCGGATCGTCAGCGTGGTGAGGTCGACGATGCGCGTGAAGCCGGTCTTGATGTCGGCCACGATCTTGTCCCAGAACCCGCGAGCAATGGTACGGGAATCGACGACAAATCCCGGGCGGATGGTCTCCTGGCCGGTCGTCTCCTGGCGGAGGATGTCGAAGATGGACACATCCACGGTCAGGTTCTGGAATCCGCCGCTTGCGACGACGGACAGCCAGCAGTCCGCATTGACGCGGCGGGCGAGCTCCTCCTTGCCTTCCTTGGTCCGCGGCACGCCCCGGTCCGGAGACTCGAGGATCACGACGTCCTTGTTGGCTTCGGCGACGGCTGCGAGGATGGAGTTGTACAGGAGGAAGGATTCGGTGGGCGAAAGCGTATCCTCCTCCGTTTCGAAGAGGAAGATCATGTAGCGGGGTCTGCCGAAGCTTGAGACCGGCTGGGATGCAGGGCCGGAAGCGGGGGCCGCCGCAGCCGGCGCAGGGGCCGTTGTCTGGTCCCCCGCGGCCGCTGGCGCCGGCTCCGACGTGGGCCCCGGGGCCGGCCCCGCGGAGGTTTCCTGCGCGCCGAGCGCGCACGCGCAGGCGAGCAGGAGGACGCAGACGACCCAGGGCCGCATTACCACCACCTCCGGTAGCGCGTCAGGATGCGCGAGCTGGGATCGAATCTGTACATGTAGGACGGGGGAGACCCCGTCTCCAGGAACGCGTACTTCCGTGACAGGGACCGGTCGCCGACGATCTCCGTCTTCGAGCCCACGAAAGAGAGAGCGCCGGTCTGGGTCCAGGGATAACGATCCATCCAGCCTTCACGTCGCACGAGGAAAAGGCCGCCGATATCCGAGGAAACGTAGGGCCGGTCCGACTCCAGGGAAACGTCTGCCGCGCCCGTGGGCATCAGCACGGCGCCCGGCGTAATCGCTGTGGCAAGCGGGATTCGACGGGCAAGGATGGTTCCCTGGGCGGGTTGTGAAAGGACGAACGTCAACTCGGCCGAGGACGCGTTATAGGAGAGCCCGATAAGCTGGTACCCGAGGTTCGCATAGTTTGGATCCGACGTGGAGGGGCGCATGGCCGCGGGGATGATGCTCAAGGTCCCCGGCGAATTGAGCGAATAGCCCCAGCCGGGCAGGTAGTCGATCCAGGAAAGATCGAAAGAGGTGTAGCTGCCCGAGGGCGTGGCGAAGACGTAGGTGTCCGTTCCATCCGTGAAGGCGAATCCCTCGAGGCCGGTGGCGCTCAAGGTCTGCGACCCCGGCTGACCCTGCGGTGTGATCAGCGCATAGCCGATCAAGATGTTCCCGTTGTGGGCATAGGCATACGGCTTGCTGAAGTAGTCCAGGGACGTGGCTGTCTTTGCCTGTCCCAGCACGGCCAGGTTCTGATCCATGACGATTTCCTGGCCCGTGTAGCTGAAGCTGCCTGCGCCTGACTGCGGCTCCACGAGAAGCAGCACGCGGTGCTGCTGGGACGCGGACGGGTCCTTCACGACGTTCAGGTCGAACGTGACACTGGAAGCGCCGTTGGAGATGGAGTCGATACGGGAGCCCAGGTCCACGGCAAGGTCTGTCTTGTCCACGAACCCCGGGAACGGGGTGACACCCATGAAATCGCACGACGCCAGGGCGCAGGCGGCGGCCGCGATGATGAAGGTTCGTCTGAGGAAATCTACCATGACAGCCCTGCTCCGATTGTCAGCGGCGGAAGGCCGTACGGCGTCCTGATCCACTCCCGTCCCAGGAGGTTGTAGCCCAGTCCGAGGGAATAGTGGATGTCGGGACGCACGAAGAGCTTGACGCCGAAGACGGTGAACTCCGCCGTGGGGTCGCCGACGACAATGTAGTAGTCGGTGTACTCCCGGCCGGCGAGCCCTTCCACGTTCGTGATGATCACGCCGGCGCCAAGGGACACGTGGATCCTGAAAAACGACGAATAGGGGAAGAAGATATACTGCCCGATCTGCGCGTTCACATCGTAGTGGCGCACGAGGTTCGAGTTGAAGGACGTCGCCTCCAGGCTTCGATAGCCTTCGAGACCCACATAGGTGGAGTCCGGGATCACGTGGAACCGGGCGCCCAGCCCGATCCCGTAGGCGAACCCCAAGCTCCAGCGCAGGTCCAGGTCCATGCGGGTCTCCCGATGCAGCGGGGGAATGGCGAGGTTCACCTGCGGCGTCGGGAGAGGCAGAGTGCCGGTGTAGGTGTGGTACCCGTCCTTGATCACGCGGACAGGAATGGAAGTCCCGACGGTGAATTGCGTGTAGGGAACGACAAGCCGGCCGCCGGAGACAGTCCCGAAATCCTTGTCCACGAGGACGACATGGCTGCCTTCCTGGGGGCCGCTCACGACGATGCGTTCGACGAGGCCGGCCGGGGGCTCCACGTTATAGCCGCCCGCGACGTAGCGCTTCACGGCCGGCACGAACTCCCCGACTGCCGAGGCGATGCTGGCGAAGACGGTCAGTCCCTTGCGGGCCCGCGCGAGAACTCCACCTAGGACCACCTTGACCGCGGGATCGTACAGCGCAAACTGGATGGTGAGCCCGTCCCCTTCGACGAGGTAAAAGGCCGCGACGATGACGTCCACTCCGGACGCGTCCACGCCCGCCAGGAGACGGGAGATCCTCTCTTCTTCGGGGAGCCTGGGCTGGTCGGGGCCGGCGGCAAGCGCAAGATGACGGCTTCGAACCGATAACTGCGAGTTGCCCAGCATGGCCGTGAGCTCGGTTCCAAGGATGTCCTCAAGGAGGAGGTCCTTCGCCTCCGGGCGCACGGGCGCGGTCAGCAGCGCGGCCTGGCGCCCCGCCGCGCCAGCAGACGGCGCGGCCGGCTGGGGAGCGGCGGGCTGTGGCGCGGCAGGCGCCGCAGGCTGCGGAGACGGCGCCTCCGTCTGCGCGCCGAGGGATGCCAGGGAGACCAGAAAAAGGGCCAGAACCGGCAGCCACTTCACCGCGCGCATTTTACTTCGTTTCCATGATTTCAACGCCGTCCCAGTCCGGGCTGGGCGGATGAGCTTCCAGGCGCGCGCATCTCTCCAGCATCATTTCCGCAAGGAAATCACCGGGGAGGAGCCTGCCCACTTCCCTGAATCCTCTTGACGCCTCGCCGAAACGACGCCCGTAGTACATCTCCATCGATTCGTTGTGCACCGTGAAGGCCCGGGCCTCGGTTGCCTCCAGCTCCTTGTGCGGCGCATAGATCCGGATTCCCCCGTGCCTGCCCTTCACGGCGACGGAGTCGATGATGCGGGTGGGCAGCGCGTCGCTCACCTCGTCCTTCAGCATCTGGGAGATGACGACCTGCTGATGGTAGCGCTTGGTGAGGCCCTCCAGCCGGGACGCCACGTTCACCATGTCGCCGATCACCGTGTAGTCCATCTTCCGTTCGGTGCCGATGTTGCCCACGGTGACTGTTCCATAGTTGATTCCCACGCCGATGCGGAACTCCGGCTCGTTCCTGCGGCGCTGGTCCTCATTGAACGTGTCGAGGGAGTCCACCATCTCCAGCCCCGCCAGAACCGACGACAGGGCGTCATTGTCATGGCTCACCGGCGCGCCGAACATCGCCATGATGGCGTCGCCGATGTATTTGTCGATGATCCCTCCCCGGTTCATGATGATGTCCACCATGATGGAGAAGTAGCGGTTGAGGCCCGACACGAGAGTCTCCGGCGCCAGGCCCTCCGAGATGGTCGTGAAGCTGCGGATGTCGGAGAACAGGATGGAAAGCGTCCGGTTTTCTCCCACGAGCATTGCATCGGGATTGGCGAAAAACCGGTCGATAAGCTCCTGGGGAACGTACTTCTGAAAGATGTGGCGGATCTTGTTTTCCTTCTTCTGGGCCACCACGGCATCGAAGGCGTAGCGCTTGATGCGCTCATACGCTTTTTCCAGCTCGCCGATCATGACGTTGAACGTCTGGGACATCTCGCCGATCTCGTCCCGGAAGTCCACTTTCACGCGCGCCGAGAGGTCATTGGATGTAATGATCGACTTCATGGCCCCGGCGGTCCTGCCCAGGGGGCCTGTGAGAAGCCTCACGAAAAAGAAGAGGAGCACGACGGCCGCCACGCACGCGGCCGCGGTCAGGATCACCGTCTGCCAGGAGATTCGGTTCACGTCGCGATAGAAGACGCTGCGGATTTCGGTGGTGAAGACCGTCCAGCCGAAGGGGTCGAAGCGGAAGCCGGACGCCACTCTCTCCACGCCGCCGATGCGTACCGTGGCCAGCGAACGGTCTCCGGGAATGAAGGTACGAAGGAGAGTTGCCTTCTCCGCTTCGGAGAGGTGGACCTCTCCCGTGGCCATGGCCACCTGCCCCGTCTGGTCCAGGGCGAATACCAGCTCGGTGTCGCTGAGAAGAAGACTCCGCGCGTAGGTCTCCGCGCCGGCCTGCGCCGCCTGGATCATGTCCTGGCGCGTGGTGAGCCTGTTCTCTACGAGGATGCGCCACTGACCGTCCAGGTACTGGGAGAGCTGGTCAGTTTTGAAGCCCATGAAGCGCACGGCGACGCGGGTGACCGCATTCCGCGCGATGGACGCCGCTGAGATCCCTCCGATGACGATGCCGGCCACGAGGAGCGGCACGACGATCGAAATGAACTTCGTGCGAATCTTCACTGTGCGACCCCCGCTCGGAGCGTAGCACAGAACCGAATTTGACAAAAGAGCACGGCGCCGCAGCCTCTTCTTGAAAACGCCGCGTGGTTCCCGTACCTTTAGCGTGGACCGCACAAGGAGGACCCGGCAATGGACACAGGGCGCCCCCACGTCTGCTTCATCATTCCGCCGAAACTGCTCCGCAGGCTTTCCGAACGACTGACAGGCGCTGAACGCGAGGCTCTCCTTGACACGCTGGAACAGTCCGCCCACTTCCGCGGCCAGCGCTCGGTGACCGGCATCGCGGCCATCGCCGCTGTCGCGGCGGGGGAGAAACGCCGCACCATCTTCGACGCCCAGCATGCAAAAACGCTCCCCGGGAAGCTCGTCCGCGGCGAAGGAGATCCCCCGACGCCCGACCAGGCCGTCAACGAGGCGTATGACAGCTCGGGCGTCACGTACGATTTCTACAAGGCTGTCCTGGACCGCAACTCCATTGACGGCCGCGGAATGAGGATCGATTCCTCGGTGCACTACGACCGCAACTTCAACAACGCTTTCTGGAACGGGCGCCAGATGGTCTACGGCGACGGGGACGGGAAGTTCTTCACCGGCTTCACCGCCGCCATTGACGTCGTTGCCCATGAGCTCACGCACGGCGTGACCCAGTACACCGTTCCCGGCGGCGACGGGCTCATCTACGAAGGCCAGAGCGGCGCGCTCAACGAATCCTTCTCCGACGTCTTCGGAAGCGTGGTCAAGCAATGGAAGAACAAGCAGGCCGCCGCGGACGCGGACTGGCTGATCGGCGCCGGAATTCTCATGCCATCCGTGGGAAAGGCGCTGCGCTCGATGAAGTCGCCGGGAGACCAGTCCGTCACCTGGCAGGGTGACGACCAGCCCGGGGACATGAGCGGCTACCAGCCGGACGGAGACGTGCACACCAACTCAGGCATCCCCAATCACGCGTTCTATTATGCCGCGGCAGGCCTTGGCGGCAACTCCTGGGAGAAGGCCGGTCCCATCTGGTATCGGGCGCTCTCCCTGCTGAAATCCAATGCGTCCTTTGCCGACGCGGCGCGCGCAACCGTGCTCGCGGCGGGCATGCTGTTCGGCGACACGGAAAAGGCCGCCGTCACGGACGCGTGGAAGAATGTGAAAGTGACGTTCAAGGCGGCGGGGTGAAGATCACTCTCCGGACGGTGGGAGGATTCACGGGCCCCGCGGGAGCTCAGACGCACGTCGTGGACGTGGATGAGCTCCCGCCCGCGGATGCCGAGCGTCTTCTCGGTCACGTGACGAGTGCCGTTCCGGAGGGGCTTCCCCGCAAGCTGATGAAAGCGGCGCCCCAGCCGTGGGATTTCGTCAGGCACCTGAAGATCGAGGACGGGGAAACCGTGCGCGAGTTCCAGTTTCACGACGAGGCTGCCTCGGTTTCCCTGAGACAGCTCGTGCAGGAAATCGAGGAGCTGTCAGGGCGGACGTAGGCGCCGGCTCCCGGCGGCGCGTCCGGATCAGCGCTCCGAGATCGTCGTATCGAACACCCTGACCGTCTTCCAGTTGGGCCTGTTGCGGGCGGCGAACTCCATGTGGCGGGGAGCCTTCTGGTAGGCGTCGTGCGCCTGCCGGTCCGCGAATACCATGTGGAGGGAGACCTCGAACTGCAGGTCGTTGACATCCCGTTCGCATCCCTGCGCCCGTGTGCCCGCGGAAAACCCGATGACCCCGTCATGGCCTTTCAGGTATTCGTAGCACTCCCGGACCAGGCTGTCACACCGGGCCGGCGAGCTGTCGTTCAGACTGAAGAAGACGTTGTGCGCGTGCGGCATGTTCTCTCCCCTTCGCAGAAAGCTTCTATTGATGAGCGGTTCCCCTCATGGTCTCCGACTTCACGGTCCCCGACTTTTCAAGTGCTGCCTGGATGTCCTGCAGAGCCGCGGCCGCGCTTTCCTGTCCCAGCATGACGCTCTGGAGACTCGCTGAGACGGCATCCGTGACGGATGACGGCATCCGTTCGTCGATGTGGCCGCCCGCGTTCACCTTCGGCGCGAGCTCGTCGAAGTAGCGCTTCATGACCTCGGGGGCCCGGGAGAAATCCACCCCGTCGACCTTCCGCACGCCGATTCCGCCCCGGGCCTCGAGGGCTCTCGTGTAGTCATCCCCCAGGACCTCCACGGCGAACCACCGCGCTGCCCTGAGCTTGTCACCGGAAAGGCGGGAGCTGAACGCAATACCCCGCCCCGCCGTGACCGGCAGGGTGACGCCCGCGCTCAGATCCTCGCCGGGCAGCCGGGGAAAGACAGAGAGCCGAGTGGCGCGCTTCAGCTCCGCGGGCCACTGATCGTCCTCCGTCAGCGCGAACGCCGCCGTCTCATTGTACATCGCGACCTTCTGCCGCAGGTACATGGCGCGCGCCTGCGCGGCGTCGATCTTCGCAAAGTCCTTGTTCCAGGCGCCTGCCCGGGCCAGCACGTCGAACACCGCGACGGTGGTCTGGAACGGGGGATCGGTGAACTTCATCTGCGCGCTCTTCAGCTTTTCAAGCCAGTCCGCGCCCGCGGTCCGGACGTTCAATCCGGAGAACAGCAGCCGGGACTCCCGGGCATCCCTGCCACCCATGGCGATGGGAGTAATGCCCTTTCCCCGGAGAGCCTTCACCGCTGCCAGCAGGTCATTGAGCGTGTCGGGCACCTTCGCAATACCGGCCTTCCTCAGCAGATCCATGTTCTGGTACAGGAGGGAGACCGGCACTGCCTGCCAGGGGATCCCGAAATGGGCGTCCTTGTACTGGAAATCGTTCAACATCCCCGGGATGAAGCCGTCCAGGAACGCCTTGTTGTCCTTCATCAGGGTCTCGACAGGCAGGACCTTCCCGGCGTCCGCGAGCTTGGGGATCCAGGAGGACCGCGCAACGAAGAGGTCCGGGAGCTGGCCGGCGGATCCCAGGACCGGCACCCGGGCGTCCAGCTTGTCGAAAGATGACTGGTCGCGGATCAGCGTGACCTCAGGATGCTTCGCCTGGAAGTCCCTGATCCTGATGTTGAGGCTGATAGAGGAGGGATCCGACTGCCCGGGAAGGAAGGAATCCAGGAGACTGAGCTCTGTTTTTCCGCGGCTTCTTCCGCAACTGATGAGCATGAAGGACCCGGCGATGACGAGGGCCGGGACCATCACGCACGCGCGCCGGTGCATGCCACCTCCTCCGGTGGAAAAGGCGAGCGTATTGTACCGCCTTGCGGGCGATGGTCAAGAACGAAAGGGCCCTGTCGAGGGTAACCACGAACGCCGTCCCGTGGTATCATGAAGTGGGGGTGGAGAACATGATCGAGCCCATCAATACATCCCGTCCACAATCTCTGACGATACGAAGGCCGGTTGCCGGGCACGCCGGCGCCTTGACTGCTCAGGCCGCGCCGGCAGCGCCGGCCGCGCAGGCGGCGCCGGCCGCTCATCCAGCGCAGCAGGCCAGGACGGCCCAGGCCGCGACTCCTGCGCAGACGGCACAACCCGCGCGGACGACCGCCGGTGATTCCAGCGGCGCCCTCTCGGCGATGCGGACGGCCCAGGAGGTCATGCAGGCCGTCGGAACGGCAGCGCCGGCCGCGGAGAACAGCCGGATCGCGAACGAGGCATACCAGATGGAGGCGCGGGCCCAGCGCGACCTCCAGCGCGGTCGGGCCGCCCCGAGCGGCGGAACGCGGGAGTGGATGGCCTGATGCCCTGAAGGGCGACATCCGGTAGATGCCCACGTCCGAGCGCGGAGACCAGCTCACCCGCATCCATCCCCGCGTCGTTCAGAAAGCGCTGCGGAAATCCCTCCTCATCGACTCGTTTCTCTGCTGCCGGTTTTCGTTTTCACCCTACATGGCATGCGGCCACGGCTGCGCGTATTGCGACGGCCGAGCGGAGAAGTACTGGGTTGAGGGCGATTTCGAGCGTGACATCGTGGTCCGCCGGAATCTTCCCGGCCTTCTGACGAAGGAGCTGCCGAAGCTGCGGGAGTGCGCCACGGTTGCCATCGGGTCCGGCATCTCGGACGCCTACCAGCCGGTGGAAAAAGAGGAAGGGCTGATGAGGGAGTGCGCGGCCATCCTCGCGGACAGCGCGCTTCCCGTGTCGCTTCTCACGAAGTCATCCCTGGTCTGCCGGGACATCGACCTGTGGGAACGCGCCGGCGCCCCGTTCATCCTGAACATGACCATCGCAACGCTCGACGAGACAGTGCGCGCCCGCTTCGAGCCGCGCGCCAGCCGGATCCAGGAGAGACTGGAGACCTTGCGGGAGTTCCGCAGGCGCGGCATGACCGTGGGAGTCATGGCCATGCCCCTCCTCCCGTTCCTGTCAGACGGGGAGGAGGAAATCCGGACGCTCGTCCGTGCGCTGAAGGACGCCGGTGCATCCTTCGTGATGCCGGCGGGATTGACGCTGCGCCCGGGCCGGCAGAAGGACTTCTTCATGAAGGCCCTGGGAGAGCACTACCCCGGACTGGTGGGGCGCTATCGGGAGATCTACGCCGAAGAACGGCCTTCCGGCGTGTGCACACGAGCGTACCGCGACGGCCTGAGCGCCCGGATCGAGGCCGCCACCCGTGACGCCGGGGTTCCCTTCCTCCTGCCTCACGCCCTGTACCGGAATCGGGTTCCGTTGTACGACGAGCTGCATCTCCTTCTTCGCCACATGATGGAGCTGTACACGGCCCGGCACGTGCCGACAGCCGGCCTTGCCGGTGCGGCACGCCGCTATGAAGCATGGCTCAGCGAGAGGAAGAGAATCTTCAACCGGAAGCGAAGCCTTCGGCAGGAGAATCTGGAGGAGGAAACGCGCGCGCTCTTCGAGTCCGGGAGCGCCTCCGATGTCCTCGGGAACGCGAAGCTCGCGTCTTTCCTGGGCGCCGTTGCTCTGGAGAGAAAGGTCTTCGACTACCTCACGCTGTCCTTGTCGGCACCGGCGTCCTGATTGCGCTCGATCTCACCGATCATCTTCACCCGCACCGCGTGCCGCCCGCCTTCGAACTCCGCGGCCAGCCACTCGTCGACAATCATCTTGGCCAGCTCGAGCCCTACGACGCGGGCCCCCAGGCACAGGATGTTGGTGTCATTGTGCTGGCGGGAGAGCCGGGCGGAATACGGTTCGCTGCACACGACGGCGCGGATGCCCTTCACCTTGTTCGCCGCGATGGAGATGCCGACCCCGGTTCCGCAGAAGAGCATCCCGCGCTCGCACTCCCCCGATACGACGGCGCGGGCCACGGAACGCGCATACAGGGGATAATCCGTCTGCTCGCCGCTGAACGTCCCGAAGTCCCTGACCGCCACCCCGCGCTCCTGGAGATACCGCTTGATGGGTTCCTTCAGCTCGAAACCGACGTGGTCGCTTCCCAGTGCAATCATCAGATCGAAGAATTATCAGAGAGGCCGCCGCCTGTATAGCCTCCGGCCCGGTGCGGAGACCGTGCGCCCGTGGCAGGGCTCCCGACAGCATGGTACGCTTCTTCGAGGAAGTGACCATGGCGAGAAGAAGCATCCGCGCCGCGATGATCATCGTGATGACCGCCGCGGGAAGCGCCGTGTTTTCGCAGACCCTGCTGGAACTGGCGCGAACGGGAACGCCGGACCAGATTCGGGCAATCATTGCCGCCGGATCGGACGTCAACGAGAAGACCCCCGGCGGGTGGACGCCCCTCCTGCTTGCCGTGCGATACAACGGGAACATCCAGGTGATCAAGCTTCTCCTGGATGCCGGCGCCCGCCTGGATGATCGGGATGCCATTGGCCACACCCCGCTCATGATCGCCCTGTATCACGACGCCCTGCCGGAGATCGTGGCCGTGCTCCTTGCCGCGGGTGCCTCGGTGCATGATCGCGACCGCACGGGGTTCTCCCCTCTCATGCTGGCCGCCGTCAACTCAGAGTATCCCGCCGTGGTGAGGTCTCTTCTTGCGGCCGGCGCGGACGTGGAGGAGCGGACGTCTGACGGGAAGACACCCCTGATCCTTGCCGCGCAGTGGAGCTCCCACCCCGCAGTCCTTGTCGAGCTGCTGAACGGCGGGGCAGAAGCAGAATCACGTGACGCGGCGGGCCGGACTGCCCTTGACTACGCCCGAGACAACGAAGGCCTGAAAGGGAGCGCGGCGGAGAAGCTCCTGGCCGGCCCCGGCCGGTGAGCATCACTCCACCGTGAAGGATCCGCCCGGCTTCACGGCAACGGCCTTTCGCCCGGCTGCTTGCACCTTGCGGACAAGCTCCGCCGGGTCGCCGATGTGCAGGGGATGGCCCTTGCAAGCCCTGCGCCTCCAGGTAGGATGATCACGGCGTCGAGCTTTCCAAAAGACTCCGGGCTGCAGCGCCGGCGAGGACCGAACCCGGCGTCTTTACTCCCGGAAGGAGAGCACGGTCGGCTTCACGAGCTTCTGGAAGTCCTTGTACAGAAGCTGGATCAGCTCGGTGTGCGTGCATGCGTTGAATGCGATCTCCTCGTCGTCGCCCAGGCTCGCATCCACGTAGACGGGCATCCCGTAGAGATTGCCGAACGGCGGCATGGCTCCCTCGTCGCACCCCGGGAACTCCCGCGCAAACTCGCCTTCCGCGGCCAGCTCGACGCTCCCGGACTGGCTCGCCGCTCGCAGCCGCTCCAGGTTCACGTGGTACTTGGAGGGGAGCACGGCCATGGCCAGCTTCCCGTCGAGCCGCACAATGACGGTCTTGGCGAGGTTCCGGCCTTTCACGTGCGCTGACGCGGCGATCTCCGAAGAGCTGTAGGCAATGGAGTGGCGGATGGTCACGTACTTGACTTTGTTCTTGTCCAGAAAGTCCCTGAGTTTCTGCGCTGGCATACGTCTTTCTCCTTCCCCGCAGAGGGGTGCAGACAACAAAGACGCAAACCCGCCTCAATCGTAGCAGAACGCCCGGGGCTTTCAAGGGGTGCACCAGGCCCTCGGCTCACTGCGTGACGCGCAGCACGACCGCCTCGTGGGCCTGCACCCGGGCGGAGAACGACGGAGAGTAATCCGCGATGTCCTGCTTCTTCCACAGGTCGCGGACCACGCCGCGGAAGGAATCCAGCACGCCGAGGTCCGCGGGCCGCAGCGGAACGTCCACGACGGCAGCCCCGCGGTTCAGGAGCGCAACGGCGAACGAGCCGTCCTGCAGCGTCTTCCTCCAGACCTCGCTTGCGCCCGCCTGTCGCACTCGCACGGCCTGCATGCCGCGGGGATCCTGGCTCACCGCGATCAGCTCGTGGTTGGCCAGGATTTCCATCGTGGGCGCTTCCAGGCCACGGACGTCGCACCCGATCATGAGTGGTGAGCACAGCATGCACCACATGGACATCTGCGTGCGGTACTCCCGCATCGTGGCGCCTTCCCCGGGGATGCTCCCCGCGCCCTTGAGCCCGATCACGAGCATGTCGAGGTCGTTCCACCCGCCCGGGCCGCCGTAGTCGTGGAGCGCGGCGGCGGCATCAATGGCGCTGTCGATGCCGAAGCCGATCCAGTTGTTCTGGGGGACCCAGAGGTCTGTCCAGCTGTCCACGACGTCCGGTGTGACCCGCCATGAATGCGCGCCGGCCGCGCGGGCCCACAGCCACGGATTGCGGCCGCCCCACTCGCAGGCGTTGAAGAGGATCTGCCGGCCGGTTTTTCCAAGCGCGTTCCCCATGCGCGTGTAGCGCTCCACGGCGGTGGCCTGGTCAGCAGGAGCGTGACAGTAGTCGTACTTGAGAAAGTCGATCCCCCATGACGCCCACTGCGCCGCGTCCTGGTCCTCGAAGCCGAAGCTGCCGGGGTAGCGCGCGCAGGTGAGCTCAGCCGCATCTGAGTAGATCCCGAGCTTCATCCCGAGGCCGTGAACGTGGTCCGCAAGCGGCTTGATCGCGTCCGGAAAGCGCTCGGGATCCGGAACGAGGTCTCCGCTGGCGCTGCGCTGGTGCAGAGTCCAGCAGTCGTCGATCACCACCCAGCGGTATCCCAGGTCGCGGAGGCCCGTGGATGCCAGGGAATCCGCGGTCTCCCGGACCAGCCGGTCGCTCACACGGACACCGAAGCCGTTCCACGAGTTCCAGCCCATGGTCGGCGTTGCTGCAATCTGGAGTGAAGATAGCGGGGACGCGGCTGGCATCAGCAGGGACCTCCTGCCGCATCTTCAGGCCGAACGTGCCATCGGTCAAGCAGACAACCGCGCGGCCGGTCAGCGTGCGCGGACCGGCTGGCGGATGATGGTCTTCAGTTTCTCCGGGGCCGCGCGCCGGGGATCTCCGAGGTAGAGCTCGTGGTGCCGGCCCCGAAGCTCGTATCCCTGTTCCCTGATGAATGAGTGCAGCCGCTCGATGGTGGGTCCTTCCGTCGCGTACGGCCCCACGTGGAGGATCTGGGCTGCCTTTCCTTCCTCGAACGTCTCGAACCTGACCGCGGGGAAGCCGGGGAATTTCGACTTCTTTTTGACCGTCTCCACGGTCTGCACGACGTCCTTCTTCGTCACCACATCCGGCACCACGAGAAAGATCGTCCATTCCCACCGGTCGCGTCGTCCCTTCAGGAAGTCTCCCATGTCCTTCGCGCTCCAGAGGCCTTCCAGCGCCGTCACGGGGTAGTCGATGGCGCGCTCCTTCTTGAAAGCGAACTTCAGAGTGTAGGCGACGCTGTACAGCGAGCCGACCGCTTCCTGAAACGCCGGTGAGCTGGGGTCGCCTGTGCCTTCCAGCATGATGCAGGGAAGCGGCGGCACATCGACGAGCGATGGCCTTGACGCGGACGCAGTGTAGAGAGGCTTCAACGTCTTCTTCAGATCGATTGTTTTCATGTCATGCCTTGCGCTACAGCGGCTTCACCGGAATGTAGAGGTCGAATACGAACTCCTTCTTCTGCGGGGACCCGCCGGGCTCGCCCAGGTACATCTCCAGGGCAGGCGTGTCGTCTGGCTGCCACCCGCTCGAGGGCAGCCATTCGCCGTACATGAAGCCGTAGGCCTTGCGAAAGACGCCGTCGGCACCGGTGAAGTGCCCGACGGCGTACTTCCCCGGCCTGATGTCCATGACCCCGACCTCGCCGTCCGGCTCCGCCCGCTCGTCCACGGCCACGCAGGCGTAGTAGCGGCACTTGTCCTTCGGCGTGATCTCGGGGTCGTCGTAGGAGATCCCCAGCACCTTCATCTCCGGGCTGATCAGGCCGCGCGGGCCGGCCCAGAAGAACAGCTTCTGAAATGCCTCCTCGATCCCCTTGCTGTCCTCATACCCTTTCATGTGCTTCACGTACGCCACGCGAAAAGGAGCAACATCTTTCACCTCCACCTTCGGCGCGTTTCTCATTCTCCACCTCCGGGGAGAAAGTATAGCGTCGGTGGGGGGGGAGCTGTCTTTTCCGATCTTGCTTTCTTTTTGTCTTTTCTTGCGATCTTCCCGCGAGCCCGCGCGCCACGCGGTCGGGGACATGCCGAACCGCGCCTTGAAGAGGCGGCAGAAAAGCGCGGAGGTGGAAAATCCGCAGGACAGGGCGACCTCGGTCACGGCAGGCTCGGCGTCTCCAAGAAGGAGCCGCGCGCCCTTCTCCAGGCGGAGGCGCCGGATGAACTGCGCCGGCTGCTCGCCGACCAGGGCGGTGAAGATACGATGAAAATGATACGGAGAAAAGTTCGCCGCGGCGGCGAGGCAGGACAGCGGGATCTCCGCGCCCAGGTTCCTGTCGATGAGCTCCAGCGCGGCATTGATCCGCCGCGCGTACTCCTTCTGAGTCCGCAGTGAGGCCGGTCTCACCTACCCGTTCTCCCTCCACTCGGTGATCTCACCCCAGGGCGTGCGGGGCCGGGCGTCGGGGGAGATGTCGGGATGGCCGATGCTGACGGCGGTGACCAGCTCGTCGTCCCGGTCCAGCCACTCGCGGATGAGCGGGTACGCGTAGAGAATGTCGCAGATCCAGAGAGTCCCCAGCCCGAGGTCTTCCGCCGCCAGGAGCATCGTCTGCACCATGGCGCCGATGGACAGGATGTCGGGCGCGTTGTACACGACGTTGTCGAAGATCAGGCCGGGGTGCTGGTGCCGGGGATTGAAGATGAGGACGGTCATCGGCGCCTGCGCCACGGCCCGCGCGGATCCGCGGCAGCTTCCGGCGGAGTCTCCCCGAGACTCCACGAACTCGGCGCCCTGCTCCATGAGCCGGGCAAGCTTCAGCCGCGCCGCGCCTTCAAGGACCACGAACCGCCACGGCTGGCGGTTCTTCGCGGAAGGGGCCTGCACGGCAGCCGAGAGCAGTTTCTCCACGACGGACCGGGGGATGGGCGTTTCCTGGAACTTACGGATGCTCCGTCGCCGCGAGATCGCTTCGAGTACTTCCATTCTTTTTGTTGTACTATGGGCCGCACATGCCGGCAAGCCAGCTCGAGTGGACGAACGCTCCCGGACCGGAAACCCTCCCCGACGGCGAAGTCCACGTGTGGCGCACTTCCGCGCGCACGGGCGGGCAGAAGATCGACGATCTCGCCCACCGGTTCCTCCGGGTTCTTCTGGGCAGATACACGGGCACGGCGCCAGGGGACATCCGTTTCCGGAGCGGCCGGTATGGAAAGCTCTTTCTTGACGGCCGGTCCGGCGCGAGCGGCCTCCAGTTCAACCTCTCCCACTCCGGCACGACCGCGCTCATTGTGCTGGCCTTCGGAAAGCGTGTGGGCGTGGACGTGGAACGGGTCCGCGCCGCGGCAAGAATCGACGACATCATGGCCGAGTTCTTTTCCCAGGAGGAGGCCGCGCGGATCCGGGCGCTCACCGGAGCATCCCGGATCGAGGCGTTCTATTCCTGCTGGACACGAAAGGAAGCCGCCGTCAAGGCGCTCGGCGGGAGCATCATGCTCCTCGCGGACAAGGTGATCGTCTCCGGGCCGCAGGAACACGACGCGCGTCTGCTCCAGATCCCTTCAGATCTCGGCAGCCCGGGCGAATGGCGCCTTCTGGATCTTCCGGTCCCGGCGGGCTCCGCGGCCGCGCTGTGCCACGAGGCCCCCGCCGCGCCGGTCCGCCTGTGGACACCTCCCGACTGGAACCGCTGATATCCGGGGGAGCGCTCGAGTCGCTATTTTCTTTCCATGACGCGTGAATACGATGCCATCATCATCGGCACGGGCCAGGCGGGGCCCTCGCTCGCCGGTCGCCTTGTGCAGGCCGGGATGAAGACCGCCATCATCGAACGCAAGAGCTTCGGCGGCACGTGCGTGAACACGGGCTGCATCCCGACGAAGACCATGGTGGCCAGCGCGGAGGCCGCCTGGGTGGCGCGCCGGGCCGGCCAGTACGGCGTGGAGCTGTCCGGCGCCGTGAGCGTGGACATGAAGAAGGTGAAAGCGCGCAAGGACGCCGTCTCCGCGCTGTCTCGGACCGGCGTGGAGAGCTGGCTGAGGTCCATGGAGGGATGCACCGTCTACCAGGGTCACGCGCGGTTCGAGGGGCCGCGCGAGGTGCGGGTGGGCGAAGACGTTCTCTCGGCGCCGCGGGTCTTCATCAATGCGGGCGGCCGCGCGTTTGTCCCCGACCTGCCGGGCCTGGACACGGTGGACTACCTGACGAACTCCTCGATGATGGAGGTGGATTTCCTCCCCCGCCACCTGGCAATCGTCGGGGGCAGCTACGTGGGCCTGGAGTTTGCCCAGATGTACCGGAGGTTCGGCAGCGAAGTCACCGTGATCGAGAAAGGACCGCGCCTCGCGAGCCGGGAAGACGCCGACGTCTCCGACGCCATCCGGGAGATATTGCTGAGCGAAGGCGTGAACGTCCGGCTGAACGCGGAGTGCCTCGCTGTCTCGGGACACAAGGGTGACGTCACCGTCACGGTGTCCTGCACGGACGGACAGCCGCAGGTGCGCGCTTCCCATCTCCTGGTCGCCGTCGGGCGGCGGCCGAACACGGACGACCTCGGCCTGGACAGGGCAGGCGTTGCAGTGGACCCGCGCGGGTTTATCGTGACCGACAACGAGCTGAGAACGAGCGTCCCCGGCGTCTGGGCCCTCGGGGACTGCAACGGAAAGGGCGCATTCACCCACACCTCGTACAACGACCACGAGATCGTGGCCGGGAACCTGCTGGAGGGCGCCGGCCGGAGCGTCACCGACCGTATCCCGGCGTACGCCCTGTACATCGACCCGCCTCTCGGCCGGGCCGGGCTCACGGAGGAAGAGGTCCGCCGCCAGCGCCTGCCGGCGCTCGTGGCGAAACGGCCCATGACCCGGGTGAGCAGGGCGGTGGAAAAGGGACGGACGCAGGGGTTCATGAAGATCATCGTGCAGGCGGAGACGAAGCGCATCCTGGGCGCCGCGATCCTGGGGATCGGCGGAGACGAGGTGGTCCACCAGGTCCTCGATGTGATGTACGTGGGAGCGCCCTTCACGGTGCTGCAGCGCGCGGTACACATTCACCCCACCGTCTCCGAGCTGATCCCGACGATGCTCGGGGAGCTCGCACCGATGCCGGCCGTGGCGCCGGTGTAATTTCCCAGTATCCTTTGGCCCATCATGGAGCTGATTCCCGCCATAAAACGGCGGTTCATTTTTCCTCTTGGCTTTTTTTGCATTTTGCGCATATTCTTGCGTACATTCAGATCTCTCAATTTCGAAAGGAGGCACATATGAGCCGAGGCTTCACCAAGGCGCTGGTCGTCACCGCCCTCGCGGTCATCGTCAGCCTTTCACTCGTTGGCTGCGGTCCCTCTCAGGGAAAGGACTCCGGCCCGATCCTGATCGGCGGGGCCCTCTGTCTCACCGGGATCCAGGCGCCCCTGGATGAGCCGGCGGTGCGGGGCGCGCAGCTCGCCGTCGAAGAGGTGAACAAGAACGGCGGGGTCCTGGGACGCAAAGTGGAGTTCACGAACCTGGACGGAAAGAGCGACCCGGTCACCGTCGGCAACGTGGCGGTGGAGCTCATCAAGAAGGGCGCCAAGGCGATCATCGCCCCGAGTGACTTCGACTTCGGCGGGCCGGCGAGCCGGGAGGCGCAGAAGGCGGGAATCGTCGCGATCTCCCCGGCGGCATCCTCCCCGCTGTA
>DATKLM010000157.1:0-17095 GCA_035542415.1 Spirochaetia bacterium
GGGTTATACGGCTGGCCGTCCAGGAAGGCCTTGCTGTTCAGGGCCTTGATGTTGCAGGTGTAACCACCCAGCTCGGCCCAGCGGGCCTGGGTCTTGTCCTGGGCAAACCACTTGATGAAATCGAGGGACGCCTTCTGGCGATCCGCATCGATGTAGCTGAGAACGCTCATGCCCTGGCCCCCCAGAGCCGCATAGCGGTCACCGTAAGGGCCGGCAGGATTCACGAAGTAGCCGACCTTGTTGTAGTAGTTCGGGTTGGTGCCCTTGTTCAGAAGGGAAGGAAGGAATGCGAAGTAGTTCATCGCCATGGCAGCCTTGCCGCTGATGAACGCATCGTTGGTCTCGTTGAAGAACGCGTTGGAAAGGCCGGGGGCTGAGAACTTCTGGTACAGGTCATGATAGAACTGAACTGCTTCGATGGCCTTTTTGGAGTTCACGACGCCCATGACGTTGTTGTGGCTGTCCTGCCAGTCCATGCCGTAGGAGAACAGCACGGTCTCCACGCCCATCGTGAGCGCGTCATAGTCCTTCTGGGTGTAGATGGCCGCGCCCCACAGCTGCTTATCCGGCCGGGTGAAGAACTCGGCGATGTCGTAGAACTGCTTCCAGGTGGCCGGAGGCTTCAGCTCGTAGCCGTACTTCTTCTTGAAATTGGCCTTTTCCGTGGGGTTCTCGAAAAGATCCTTGCGATAGGCGAAGCCGCACGCATCACCCTCTGTCGGGTACGCCCAGTACTTCTTGGAGCCGGCGGGGTATTCGCCGTAGTACTTCAGCGTAGCCGGAGTGACCGAGTTGACGAGGTTGTTCTTGTTCATCCAGTCGGTCAGTTCGATGTACTGGCCGCTCGTCGCCCCGGTTCCCAGCCACTGGCTGTCGCCGATGACCATGTCCCACTCGGTGCCTTTTGCCGCCATGGCGGTGTAGAAACGGTCACCAAATGAGGCCCAGGGCTCCTGGACCACCTTCACCGCGATGCCTGTCGCCTTCTGGTACTCGTTGTTGAGCTGCTGCAGGTAGTCCGCGGGGTCCCATTGCGCCCACAGGATGCTCAGCTCCTTCGGCGCCGCAAAGAGCGACACCGATGTGAGAAGCAGAGCAGCCACGAACAGGACAGAAAGAATCCGCTTCATGCAAATCCCTCCTTCTGAAGCCGATTGATTGCAAACAGGTTATCATAGATCGCCTGTTTGTCAAGTTTTGTCTTCATGCAAGAATGACCGGACCTGGAAACTTGCGCGACAGAACACAAATTGAGCAAAATCAGCGCAATTGATCAATCGCATCGATCGAAACCTATCAAAGCATGCTGTGAGTCTACCAGTCAAGGCTCCCCGCTCAGTCCCTGGAAACGGGAAGCCTTGCTTTTCTGCACAAAAAAATGAGCGAAACCGTCGAATGATGAGCAGTTCCGCAAGCGAGCTCAGGTGCGCTTTGCCGCGAGGGCTCCTTCCTCCTTGCGGATCGCTTTCAAGGCGTTCGAGTACTCCTTGCTGTAGGTCGTGCAGCCGACGTTCTTCTGCCGGATCAGGAGCTCGATGCAGTTGTCGCATGCGGTGCACCAGTCCACGTCATCATCCCTGCCTTCCATGAGCTTCTTCGGGAGCTGTCCGTCAGCAAGTGACTGGCGGCCGATGGCCACCATGTCCGTGACGTGATCCCTTATGTTCTTGTTGGCCCAGAACAGGAGGGTGTTCTCCTCTTTCTTCCTCGCCTGCAGCTGGTTCTTGCCGTTGTTCAGGACCGAATACGCCGAGCCAATCACGACGGTGGACGGCTTCAGGACGTCCCGGACAGCCTTCTGGAACGTGAAGTGCAGGTAGCAGTCATCAGGAACGTCCTTGTCCGGCTGGGACAGGGCAAGCGTGATCGAAGGGCTGCCGGCGGAGACAATGATGAACGACGCCCCGCGCGCTTCCATTCCCTTCACGAGGTCGAGCGACTCCCGCAGGTCCATGATCGGAGAGTCAGGACCCGCGGATCCCTGGCCGCCCGGGAAGCCTTCCCAGATGGACACCTTGGACCCCACGATGAAGTTCGGATCGTTGACTTCCTTCATGATCCGCTCGTAGATCGTGTAGGTGAACCGGGTGCGGTTCTCCCAGGGGCCGCCGTACTTCCACGTGCGGTCGTTGTACGGACGCAGGATCTGGGAGTCCAGGTAGCCGTGGCAATTCTTGAAGTCGATTCCGTTGGCGCCGCTGTCATGCGCAACCTTGGCGGCCGTGACGAACTGGTCGATGGTCTTCTCCACGTACTCCTCGTCGATCACGTCGCCGCCGAAGCCCGCCAAAGGCTTCACGCAGACCCGGCGTGAGAACTCGTTACTGCTGAGCTCACCGGAGTGGGTCAATTGCATGATCAGGAGCGGCTTGTCGTTCACCTTCCGCATTTCTGAGACGAACTTCGTGAGCGCCTTCTGGTTGCGGGGCATGATGGAGAGCTGCATCTTCCTGCTGCGCGATTCGTACTGGACTGTGATCGCTTCGAGGTCGATGATGCCCGCGCCGCCTTCGAAGAGGTTTCGGTACCTGCGATATGTCTTTTCGGTGGGATTGCCCTCTTCGTCGGAATCACAGCACTCCATGGCGTTGATGACGAAACGGTTCTGCGCCGTGAGGTTTCCAACCTTGATGGGCTGGAAAACCGGGTCGTTACTGCTCATTTCCAAACTCCTTCTTCCCCAGGATGCAGTGGATGAAAGCAATTGTAGAAGGTTTTAACCGCCCGCTGTTCCTAGAAAAAGTTGCGCTTATCCCTAGCCTTTCCCTAGGGATGAAAGCGGAGTCTCAAAGGGTTTCTGAAGCCGAGTTTGACCCAAGAAGGACTGACTGAAGGCTCTTTTTTGGATCCTGGATTCCCAGTTTCTTCCTGATGTTCATTCGATGGAAGTCCACCGCTTTTATGGAGATGTTCAGAAGCTCCGCGATGTTCTTGCTCGACTTCCCATCCCGGAGAAGGGACGCCACTTCCATCTCTCTCTGCGTGAGGCTCGGGTTCGCGGCCAGGAGCATGCCGATGAGGGGGGACGTTATGTCCCGGAGCCTGGACTCCAGCAGCTCGATCTCCGCGTATCCCTCCCGGCCCTTGTACATGGCCTTCAACTTCGCGACGAGAGGCTCGATCAGCACGTTGATGTTGCTGGCGATGTCCTGGGCAACCCGGCGCTCCACCTTGTGGCCCTGGCGCATGAGAACGGTCAGCGCCGCTTCCTGCTCGAACAGTGTCTGGTCCTGGAACTGGATGCGCCTCTTCAAGTTCTCTATGGTCTTCTCTTCGTCCTTCAGGGTCGTGATGTCCCGCACGTACTCGATGAGGCAGAACATCCGCCGGTTGTCGTCGAACAAGGGGAACACGGACAGCTCCTGCTCCCCGCGCACTGAGTCAGGCCCCTCGTACGGGACCACGGCGATCTCGGGCCGGCCGGTGCGGGACGAGATGAGCGACGGGCAGTTTGCGCACGGCGTGTCCCGGCCGTGGTAGACCTGGTGGCACTTCTTCCCGACGATGGGCATGGCATGCTCATACCAGCTCTCCATGGCGCTGTTGGCCCCGAGGATCGTCAGGTCCAGGTCCAGGATGCTGATTCCGTCTTTCGATCGATTGAAGACGTACGTGAAGAATTGCTCGAACTCGTCGAGGATCGCCTGGTGCGATTCTTCCGTGATGCCCGGCGGTCTCCGTGCCAGGAGCCAGCTCTTCAGGAATGAAAAATCACTCATGGGGCGTCGCGTCCTCACAATACCATTGGCGGGCCGGGCATGCCAATTCCCCCTGACGGTCCCGTGCGGTACTATGGCCGCGTGAGCACGACCACTGCACCGTACACCGACGGGATTCCCGTCATCGACGTCCACGAGCACCACATGCCGGACACGTTCCTCAAACCGGAGGTCGGGCTGCTCCAGATACTGCAGGAGAGCTACGCCGGTTGGACCCGGGCGCCCAGCGGGGTCACCGCCGCCGCGCCGGGGCGCGGAACCTGGGAGGAGATCGCGGCGTACGTTGAGGGCAGCGGGACGAACGCATTCGTGCGCAACGTCGTCCAGGCGCTCGGCGAGCTCTACGGCCTCGGAGACCGGGGGATCACCCGGGACACATGGGAGGACCTGGACGCGCGAATCAGGAAGAACCACGCCGATCCCAGGCCGTGGACTGCCTCCGTGCTGGATCGTGCGGGTATCGAGCGCGTGGTGGCTGATCCGTACCGGGATCCGCTGCTCGACGTCCGCGCGGCGCTCGGCGACCGGCACGTTTCCGTGCTGCGGATCAACTCCTTCGCCTTCGGCTGGCACCGTGAATCGAGGGACCACAACGGCAACAGCGCCCGCGAGCTGCTCTCACGCCTGGGCCTGGAGGCGCGGTCCTTCGAGGACTACCTCGCTGCCCTCCCCCTCGTGCTCGACCATATGCCGGGGCGGAACATGGTTGGTCTCAAGAACGCGCTGGCGTATGACCGGGGAGTGAACTTCAACGACCTGGACACGGAGCTCGCTCGAAGCGCATGGGACAAGCGCGACCCTTCTCCCGCGCAGAAGAAGGCGTTCGGCGATGTGGTCGTGGACCGGCTCTGCCGGCTCGCCGGCGAACGGGACCTCCCGTTCCAGATGCATCTCGGATCCGCGCTCATCCGCGGCTCGCGCCCGCTGGAGGCGGCCGGGCTCATCGAGCGCAACCCAGGGACGAGGTTCCTCCTCATGCATCTCGCCTGGCCGTGGAGCGATGAGCTTTTGGGCATGGCGTTTACGTACCGCAACATATGGATCGACCTCACGTGGTCCTGGCTCCTCAGTCCCGCCCGCTTCATCGGATCGTTCGAGCAGGCAGTCGACGTCCTTCCCGACGAGTCCCGGATGATGATCGGCGGCGATGCATGGCACGCGGAGGAGACCTGGGGAGCCATCAGGCAGGCACGGATGCTCATCGGCAGCGCGCTGGACCAGGGCGTCCGCGCGGGCCGGTTCGGGCGGGCAGACGCGGAACGCCTGGCCCGGAAGATCCTCAGGGACAACGCCGCGTCGTTTTTCAGGCTGCCCGGAGAGAACCGTCAGGGATAGAAGTTGAAGATGTTGCCGACGTCGGGGATGCTCTTCATCACCTCGTCGGAAAGCCCGGTGAGCTCCGCTTCCACGGAAGGATCCAGCCTGCCCCGGGAGGCAGCCAGGTTGCCCGAGATGTGGTCCCTGCTGCGCGCTCCCACGAGAGAGGATACCACTCCGCTGCGTCCCAGCACCCACTGGATTGCCAGGGCGCTCAGCGATGAGCCTGTCCGGCGCGCCAGCGCCTGCATCTTTTCCACGGCCTTGTGAACGTGCGGCCACACATCCGCGAGGTAGTAGAGGGTGTTCCGCCGGGCGTCCCCCTGCTCGAACGTCTGCGGGGAGCGCGGCGTATCGGAGAGCAGGCCCTGCGCAATCGAGCTGTAGGTCACAATTCCCACGCCGCGCTCGCGGCACCAGGGAATGACGTCCCGCTCGGGGTAGCGCCACAGAAGGTTGTAGCACATCTGGTAGGCGTCGATCCTGCCGGCGGAGGAAGCGGCCTCCAGGTCGCGGACGGCGAAGTTGCTGACACCAATGAGCCGCACCGCGCCGGCGGCGCGCAGGCTTTCCAGCGTTTCCATCATGGGCCGGATGTCGAGCCCGGTCTTGGGCCAGTGGACGTAGAAGAGATCTACCCAGGGACGCCCGAGCCGCGCGAGGGACCGCTGGACGCCCGCCTCGGTCTCCGGCGCTCCGGCGGCATGCATCTTCGTAGAAACGAAGGCCTGTTCGGTGAAGGGGGAGACCGCGCGGCCCAGGACGGTCTCCGATCGGCCGTTGCCGTAGTCCTGGGCGGTGTCGAAGTGAGAGATGCCGAGCCGGTGCGCATCACGGATCAGCTCCACCGCCTGCGGCTCGTCCGGGGTGCCCCGCCCCATGTCACCGAACTGCCAGCAGCCCAGCCCGAGCCCCGGCGGAACCAGCGCGTTCGTGCGCACGCCTCAGTCGTTTTCCAGCAGCTCGACGGTGACCTTGAGGTCTTTCACGGCGTCCACGTAGGCGTAGCGGCCGCCGGTGTATTCCCCGCTCTGGACAAGGGGCATCCCGTCCTGGCCCAGCGCGGCCACCTTGTCCTTCATCCCCTTGATGTTGAACGCGAGGTGGTGGAACCCCTCGCCTCTGCGGTTCAGGTCCTCCCGCCAGGTGCTCTTCTCGTTGTCCGGCTGGATCAGCTCCAGCTGGATCCCCGGCCCGATGTCGAAGAACGCGAGCTTTGCCCGCGCCGTTGTCGGCTGGCCCTTGTGCTTCGCCTGCGACTTCTCGAGAGGATCGGTGGTCCTGATCTGCGGCTTCTCCACCCCCAGGAAGTCCGCCCACGCCTGCGCGGCCGTCTCGATGTCATTCACGAGAAGCCCGACCTGCGTGACGATCTTCGTGCCCAGGATATTCTTCTTCATGGCGTCTGTCCCTCCTCTTGTGGCCAAGCGTGTGTCATTGCCGATAGCCGAACCTTTTTTCCGCGCCGAGCAGGATCCAGATCAGCACAAGCGCGATGATGAGCAGGATCCACCCCATTGCGGAGGCGAGCCCCATCTTGAAGTATTGAAACGCGTTCTGGTACAGGTACAGGGAGTAGAACAGAGTGGACTGGTTCGGGCCCCCGGACGTGATGATGAACGATTCCGCGAAGGACTGGAAAATCCCGATGATGTACGTGATCACGTTGAACAGGATGACGGGAGACATGAGCGGGATGGTGATGCGGAACGTCCGCTGAAAGAAGTTGGCCCCATCGATACTGGCCACCTCGTAGAGGGACTGCGGGATGTCCTGCAGGCCGGCAAGGTAGATGATCACCGTTCCCCCTGACGTCCACAGGAACATCATGATGAACGCGGGCTTTGCCAGGCGCGGGTCCGCAAGCCACCCCGGGCCCTTGATCCCGACATAGGAGAGGAACGTGTTGATCAACCCGGTCTGCGGCTGCAGCATCCAGACCCACAGGATGCAGAGAATGACGAGCGGGATGAGCGTCGGGATGAAGAAGATGATGCGGAAAATCGACAGGCCGCGGATCTGCGTGTTGTTGAGCACGATTGCAATGGCGAGCGTGGCCCCCGTGATGATGATCGTCCCGAACACGACCATGTAGAGCGTGTTGAGCAGCGAGGTGGCGAACACCCGGTCCGTTGTCACGAGCTCCACGTAGTTGCGCAGCCCGCGGAACTTCGGCGGGTCGATCACGTTGTACTGCGTCAGAGAATAGTACAGGGAGCTGAAAATCGGATAGGCGACGAAGACGAGGAAGCCGATGATCCACGGGGAGATGAACAGGAGCCCGTTGCGCAGGTTCTTCCGTGATTCGATCATCCTCGTTTCATCCCTTGATTCCGCTCATGGCGATGCCCTGGATGAAGTACTTCTGCAGCAGAAAGAAGATCACGAGCACCGGGAGGGTCATGATCACTCCGAGGGTCAGGAGCATGTCCCACTTCGGGTCGAGGCTGTGCATGATCTGCTGGGCCCCGAGGGACAGCGTGTACAGCTTGTTGTCCGTGAGGAAGATCAGCGGACCGATGAAGTCGTTCCACGTCTTCAGGAAGGAGAAGATGATCACCGTGGTGATGGCGGGCGCAGACAGGGGCAGAATGACGCGCCGGTAGATGAGGAACTCGCTGGCGCCGTCCATCTTCGCGGCATAGGACAGCTCGTTCGGAATGGACATGTAGAACTGCCGCAGGAGGAAGATGAAGAACGCGTTCCCGAAGAAGCCGGGGACGGTGAGGGGAAGGAACGTCCCGATCCAGTGGAAATTATGGAAGAGGATGAACAGCGGGATCATGATGACCTGGAACGGGAGGATGAGGGTCGCCAGCACGACGTAGAACAGCGCCTCACGGCCCTTCCACTCGATCCGCGTGAAGCCGTAGGCGATCAGGGTGTTGGAGAGCACGGCCCCGATGATGTTCACCACCACGAGGAACATCGTGTTTCGGAAGTCCAGGAAAAAGGGAAACTGGCTGAATACCTTGACGTAATTGTGCCACTGCGGGACGGACGGCAGCCAGCGCATGGGCACGAGGAACAGGTCCGCCGGGGCCTTCAGGGAGGAGAACGCCATCCAGAGAAACGGCACGATGAACACGAGGGCGAGCACGGCGATGAAGAGCGTCGTTATGATCAGCTCCGCGAGGTCTCTGTGGGGCGGTTCGCCCGGGCGGCGCATGGGGGCTCCGTTCCTCCGGTGATTCGGGTGGCGCGGCCGCACCAGCGGCCGCGCGCATCCCGTTGACTATCGCGCTTCTGTGCGCGTGGCGCGCTTTCCGCGCGCGGTGTCTCGACCCCTACTCCGCGAGTTGCTTCTCGAACTTGGCCTGCAGGTCCTGGAGGAGCGGAAGCGGGTCCTTGTTGTTGTAGATCACGTCATCCCGCAGCGCGTTCAGGTCATCCCCCAACTGGGCCGCCACCTTCGTGAGGGCCGCGTGGCCGGAGTTCGGGGAGTTCGCAAGCTCGCGCTCGATCTTGTAAATCGGGTCACCCTTCTTTGTCCAGCTCACCTCGTCGAACTGCTTGTTGTTCGTGGGGATGGAGCGCCAGATGTCGAAGTTGTTCGCGCTGATCGGCGTGGTAATGCAGAAGTTGTAGAAGCGGTACGCCAGGTCCGCCCTCTTCGCCCCCTTGGGGAGGAGGAACACGTTGGACTGGAAGATCGTGCCTCCGGCGCGCCCTCCGACGGGAGTGGGAACCTTAGCCACGGCATACTCGATGTTCGGCGCATAGATGCGAAGAGCGTTGGTGAACCAGTTGCCAACCACCGTCATGGCGACCTTGCCGGTCATGAACGGGTGGTCGGGGGAGAACAGCGCTCCGAAGGCGGAGGTGAAGGCCTTCATTTCCGTGGGGCTCTTCTTCTGCGCATACTTGTTCATCCACTTGTAGACGTTGACGAGGGGCGTCTCGGTGAGGAACAGCTTTTTCGAGCGCGTGTCGTAGATCTTTGCACCGAACATCCAGCCCCAGTAGAAGGGATTGTCATTGCCGTAGTCCAGCCAGGGAATGAACCCGAAGCGGTCGATGCTCGACGAGGTGTACTTGTCCAGCTTGGCGGAGAGGGCGTCGAGCTCTTCCAGCGTCCTGGGCGGCTTCTTCACGTCCAGGCCGGCGTCCTTGAAGACCTTCACGTTCATGTAGAGCATGATGACGTTGCTGTCCTGGGGCAGAAGGTAGGTCTGGCCGTTGATCTGCGTGACCTCCTGCATGCCGGGCAGCATGTCCTTGATCTTCAGCGTGATCTTGCTCATGTCCCACGGTATTGCCGTGCCGTTGGCGGCGAAAGAGTACGCCGCGCTGGCATTGTCCGACAGCGCGATGTCCGGGGCGTCCCCGCCGGCAATGGCGGCCAGGAGCTTGCCCGTGTTGACCCCGCCCGCCGGCGTGGCCACGAGGTTGACCGTGACGCCGGGGTTCGCCTTCTGGAACTCCCCGATGCGCCACTGGTCCCATTTCAGGGAGTCTCCGCCGAACGGCGACCAGTACGTCAGTGTCCCTCCCTGGTCAGCGGCGAGCACGGGGAGCGCTGCCGCGGCCGTCAGAAGCGCAACGATGAAGACCGCTATCATTCCTTTCCTGCTCATGTGAGCCTCCTCCTAAGATTGGTGGGCCCGGGGCGTCCGCGGAACTGCACGGGGTACCGTGCAGCAGGCGCCGTCGCGGCCGTGTCTCACTCTCATGAAATTGATCCCGGTTCGTGCTTCACGTTCAGAATGACACCGAGCTTCTCCTCGCTCTCCACGAAGACGTAGCGGCCGCCGGTGTAGTCGCCGCTGTGACGCTCCGGCATCCCGCGTTCCTTGAAGAACGCCAAGGTCCGGGGCAGGTCGTCCACCATGAACCCGATGTGATGGACGCCCTCACCACGCGTGTCCAGGAAGTGCTTCCAGGAGCTGGGCTCTCGGTCCGGCTCGGTCAGCTCGAGCACGAGCGGACCAAGGTCGAAGACGGCGAGCTTGGCCCTTGTCCTGGTGGGTTTTCCACGGAACCGGGTATGTGCTTCCTCTGCCGGAGGAATGGTGAAGATCTTCGGCATGGGCATTCCGAGAATTTCGCTGTACAGCCGGGCTGTCTTCTCGATATCTCGAACGACCAGGGCGATCTGGCAGATGTTCTTCGGGTCTAGCGCTGGCATGATGTGGCTCTCCGTTCAGTAGCAATGGATGACTCCAAGAGCGTTAACCTACACGGTAAGTTACACAGTGGCCCTGGAGCCTGTCAACAGGAAATCCAGAAAAAGAGGACAACGACTCGACTTTGGATATCATCCTTATTAAGTTATTATTATATAATTAATTATCACGATGAATGCGACCGGATCTTCGGAATTCGCCGGCGCTTCAGCCCCCTATTACCATGCAAAAGAGCATAGATTTTATTCGCGAAAACGGTAACGAAAACGGACATCTCATCTCATGTGAATTCTCGATTTGGCGTGGATGCCTGACAAATGGCGAAATTGCGAGGAAAATTGACATATCAGGGACGTTTTCGTCATTCGGCAAACTTGACTCGATTTTAAAATATCGTTAACGTTCACGGTAATGCGCGTCTTTTTCGGCTTGTTCGCAATGGATCGTATACGCGCCCCGGCTCTTTGGCGTACTGTCGGTACGTCAGAAATCGGTGCCAGTCGCGCATTCTTCCATAGTTCGTGAGGTTCAGGTGCGTTGAAAGTCACAATCAAGGAGATCGCTTCGATCTGCGGCCTCTCGATCGGCACGGTGGATCGCGCCCTTCACGGGCGGAAAGGCATCAATCCCGAATCACGCGAGAAGATCCTCAGCGTGGCGCACGAACTGGGGTACCGTCCCCACCTTCCCGCGCGCAGCCTGGTCACCGGCTCCACCATGTCGATCGGAGTGGTCGTTCCGGATCTCAAGAACCCGTACTTCTCCGAGACAGTGGAAGTCATCCAGCGCAAAGCGCGCGCGGCGGACTATCACGTGTACATGATGCTCAGCGAGTTCGACCCGCAGGAGGAGATGGAATCCCTTGACCGGCTTCGCGCCCTGAACGTGGACGGCGTCATCATCCTTCCCGTCAACCGCGGGCGTTCATTCCAGACGTTTCTCAAGAGCCTGTCGACTCCCATTGTGACCATCGCGAACAAGGTGTCCAAGCAGTGGGCGTGGGTGGGAATCGACGATCGCGGCGCGGTCCGGGACGCCGTGCGCCTGGTGATTTCCCGCGGCTATTCCCGGATCTACTTCGTCACGCTGGGCAAGGACCAGAGCATCGGCAGCTTCTACAGCGACGAGGAGCGCATCAAGGGCTACCGGGACGCGCTCGCGGAAGCCGGTGAGTCGTACGTTCCCGAGCACCTCACTGACGCGGACCTCATCGGCATGATTGAGCAGGGAACAGCACCCGAACCCGGCAGCTGCATCGTGTGCTCGTGCGACGCCGTGGCGCTGGACGTGATGATCGTCCTCAAGCGCAAAGGCGTGGCCATCCCGGGGCATGTCGGGCTGATGGGGTTCGACAACCTGGAGGAGCTGAAATACATCACCCCGCGTCTCACGACGGTGGCCTCCCCCATCCGCCAGATCGGCGAGGCCGCCTTCGACAGCCTCATGGCCGTGATCCGGGGCGACCCGATGGAATCACGGACGTTCCCGCACACGATCATCGAAGGGGAGACCCTGTGACAGACAACGTCGCCGCCCAACTGTGGACCGTCCGCTCACGGTGCCAGGACGCCGCGGCGCTTGCATCGACGCTCGCCGCCCTGCGGTCCATCGGATATCGTGCCGTGGAGCTCGCCGGCCTCGGGGGCATCCCGACCGACGACGTGAGGAGCATCGTGGAGGGGGCGGGAATGACGAGCTGCTCAGCCCACGCGGACTCCGAGCAGATCCTGGAGGATCCGGGGGCGGTGGTCCGGACGATGAAGGCGCTGGGATGCGACTCCCTCGCCTATCCGTACCCGCGGAACCAGGACCTCAGCAGCCCGGAGGGGGTGTCCCGCCTGTGCCGCAGGCTTTCCCGCGCGGGAGAGGTTTTTCACTCCGAGGGAATCACGTTCTCCTATCACCACCATGCCATCGAACTGCAGAAGGTCGGGGGCCGCACGGTCCTCGAGACGATTCTCGAGCAGACGGATCCGAGGCTGCTCCAGCTCCAGCCCGACACGTACTGGCTGCAGGCCGGGGGCGTGGATCCCGCGCGATGGATCACCCGGTTCGCGGGGCGGGTGCCTTTGCTCCACGTGAAGGATTACGGGGTGGACTCCGCGGGGAAAGCCATCTTCCGGGAGATCGGAGCCGGCAATCTCGACTGGACCGGGATCCTGTCCGCCGCGCGGAAGGCCGGCTGCAAATGGCATATCGTGGAGCAGGATGACCACTGGTCGGGCGGCGACCCGGTGGAATCCCTGCGGATGAGCTGGTACCACCTGGCGCGCAGCTCGTAGGAGGAGACATGGCGGCAGCCCGGATCGCGGCAGTCCTCGGGGACTACTATCACAAGCCTGACGCCCATCGCGAGGCGCTGGAAGCGGTGGCCGCTGACTGCGGCGCCGGCCTCGACGTTTTCCTCGATCCGCTTGCCGTCCCGTGGGATGCGCTCCCGGGCTGGACGATGCTGATCATGGCACGCGAGGGGAGGATTGCACCGGTGGGATCAAAGGCAGTCTGGTTCACGCCCGCGCACGAGCAGACGGTCGCCGATTTCGTCCTGGGCGGCGGCGCGCTCGTCGTGCTGCATGCCGGGCTTGCCTCCTACGGTCATGACGGCGCCTACGGCCGGACCGTCCATGGCAGCTTCATCAATCACCCGGCGGAGCACCCCGAGTTCCGGGTGCGCCGCACGCACGCCGAACACGAGATCACTCGGGACGTCCGGGAGTTTTCAATCAGGGACGAGATGTATTTCGTGCGGGTCGATTCCGCGGAGACGACGGTGCTGATGGAATCCTGGTCACCGGACTACGGCAGCTCGGCGGCCGCCTGGGCACATCATGCCGGCAAGGGCCGCGTGTTCTGCTTCACCCCGGGGCATCGGGACGACGTCGTCTCCAACCCGTCCTACCGCGCGGTGCTGGGACGGGGCATCTCCTGGGCGGCGGGGATGAAATAACCCACTACTCTTCCGGGATCACCACCCACAGGATCAGGTAGACCACGATCCCCGGGAACGCGGCGGAAACCGCGGCGATCACGACGTACAGCACGCGGGCGAGCACGGGATCAATTCCGATGTACTCGGCGATCCCGCCGATGACGCCCCCGATCAGGCGGTTCGTGCGGGACCGCCGCAGCGGTTTCTTGACATCCATTGATACTGCTTCCCTTCTCCCGAATGAAACACCGGGGCCCCAGTTCCGTGCTCCCCGCTTTCGCCTCCCCGCTGATCCACCTCAATGATCCGAACACCTCTACTCTTGCCATCGGGCTGACGCACTTCATCGGGAGCTTCTCCACCCAGTGGAACTCCCGCATGGCGGCAAAGGTCATCGTCATCGTTCCGCCGGTGATCGTCTTTTTCCTCGGGCAGCGGTATTTTGTCGAAGGGGTGACGCTGAACGGCATCGAGATGTGACAAGAGCCACAGCGCGGGTGGGGAGGAAAACATGAGGCGTGGGGCGGTTCTCCTGGTGCTTTTCTTCCTTCTTGTGGGGGCGGGAGCAGTGTCCGGGCAGGGCTCGTCCACGGGGGACCCGCGGGTTGCCGCCCAGCTTGACCGTCTCGGCCTGCGGTACAAGCTCATGGACTCCGGCAACTACTCCATCACCTTCGACGTGGGGGGCGGCCGCAGCCAGGTGGCCTACATCATGGGGAAGACGGAGACCTACAAGGGCCTGGAAATACGGGAGATCTGGTCCCGCGCCGGCACCTTCGATGACCTTCCGGAATCGGACGTGGTGCGGAAGCTTCTCCAAGAGGGCGCCAGCGAGAAGATCGGGTTCTGGAGCATCGAGGAGGCCGACAACGGCGGCTGGACGGTGTACTTCAGCGTGAAAGTGCCCGTGTATCTCAAGGACGCGGACCTCAGGTCCCTCCTCGAGCTCACGGCGAACGTCGGCGACGGGAAAGAAGCGGAGCTGTTCAACCAGGACGAGGAGTAGGTCTGAGCTTCAGCGTCACGATTTCGAAGGGGCGCATCGCTATCTCCACGGCAATTGCATCTCCCGAGCGCACCGTCTGAAGAACCTTCACTTCATCCTCCAGGAGAGAGCACTGGACAACGGCCGGAGTTGGCTGCCCCTCCGGGCAGCGGAAGTGAAGAGTCTGCTTCCGCCTGCGGCCGGCCGCCTCCTGAAACCGCCAGATCACGCCGTCTCCCGCCTCCGCGTGCTTGATGGCAGTGGTCTGCAAACCGCGGGTCTGCCGGGCGAGCAGCCCCGGGGCCACGGCGGCGCTGCCGTTGGCGGGCAAGCAAGCGGGCGGCTGGAGCGCCGCTGACGCGTGCTCCCAGACGCACGCGTCACGCCAGTCTCCGCGGTGAGGAATGATCCGGTACGAGAAGCGGAAACTCCCGCCGATCCACTGGGGAAAGTTCGTCCCCCACTGAGTGTTGAAGAGATTGAAGTTGAGAACCGGCGCGCCGGGAAGAGCTGAGCCATCGAAGCGCTCGATGGCGATGGAGCCGATGGAGAAGAGCGGGCTGTCGAAGGGAATCACCAGGAGCCCCGAGCCGGCGTCCGTGACGTCCACCCAGCGGTCACAGCAATGCAGGAGCCTGTTCGCGTCAACGGCCAGGTCGACCGCGGGATCGATGACGCTCCCGGTCCTGCTGATGGCATAGCGGGGGTTCTCCGCCTCCAGCGAAAGAACGACGTGCCCTGCTTCCAGAAGCGGGCATTCCTTCTTGCCTTGCAGGCCGACGTCCATATCCACCCAGGGGAGGTCGTCGAAGAGTGTGATCGTCTGCGTTACCATTGCGGCGTTGCCCAGGTCCTTGACACTCGCTTCTTCCTGCTTCCATTGAAGGCGGATCCGCTGCCATCCCGGAGCGCTTTCGATCCGGGCGTCAAGGGGCTCCCCGAAGAACGTGAGATGATCACCCTCGGGATACCCCGGCTTTCCGAAATCATCCAGGAACCAGGATTCGAGATCATACGCGTAGCTGCGGAGATAGCCCACGATCTCCCGCCGCGAAAAGACGTCATACCGGTATGCGCCGAATGGAACCCGGCCCTTCCGCGCTGCCCAGTTGCGGCCGGTCGCCCTGTCGATGAGGGCCGTCATCCCCGCCGCCGGGTCGACTTCCACCCGAAGGCGCGCGTTGTCGAGCGCCAGGCGCCGAGGCCGCCGCCGGCTCGTGCGGCCTGCGCGGACCCTGCGTCCGGTCTCCTGCGCCGGCGGCTGTTGGCGGCTTTCATCCGCCTCGATGTGCAGGGTCGTCTGCGACAGGGGCGGGAGCCCGGCTACCCGTACCCACGCGTCGCCCTCGAGAAGCATACCGGGAAGAACCGTGCCGCTCGCTTCGTTCGTGATCCTGACGGGACCGTTCGCTCTGCCCAGCCTCAGAAGACCGTTCCACGACCAGGGCTGGTGATTCACCACATCGAGCCGGGCCGGCAGGCCCGACGCGCCGCTCAGGCCGCCCGGACCGTCTGCGCTGCGGGAGGCCATCGCCTCCAGGCGGCCAACGTCCACCTCCGCATCTCCCGCGAACCGCGCCTTGTCGCTCCAGGAGCGGCGGATCCTTTCATAGCGGCCCGAGGCCAGCACCTCTTCGAACCGTGGCCGCACGTAGACCCGCCCTCCGAACTCCGGGGGATTGAGCGCGATCTTGGTGTCCATTCCCCAGGTGTGCTCGCCGAAAAGGAGAATCTTCTCGTAGATACTTCGGATGAGAGAGAGCTGCTCTGCCGGCACAGGCTCCTGACTTCGCTTCCAGACGTCGCGGAGCGCCATCGCGCTTTCGACGGAGGCAAGCCGGTTGCGCGCGGCCCGAAGCCGCGACACCTCCGAGGGCATCGTGCCGACGCCGTGGATCCAGGAGTCAGCGAGATCCTTTCGGACCACCGGCAGGTCCGGCTGGAGGGATTCGAGCTCCCGCGCAAAGTCGTCAAGGCTTCCGACAACGACCCGCGCGCCGGGGTGATGTTCCCGCGCATCGGCGAGGATCCGGTCAAGGGCGGCAGCATTATGCGGACCGGCGTTGTCCAGCGTGTGCTGCAGCGCAAGCCAGATCGGCAGATTCCAGTCCGCGGGCGGGAAGAGCGAGGTGCCGTACCCGCCGCGGGAATACATCGTGGTGACGCGGGATCCGTCAGGACCTTCCCAGCGGAACAGGAAAGGGACATCCGGCGGCGTGGAGCAGGCGTTGCAGCCCAGGTGGAGAAACCGCACGCCGGCTGACGCGAGCACCGTCGGAAGGATCCACGTGTGGCCCGGGACGTCCGTCATCTTCGCCGCGACTGCCCGGCGGCCGAAACGCTCCCCAAGCGCGCGCGCTACGAACAACCCCCGGATGAAGTCCTCCAGGCCGAAGAGCTCGGTGTGAGTCGTGAAGGGAAGCGCGTGCCAGGTGATCCTGCCCTCCCTGATGAGCGCTTCCAGCTCCGCGGCAAACGGGTCAGAGGCCGTGCGCTCCAGACACGCCTTCAGCAGCCAGGCCGGCAGGGTCCACGTGAACCGGTGCTCCGGCGGCGCTGATGCCGTGGCCCGGCACGCCGCCATTGCCTGAGGAATCATTGAGTGCGCGTAGAGGTCGAGCACCTCCTCCACGAGCCCGGTGAACCCCACGTCGACGTGCGTCTTGAAGACGACGAAGATCCTGTCGACTTTCAGCGGCTCACCCTTTCACCGCCCCCGCGGTGATCCCCGCCACGAAGTACCTCTGCAGGAGGAAGAACACGAGCAGGGGGATCGACATGGAAATGAAGGCGCCGGAGGCGAGCAGGTTCCACTCCGAGCCGTACTGTCCCAGGAGGTTCTGGATGGCGACGGTGAGCGGGAACTTCTTCAGATCCTGCAGCAGCACGAGCGCATTCATGAGGTCGTTCCAGACCCAGACGAACTGGAAGATCCCGAGGGACGCCAGCGCCGGGACGGACAGCGGCAGCACGATGGAGCGGAACACCCCGAGGTCGGAGTACCCGTCCATGTGGGCCG
>DATKLM010000158.1:0-31287 GCA_035542415.1 Spirochaetia bacterium
GCAACATCGAGCGGGACCAGGCAGCCATGGAAGCCCTGAAGAACTACCCCGGGATCAAGCTCCTGGCAACGGCGAACGGCAACTGGGACCAGGCCGCGGCGCAGCAGAAGATGACCGACCTGCTGGGCTCCTTCCCCAACATCGACGGAGTTCTCACCCAGGACGGCATGACGCTGGGAATCCTGCGGGCTTTCGACGCCGCCGGGCGAAAGGTCCCCGTCGTCACCGGGGAGACCCAGATTGCCTTCATCAAGGAGTGGAAGAAGCGCAAGGACGCCACCGGGTTCTCCACCTTCGGCGTTGAGAACTCTCCGGGCGCGGTTTGCACGAGCCTGGGCGTCGGCATGCGCCTTCTCCAGGGAAAGAAGCTGAAGGCCGCGTCGTTCGCCGGGCCGAACGACATCTGGATCAAGCCCGCACTGTTTGTCGACAACAACAACATCGATCAGATCTACGCCAAGTACAAGGACACCCTCGATTCCTTCTATGTGAATACGTGGTACAGCGAAGACGCGATCGACGCGCTGTTCCAGTAGCATGCGCAGGGAGGATGGGGCCTCGGCACCATCCTCCCTTTTCAGGGGCACGCCATGACGGTACTTGAAGCGAAGCACATCCGGAAGTTCTTCGTCGGGGTGCGGGCATTGAACAACGCGAACTTCCTCCTAGGAGAGGGGGAGGTCTGCGGTCTCGTGGGGGCAAACGGGTCCGGCAAGACCACCTTCGCGCGGATCGTAAGCGGACTGCTCACCCCGGACGGCGGTGAGCTGAAGCTCTACGAGAAGCCCGTCAACCTCCGCAGCCACCTGGATGCCGAGCGCGCCCGCATGGCCATGGTGCACCAGAACCTCAGTCTCGTGCCCGAGATGACGATCTGGGAGAATATCACCCTCGGGCGGGAGGCCCGGGGACGGCTGGCCATGCTGAACAACCGGGCGGCTGTCGAGCAGGCGCAGAAGGCGATGGAAGCCATCGGCGCGAGAATACCGGTGCACGAGCGGGTGAAGAACATCTCCCCCGACGAGAAACAGCTCGTGGAGATCGGAAAGGCCCTGGCAAAGGACCCGCGGATCCTCATCTTGGACGAACCCACCGCTTCCCTGGATTTCCACCAGGTGGAGTCCCTGTTCCGCGCCGTGCTCACGTTGAAAGACCGCGGCGTGGCGATCATCTTCATCTCCCACCGTCTCTGGGAGGTGGCGAGAATCTGTGACCGGCTGGTGGCGTTCCGCAACGGTGAGACGGTTGGAGAGCTGGATTTCGCGGTCCAGCCCCGGGACGAGAAGCTCATCATTCCGCTCATCACGGGACAGGAAGCCCGTGACATCGTCCGCAAGCGCTCAGGCGTGCGGGAGCAGGAAATCAGCCGCCACGCCGGGGGAGGTCCGGCCCTGGAGATGCGTCATGTATCCCTGCCCGGCCGGCTCGCTGACATCAGCTTCCAGCTGCGCCGCGGGGAAGTCCTCGGTCTCGGCGGCCTCCAGGGCCAGGGCCAGGAGGAAATCCTCATGATTCTCGCCGGCTACCTCCGGGGCTACACCGGGGAGATCCTCGTCGGAGGCAGGCCGCATGCGCTTCGCAACACCCGGCAGGCAATCCGCCGGGGTATTGCGCTGATCCCGGGAGACCGCCAGAAGGAGGGGCTCTTCCTGGAGCACTCCGTTCTCTCGAATCTTCTCTACCCCAAGGTGTCCATGCATCGCGGCTCGTTCTTTCTCCCCCGCGGCAGGTACCAGAAGCTCGCGTCAGACGCCATCGACTCGGTGTCTCTCGTGCCGCCGGATCCGCGCCTGGTCGTTTCCCAGCTCTCGGGGGGCAACCAGCAGAAGGTCGTCGTGGGAAAATGGCTGGCGCTGAGCCCCGATATCCTGCTTCTGAACGACCCGACGAAGGGAGTTGACGTGGGCACGCGCCAGAACCTCTACGCCATCATCTCCGCGCTCGCCGAAAAGGGAACGTCGGTTCTCCTGTACGCGAGCGACAATGAGGAGCTGGTATCCAACTGCGACCGGGTGCTCATCGTGTTCGAAGGCCGGATCGTGAAGGAAATGAGCGCGGAGGAAATCAGCGAGGAAAAACTCGTCGTATCCAGCCTGAACGTGGAGCACACGTCATGAAGACATCACGCGTTTTCCGCGGCCTGCTGCAGGATTCCTCGTTCCCCAGCTTTCTCATGCTGGTTCTGCTCGTCATCGTGAATGCCATCCTGCAGCCCGGCTTCTTCTCTTTCCAGGTTTTCCGGATGAACTTCATGACGTTCACCCCGCTGGTACTCGTTAGCCTCGCCCAGGCGACGGTCATCCTCGTCGGAGCGGTGGACCTGTCCCTTGGCGCCGGCATCTCGCTTGTCAGCGTGGTCATGGCCTCGCTGATGAAGGATTCCCCGCTTTCCATCATCAGCGTCGTCCTCCTCGGCGTCGCGCTTGCGCTGTTCCTTTCCTTTTTCAACGGGTTCTTCTTCGGCACCATCGGGCCACCGCCCCTGATCATGACATTCGCCACTTCCACGATGTGGTTCGGGATCGCCCTGCTGATCCTGCCCACGCCCGGCGGCCACATCTCCGAGGCCTACTACTCCATCTACAGCAGAACTCTGGCGGGGTTTCTTCCCGTTCCCGTTCTCGTCCTCCTGGTGGCGCTCGTCTTCTGCGTCGGCATCGGCCGCACCAGGGCCTTCCGCCACCTGTACGCGGTGGGCGGAAACGAAAAAGCGGCTCGGGCGTCCGGCATCAATGTCACGGCAACGAAGGTTTTCGCGTTCCTCGTGAGCGGCGTGTTCACCGCCATGGCCGCGCTCTGCCTCGTGGGGCAGACGGCCACCGGGGATGCCAGAAGCGGCCAGGGGTTCACGCTGAACTCGGTGGCGGCGGCGGTCATCGGAGGCATCGCATTCTCGGGGGGAAAGGGGAACTACGTCGGGGCCATCATCGGGGGAATCATCCTGGGGCTCCTCATCAACATCATCTACTTCGCCAACATCACCTCCTTCTATCAGGAGTTCATGAAGGGCGTGATCATCATCGTCGCCCTCCTGTTCGGCGCCGTGCCGCGCCTGCGGCGCGAGCTGTTGCGGCGGCCGGAGGAAGGACGGTCATGAGCGGCAGCCGGACCATCACTCTTCGGTCTCTTGCCGGCAACCAGCTCGCCATCGCTGTTGCGGCCATTGTCGCGCTCTTCATCTTCGGAGAAATCATCGCCCCGGGATTCCTCAGCTTCGGCCACCTCATGAGCGTCCTGCGCCTTTCGGTGTTCCTGGGGATCGTCGCGCTCGGTCAGGCCCTCGTGGTCATGGCCGGCGGAGAGGGGATCGACCTGTCCGTGGGCTCGGTGCTGTCCCTGGGAGTGTGCATCTCCTCCTCGCTGCTCCTCGGCAAGGACGCCAACATCCCCGCCGCGCTCCTCGGGGCGGTGGGAGCCGGATTTGCCATCGGGCTCGTGAACGGCGTCGGGATCTCCTACGTCGGCATTCCGCCTCTCATCATGACACTGGCCATGGCCAGTGTCGTGACCGGGCTGTCGCTCATCTATACGGGCGGATACCCCAATGGCACCGCGCCTCCGCTCCTGGAGTCCCTTGGCAGCGGGCGGATCCTCCAGATCCCGAACATCCTCATCCTCTGGGTCGTGGTGATCGTCGTTGCCACTCTCCTCCTGTTCCGCAAGCGCTGGGGGGCCGTGCTGTTCGGCGTCGGCGCCAACAGCATCACGGCGGAGCTCTCCGGCATCAACGTGAAGCGCTTCCGCATGTTCGTCTACGGGATCTGCGGCGCCATCGCCGGGCTGTCCGGGTTCTTCGTGCTGGGCTACACCGGCACTCCGTACCTTAACCTCGGCGCCCCGTACCTGATGACCTCCATCGCCGCGGTCGCCATCGGGGGCATTTCCCTGGCCGGAGGCTCAGGAAGCTACATCGGCGCGGCCATCGGCTGCGTTCTCCTCACCACGCTGTCCAGCATCCTCGTGGCGCTGAAGACCACGGAGTCGGTTCGGCAGATCGTCTATGGAAGCCTCGTGTTCATCATCGTCGTCGCCTATACGCGGCGGAAGAGGGACCTATGAAAATCGGGGTATTTACAGCGTTGTTCGGCGAGTGGCCCCTGGAGAAGGTGGCCGCCCACGTGGCCGGCCTCGGCTACGAGGCGGTGGAGCTTCCCGCGTGGGCGGGCAACCCTCACTTCAACGCGGACGAAGCCCTCACGGGAGGCGGAAAGAAAATCACGAAGATGCTCGCGAAGCACGGCCTGGTCATCTCCGCGCTCAACTGCAGCATCGGTGGACAGCTCACGCTCGGCCCGCATGACTCCAGCACGGACGTCTGGGCGCCCGGCATGAGTCCGGCGGAGAAGGTTGCGTACGGCAAGGAGCAGATCCTGAAGACCGCGCGCGCGGCGTCGGAGATGGAGATCCCGATCGTTGCCGGCCTCATCGGCTCCTCCGTGTGGGACAAGTGGTACATCTTCCCCCCGGCGAACGAGAAGCTGTACGAGGAGGGCGTGGCGCTGTTCGCCGAGCGCTGGAACCCCATCCTCGACGAACTGAAAAAGCTCGGGCTGAAGTGGGCCGTGGAGGTGCACCCGACCGGCATCGCCTACAACATCGAAACGGCGCAGATGGCCCTGGCTGCCCTCGGCAACCGACCCGAGTTCGGCTTCAACTTTGACCCGTCTCATCTCGTCTGGCAGCTCATCGACCCGGTGATCTTCATCAAGACGTTCGCCGCGCGCATCCTCCACTGCCACGCCAAGGACGCCGAGCTGCAGGAAGACGAAGTGCGCCGGTCCGGCGTGATCCCGACCGGCGGATGGATGCGCCCGGACCGCGGTTTCCGATTCCGCGTGCCCGGCTGGGGGCAGGTCAACTGGCGGCGGGTCATCACGGCGCTCGTTTCCGCCGGCTATGACTACGTGCTGTCCTACGAGCATGAGGACCCGGTGATGTCCCCCGAGGACGGCGCGGAGAAGGCAATCGAGTACCTGCGGCCTCTCATCATCAAAAAACCGCTGACAAGGGTGTGGTGGTGACAATGAAAAACTCGAGGAAATGGCGGATTGCGGGCATCAACTTTGACCACGACCACATGGGGGACAACCTGAGGATGGCCTTCAACCATCCCGACGCGGAGATCGTCGGCGTCTGCCACGAAGAGCCGCGCAAGATGGACAGAGCCATCCAGAACTTCTCCATCCCCGCGGACCGGGTGTTCACCGACTACCGCCAGTGCCTCGAGCGCTCGAAACCCGATCTCGTGATCCTCTGCCCCGCCACGGCACGCCATGCGGAGTGGGTTCTCAAAGTGGCGCCCTACGGCGTGCACGTGCTGCTGGAAAAGCCGTTTGCGTCCTGCCTTGCGGACGCTGACGCGATGATCGCCGCCCTGCGGCAGACCGGGAAGCTCTTCGCCATCAACTGGCCTCTGGCGTGGTACCCGCCGCACGTCACGGCCAAGCGCCTCATCGACGAAGGGGCTATCGGGGACGTGATCGAGGTCCACTTCTACGACGGCAACCGGGGACCGCTGTACCACACCGCCGACAAGGTGGAGCTCACGGAGGAGGAGAGGGAGCGCGAAAAGCCGTTCACCTGGTTCTACAAGAAGGAGGCCGGCGGCGGCTCCCTTCTGGACTACCTCGGGTACGGTGTCACGCTGGGCACGTGGTACCACGGCGGCAAGGCGCCCATCGAGGTGACCAGCGTCGTGGACGAGCCCGCCCACCTGGAAGTGGACGAGCACAGCATCACCGTGGCGCGCTACGCCTCCGGCCTGTCGCGCTTCGAGACGCGCTGGGGCACACAGTCCGACCCGTGGACCCATCAGCCCCAGCCGAAGTGCGGGTTCGTGATCGTGGGCAGGAAGGGAAGCATCTCGACGTACGACTTCGAAAAGACGGTGCGCCTGCAGACCCCGGCAGACCCGGCGGGGAGCGAGATTCCCGTGGACACTCTCCAGCCCCCGCGGCAGAACCCCGTGCAGTACGTGATCCACTGCCTGGAAAACGGTGAGCAGATCGAGGGCCCCCTGTCTCCGGGGATCTGCCGCACCGGCCAGCGCATCGTGGACTCTGCGGTCGCCAGCGCGCTTCACAAGCACACCGTCCGGCTGGTCTGAGACAGGAGGAGCCATGCCGCTGGAACTGGACGATACATACGGTCTTCCGCCGGGAAGCAGCAGGGAAGAGAGGCCCGCGCCACCGCTCCCCTATGAGCCGGTGGACCCCCGGACGTGGCGGCCCAGGATCGGCCTCATCGGCTGCGGGGGGATCACGATCCAGCACCTGAAGGCGTATCTGAATGCCGGCTACGACGTCGCCATGCTCTGCGACCGCACGGAGTGCAAGGCCCGGGAGGCGCAGAAGAAGTTCTACCCGCGCGCCGACGTCTGCACGGATTTCCGCGATGTGCTGGCGCGGGATGACATCGAGGTGGTGGACCTGGCGGCGCACCCGGGAGACCGCGCCTCCATGTACGGCCCGGCCATCGAGGCGGGCAAGCACGTCCTCAGCCAGAAGCCCTTCGTCACCGACATCGACTTCGGGCTGAGAATCGTGGAGCTCGCGGAGAAGAAGGGGGTGCGTCTGGCGGTGAATCAGAACGGCCGCTGGGCCCCCCATTGGAGCTGGATCCGCGAGGCCATCTCCGCCGGTCTTCTCGGGGAAGTGGCGAGCGTGCGCACGGCGGTGAACTGGGACCACAACTGGGTGGCAGGAAGCATCTTCGACAGCATCCACGCGCTCATCCTCTACGACTTCGGGATCCACTGGTTCGACATTGTCTCCTGCTTCATGAGTCCCCGACGGCCGCTTCGCGTCTACGCGTCCACGGCGCGGGCCACGACGCAGAAGGCCCGGCCGCCGCTCCTCTCCCAGGCGCTCGTGGAATACGACAACGGGCAGGCCCAGCTCTTCTTCGACGCCAACACGCTCCACGGGGAGCAGGACGGGACGTTCGTGACGGGGTCCCGGGGAACGGCGAGCAGCATCGGGCCGAGCCTCAACTCCCAGACGGTGACACTGGCCACCGCGGAGGGCCGGGCCCGGCCGGATCTCAAGGGAACGTGGTTCCCCGACGGCTTTCACGGCACGATGGGGGAGCTTCTGCGGGCCGTGGAAGAGAAGCGAGAGCCGCGCAACGGTGCGCGGGAGAACCTGCGCAGCCTCGAGCTGTGCTTCGCGGCCATCGCGAGCGCCACGGCGCACGAGCCGGTGGTGCCGGGAACGGTGAGAACGCTCCGGGACTGAGACCCATGAAAGAGCGCATCGACAAGGTGCTGGAGATACTCGCCCGCAAGGGATACCGCAGCGTTTCCGAGCTGTCCGTGGACCTCGCCGTTTCAGAGATGACGGTGCGCCGCTACCTCGACAAGCTCGAGGACCGAGCGCTGATCAAGCGGACGCACGGAGGCGCGTTCGCCGGCCAGGAGATGATCGAGGTGGACTACCGCGTGCGGGAGACGGTGCGCCGGGCGGAGAAGGAAGCCATTGGCCGCGCGGCATGGGCGCTCGTCCAGCCCGGGGAATCCATTTTCATCGACGCCGGCAGCACCACGGCGCACCTCGCCCTGGCCATGGACGACACCAGGCGCATCACCGTGGTCACCAATTCCACCACGGTGCTCCAGGCCCTGGAGCGCAAGGCGAACATCCAGACCATCGTGCTCGGGGGCAAGGTGCATGCGCCGTCCCACTCTCTGATCGGGCACCTCGCCGAGGAAAGCGTGCAGCAGTTCCGGTTCACCAAGGCGTTCCTCGGGGCGGTCGGGATCAACCTGCAGGGGGGCTTCACGCAGTCCAACGTGGACGAAGTCCCGGTGAAAAAAGAGGTCGCCGCCAACTCCCGGGAAGTGATCGTGCTCGCGGACAGCACCAAGTTCAACCAGGACGTCCTTGTCATGTTCCTCCGGCTGGACCAGGTCCACATCGTGATCACGGATCCGGGGATCCCGCCCTCCTCCAAGGCGCGGCTGGAGGAGCACGGGATCCGCGTGATCGTGGCCGAGCTTTCCGGCGGCCGGGACTGACGGCATGCCGCTGTTCTATCCCCGGCAGCGCTTCGGCCGGTTCGGCCTCGGGATGGGCCTCACCTCGGCCCTGCTCCACGACCGCTCCGGGCTGGACTGCGGAGAGCGTTTCCACCGCGACGCCCTCTTTCGCGTTGAAAGTCTCATGGAAATCGACCGGCTGGCGTGGAAGGACTTCGGCGAGCTGGGTCTCGGCTACGAGCAGCCAGCGACATCTTCAGGCAATGTGCCGCGGGCGTGAATCGGGAGGCGACAGAGTGAGCTTCGTTCCCATGAGTGAGCTTGTCGGAAAGGCGTTCCGCGGAGGGTATGCGGTGCCGGCGTTCTGCGCGTGGAACGCCGAGATCATGGAGGCCGTTCTTTCTGTCTCCGCGCGGCTTCGCGCGCCGGTGATCCTCATGTCGGGCCCCGGGGAGTTCCCCGTGCTCGCGCCGCACATCATGGCTGCCGTGGCCTACGCCATCAAGGAACGCTACGACACCCCGGCGGCCCTCCACCTGGACCATGGGGATTCGCTGGACATGGTTGCCCAGTGCATCGACGCCCGCTACACGTCGGTCATGCTGGACTTCTCCGCCCGCCCCTTCGAGGAGAACATCGAGGCCCTGCGGCAGGTGGTTGCCATGGCGCATCCGCTGGGAATCACGGTGGAGGGAGAGATCGGGCGGATCGGCAAGGCGGATGACGTCACCGCGGAGGGTGGCGGCGCATCCGCGTACACGGATCCGGCGGAGGCCGCGGAGTACGTGCGCCGGACCGGGGTCGATCTCCTCGCCGTGTCGGTGGGCAACAAGCACGGGTTCTACCGGGGAGAACCGCACCTGGAGTTCGGCCTGCTCTCCGAGCTGCATGCCGCGATCACGGTGCCGCTGGTCATGCACGGCGGAACGGGCATCCCGGAGAAGGACATCCGGCGCTCGGTCGGGCTGGGGATCGCCAAGGTGAACGTGGCCAGCGAGCTGGTCCACGGCTTTCGGGGAAGCCTCACCGGGCAGTGGAAGGAAAGCCGCAACCTGTGGACACCGATGGCCCTGGGCGAGGCGGCGCGCGCAATTGTCCCGGTCATAGAAAAGTGGTTCCGCATGACGGGCGCCGCCGGCAAGGCATGAGAGCTCCCGCGACATGAGAGTCCTCGTGGTCAGGAGCAGGGCGGCTCTCACCGCATCAGCGTACCTGTCCATGTTCTTTCTCGGCGTGGGAAACGCCGTCATCGGCGCCGCGTCCGGCAACATTGGACTGGCCCCGTACCAGATCGGGCTGTTCATCGCCGCGCAGAACCTGGGGTTCTTCATCACCGTGATCACGGCAGGCGCGCTCTCCGACAGCGTGGAGAAGCCGCGTCTCCTCTGTGCCGGGAGCCTCCTCGCCGCCGTCTCCTTCTTCCTCTTCTACCTCTGGCGGCCTTTCCTCCTGAACCTTCTCATCATGTTCTTCATTGGCGCGGCCATGGGCGTCCAGGAAGGCGTCACGGACGCAATGCTCCTGGACATCCACCAGAAGCGGCAGGCCCTTCACATCGGCATCAACCATTTCTTCGTCACCCTCGGCGGCCTCCTCATCACGGGCTACCTCGTGTTCCTCCAGGGAAGCTGGCGGGAGTCCCTGGTGCAGTCGTCCGCGGGAGTGCTTGTGCTCGCGCTGCTCCTGGTGTTTGCAGGAACGGACGGCGTCCGCCGCGGCGCCGGCAGCTTCGGCCGGAGGATCGCGTTCCTGGGGACGCGCCGGGTGCTGGGGGCGGTGTTCGCGGCGGCCGTGATTTTCGTCGGGATCGAGTCCGGGCTCACCGGCCTTCTCACAACGTTCCTCCTGCGGCTGCGGGGCTACGACCTGGTGAGCTCGAAGCTCGGCCTGATCCTTTTCCTCTCCGGGATCGCCCTGGGCCGGGCGCTCTTCGGCCTTCTGGCGCGCCGGGAGCGGATCCGCGGGATGCTCCTCGCGCTCGTCACCGCTTGCGGGATCTTTTCCGCCGTCCTGTTCCTCGTTCCTCTTCCCGCGCCGGTCATCAGCCTCGCGCTTTTCCTGCTGGGCATCACCGTGTCGTCGCTCTTCCCTCTCTCCATCACGATCACCGGCTTCCTCTTCCCGGACATTTCGGGCACGGCCATCGGCGTCGTGAAGCTGGCAGTCCCGGTGGGCGGAATCTTCATCCCGCTTGTGATTGCCGGGATCTCCCGGATGCTGAGCCTGGAGCTGTCCCTGCTCATCTTCCCGCTGCTGTCGCTCCTGGGGCTTGCCGTCATCGCCGCCAGCGGCCCGCTGATCCGCGCGGGCCTGGCGACCGCTGCCGCGGCTTCCGCGGGAGGGACGCAGTCGTGACTCACGTCGTGACGCAGAAGGAAAGGGTCCTGCGGGCTCTCTCCCACCGGCAGCCCGACCGCACGCCGTACCACGTCACCTTCACCGAGCCTGCCCGCGCCGCCATGGCGGCTTTCTACGGCGACCCCGGATTCGAAACGCGCCTCGGCAACTGCCTTGAGGTCATCCGGATGCGCCTCCCCTACCGGCAGCTTCCGGACCGGCCGGCGGTCTGGGAGGACGAGTGGGGAGTCCAGTGGGACCGGAGCATCGACACAGACATCGGGACGGTGTGCAACCGGCGCATCACCCGGGACACGCTGAGCGAGTACCGCTTCCCCGACGCGGAGGCCCCGGCGCGCTTCGAGAAGTTCCCGGCGGCTCTCGCCGGAGCGGAGGGGCGCTTTGCCGTTGCCACGCTGGCCTTCACGCTCTTCGAGCGGGCGTGGACGCTCGCCGGCATGGAAGAGGTCCTCATGGCGATGGCCTCAGGAGACCCGTTCGCTGACGAGCTCTTCGACGGGATCCTGGCCTTCGACGAGGCAGTGGTGCGGCAGGCGCTCTCCCACGACGTGGACGGCGTGCGCTTCGGGGACGACTGGGGTCAGCAGCAGGGCCTGATCATGGGACCGGTCCTGTGGCGGCGCTACATCAAGCCGCGGATCTCCCGGTTGTATGGGCTGGTCCGGAAGGCGGGCAGGAAGGTCTTCATCCACTGCTGCGGAAAGGTCGACGAGATCTTTCCCGATCTCATCGAATGCGGCGTGGACGTGTTCAACCCCTTTCAGCCCGAAGTGACGGACGTCGTCGAGATCAAGAGGCGATTCGGGAGTGACCTCACGTTCTTCGGCGGCATCAGCACTCAGAAAACCCTGCCCTACGGAACCGTCTCCCAGGTGAAGGAAGAGGTAAAACATCTCATCGATGCCATCGGGCACGATGGAGGATACATTGCCGCGCCCGCGCACGACGTCCCGCGGGACGCCCGACCGGAGAACGTTGCAGCGCTGATGGAGGTGCTTCAGGCGCAGTAAGGTGGCGGTGACGAAGGAGAGCCAAAATCGCCAGCAGGAAGATACCCCGCTTTTACACTGGTGACTTTTTGAATGATCTTCGGAACTACTTTCAGCCCTGACTTTTTTCCTATCTTCCTGCTGGCATTTTCAAACTTTCTGAGCGGATTATACTCCGCGTATCTCCAATTTCAATAGGCTCAATGTCTCATTTTGGAGAATTCATCAAGTTTATGAGCTGAATTTTGTTCGTTACGCCGGTCTTGCGATAGATGTGGTAGACGTGATTCTTCACCGTCGTGGTTGAGATGAAGAGCTTTTCTCCAATAGCCCTGTTCGGCAGGCCTCGCACAATCATGGAAATGATCTCGCGCTCCCGCGGAGAAATGGCGAAACGTCGAACAACGTCTTCTGAGACCTCGAAGCCGGCAAGCGGCTCGGGCTGGAAGAGGTAGCGCAGCGCGTAGAAGAGGAAAAGGCTCACGACGACAAGGAAAAAGGTCAACTGGACGAAGGGGAAGCCCGAGAGAAACGCCAGCCCTTTCGATCCGGCGGCAACGAGCTGCGCGGCTGTGCCGACGAGCATGATTGCCGCCGCCAGGAGAACGCTCTGCACGATCGACCTCAGGCGCCGGTCGGTGATCCGGCGGAAGAAGACCAGGACGACGATGATGGCATACACCTGCACGCCTGCCATGAGGATCTCGCTCAGGCTCGCGAATGCGGGCCGGGGAAAGATCTCCTTGGCCCCGGCGGCAGCGGCCGCGGCAGCGGTGAAGAGAACGTGAAGGATCATGCGCCACGGGCCGATGGGCACTCCGACAACATCAAAAGCAATCAGGAGAATTGCCGCGGCGAGGCCTCCGGCCCCTGCCAGGGAAAGGATCGCGCAGGTGACCGGAAGCCTGTCCCCGAAGACGAGCTGGGGAGTTGCTTCTTCATAGAGCTTGAGGGACTCGGAAACCAGGAGAACGAGGACCGCGCAAAAAAGCAGGCTGAAGTGCCTGAACGTGGCGACACCGGACCGCAGCCAAGCAAGGGAGCTGAGAATAATGAGCACGACGGCGAGCGAAAAGCTGACGACACACAGCGCAAGGAAAATGTGGAGCACGATCTCCTCCAAGGGTACATTTTGTGCTGGTAGTGTTCTGGCAGTGCTGTCGATTCATTATAACGAAAATGTCTAAAATGTCAATAGGGTCTTATCTCTAAAATTACTGGAGGCAACATCAGACCGGCAGCACGCGGATCCCCGGATCCAGCTCTTTCTGGAGGTATTCCTGGATGAAGGAGAGCGTTCCGACCTCGGCGCTGGGACACCCTTTGCAGGCTCCTGAATATCGAATGTAAACCTCCGTGGCGTCGTCCGCAACTTTCATGTCGACTACTTCGAGGTTACCACCGTCCTTGAGCAAAGCCGGCCGAACCTTCTCGTCAAGAACGACCTCGACAGCCCGGTGCTTCTGGATGAGGCCGAGCCGCGCGAAACTGGGCGGCGCGGCCGCCTCTGCCTGGGCCTTTTCCCTCTCCATCTCCGCGCGGACGCTCGCCAGGATGTCCACGAGATAGCGGCGGCGGGACTCATGGCCCCCGGGACGGATGCAGGATTTGCAGAATGCGCCCGCCTTCGTGTAGTGCGTGATCTCTTCCACTGTTGTCAGATTGTTGATGCGGATGACGTCGCGAATGGTCCGCAGGCTCACGCGGGCGCACTGGCAGACGATCTCCTCCTCCTCCAGGGAGTCCATGTCCACGCCCTTGTACTCCGCGGCCGCCTTGCGGATCACGTCATAGGCCATGACGCTGCAGTGCATCTTCTGAGGCGGAATGGCCGCCGTCGCCTCTTCATCGCGCAGAGCGTGCTCCACGTCGATGTTGGTGATCTTCATCGCCTCATCCACGGTCTTCCCGATGATCATCTCGCACATCATGTCGCTGGAGGCGATGGCGGTCCCGCACCCGAATGTCTTGAACCGTGCATCGAGGATCCTGTTGGACCGTGGCTCCACCGCCCAGAACGCCCGGATGGCGTCCCCGCAGACCTCCGCGCCCCAGTCTGCAATGACGAGCCGGGCGCCGAGCGTCTTCGCGTCCGCCTCCGTGATCTCCCCGAGGTGGCGCGGATTGAGCATGCGGTCGTTCACCTTGTGCGAGTAGCTCTCCCAGAGAGTGCCGCCGATCAAATCGGACTTTGCCATCTGATGTCTCCTTGATGCCCTGCGGTGCTGTCGCGGGCCCTTTCAGTGCGCGGCGCTGGGTGAAATGGAGCGCAGGCGCGAGACGGCGGCGCGGACTGCGGCAATTGCCGCGTCGATCTCCGCCTCCGTCGTGAAACGCGACAGGGAGAAACGGATCCCCGTGTGGGCGAGCTCGCTGTCCAGGCACATCGCGACGAACGTCGGGTTGGGCTCCAGGGATTCGGAGGCGCAGGCGCTTCCGGTGGATGCGGCGACCCCCTGGCGGTTGAGGTCCCAGATCATCGCCTCGCCTTCCACTCCCTTGATGCTCGCGAGGATGGTGTTGGGGGTGCGGATCTCCCGCCGCCCGACCACGGTGACCCCGTCGATGCCCGCCAGAGCGTCCTCAAGCCGGTCGCGCAGGCGCCGCACCTCGCGCTGCTCGTAGTCCAGGTTCTCCGCCGCGAGCTCCATGGCGAGGCCCATGCCCACGAGGAAGGCCACGTTCACCGTGCCCCCCCGCCGGCCTCCCATCTGTTCCCCTCCGTGGAGCAGGGGGGTGAGCGTCACGCCCTTGCGCACGTACAGGCCGCCGACTCCCTTCGGCCCGTGGAACTTGTGGGCGCTGAAGGACAGGAAATCCACCCCCGCGTCCCGGACGTCCACCGGGACCTTTCCGACGGCCTGGACAGCATCCGTGTGGAAGAGGATTCCTTTTTCCCGGCAGAGCGAGGCAAGCTCACGGATGGGAAAGATGAGGCCGGTCTCGTTGTTCGCCCACATGATGGACACGAGGGCCGTACGGTCCGGGTGGATGCTCCGGCGCAGGATCTCCGCGTCCACCACCCCGTCCGCGTTCACCGGGAGATAGATCACCTTCGTCCCGAGGCTCTCAAGGTACCGACAGGTGTTGCTCACCGCGGGATGCTCGACCTGCGTGGTGACGATCTCCTTCTTCTCCCCGGTGCGCACGAGGTTGTACCACACGGAATTGAGCACCGCATTATTGGACTCCGTGGCGCAACTGGTGACGATCACGTCGTCGTCCTCCCCCGCGTTGATGCCGGCGTAGAGCCGGTCGAACGCGATGCGCATGTAGGGGTGGACCTCCGTGCCGAAGGTGTGGAGCGAGTTGGGGTTGCCGTAGAGCTGGCACCAGAAAGGCTCCATGGCCTCCTTCACGAGGGGGTCGACGATGGTCGTTGCGTTGTTGTCCAAGTAGACGCTGTCCATGCGGATATCACTATAGTGCCCGGCGCTGGGTCTATTCAAGTGAGCGCGTGCTTCGGACGCGGGCGGCCTTCCGTGCATCCCTGCACCCGGCCGCCCTCGCGGTCCCTGGCTGGGCTACTTGAGCTTCTTCCGCAGCTTGCGGCCGGTGGGCCGGGGAGCACTCTCCTCAGGCAGGGCTCTCTGCGCCCGGGCCTTGAACGCTGCCATCGCAATGACCGCTCCAGCCACGAGCAGCACGTTGAGAATCTGGCCCGTGGTGAAGTTGAAGGGGCTGAACTGGATCGCGGGATTGGCCAGGGGCACGAGGGTGATCGGGTACCCGATTCCCTTGTCCGGCTCGCGGGCGTACTCGATGAAGAACCGGAACACGCCATAGCCGATCATGTAGCACGCTATGACGAATCCGTTGTACGGCTTTCGCCGGCGCGCGATGAACCACAGGATCAGCCACAGCACGATCCCCTCGAAGAGGGCCTCGTACAGCTGCGACGGGTGACGCGGCAGGTTCACAAACCCGGCTCCCGTGGTGGGAATGCCGAGCGCAGATGCGAACTCCTTCACCCCGGGATCCCCCGCCGGGACCTCCCCGCCGGGGAAAACCATGCCCCAGGGCACCGTGGTGACCCTCCCGTACAGCTCGGCATTGATGAAGTTCCCCAAGCGCCCGAACGTGTACCCGAGCGGGATCCCCGCGACGAGCATGTCGCCCCAGTCGAGGATACTCAGCTTCTTCACCCGCATGTAGATCACCAGGGCAATTACGGCGCCGACGAGGCCGCCATGGTAGGACATGCCGGCGATCCCGGTCATCTGGAGCCTGCCGTTCACGATGGCGAACGGGAGGATGATCTGCAGCGGGTGCTGAAGGTAGAAGCCGCGGGGCGTATAGATCAGCACGGAGAAGGCGCGGGCTCCGACGAGGAGGCCCAGAATGGCCCAGAAGAACATGTCCAGGACGAGGTCCGCCTTGACCTCCAGCTTGCGCTGCCGGACCTGGTACATGAACAGCAGGTACGTGATGGCGAAGGCCAGAACATACATCAATCCATACCAGCGCAGGGGGAGGAACGGAACGATCTGGGGATGGATCCAGGACGGATACGGAATGTACGCGAGCATGCGCGCCTCCTCGGCGTCAGATCTTCTGCACGATCTTGCCCTGGATCTGGTCGAAGAACAGGGTGATCATGTTCTTTTCTGCTGTTGTTTCCCAACGCCGGCCGTGGCTTTCCACGACCGCTCCGGGGAACACCGTTCCCCGGACCACGACTTCTGAAGGAACGTGCAGGTCGAACGTGTCGCGCAGGCCGATAAGCCGCAGCTTTCTCTGTTCCACGCCCTTCATCAGCTGGGCTTTCTCCGTGCGCAGGCGCTGGATCACCTGGTGGGGAGGTTCGTTTGTCGACCCGCCTTTGAGGATCCGTTTCATCTCGGCGTCCAGCTCGACGATTCTCCGGGCGACGGCAGCGATCTCCCGCTCCTCCCGATCGATCTGGTCCTTGAGCATGAAGTCCTGCCCGAAGCAGACGATGGTGCGCACCCCGGTCGGCGAGCCGATGTTCTGCACGGAAGCACCCTGGCGCGCGCGCACCTCCCCTCCGACGAGGCTGCCCTTCTCCGAGTCCAGGAAGAGCTTCCCGCTGCACTTCACCTGGCAGCGGAGGCACGCCCCCTTCAGCCGCACGTCCCCGACAGCAAGGAGCACGGCCTGTTCCGCGAACGGCGCCGTGATGTCCTTCTTTGCGCGGAGGATTGCCCGGCCCTCCCCCTTGATTCCCTGGCCCACCATGATCGATCCCTCGGAGGAGAGGATCGCGGCATCGACGGTTTCCTCGACCTCGATGTCCCCGCCGGCAATGAGGCGGAAGCCGGACAGCACCGACCCGGTGACGTGGATGATGCCGGGGAAGTTCACGTTGCCGCTGGACATGTCGACGTCACCGGACACGGTGTGGACCTGGAGCACGGAAATGACGGACCCCTCCCGGACCAGCTCGCCGTCCACGTCGGCAAAGTACTTCAGGCTCCCGTCAGTCTGCCTCGCCGCGGACACGCCCCGCCCGGCCTGGAGGCTGGTCAGCACCCCGGCCGCGGGCGGCAGCGGCCTGCCGGTCACGTCCCAGGAGTCGAGGCCCTCCAGGGGCGGCGGTTTCACGGTAGCGATGTGAACGCCCTTGCCCACGTGGGTGATCCTGTCCTGGGCGCGGAAGTCCGCGCGGCCGTCGTCCATCAGGGTGACGGCGCGTCCTGTGGCCAGCCGGATGTGGAAAATGACGCGGTCCTCCTGACCCTCCGGGGGGAGCTTTCCGCGCGCGATGACAAGGTCCTTGAAGAGCTTCCCCCGCGCAACGCTGTCCAGCGCCTTCGTCAGCACCGCTTCGTCGATTCCCTTGACGATGCCGGCCTCCTTGATCCGCTCCCGGACTTCATTCACGTCGATGGTCGAACCGGTTCCCGCTGCGGGCACGAAGGTGAGGGTCCCCTTCATGCGGTCGTCGGACACCGTGACGGTTATGTCCGCGTCCCGGTGCTTGCGCACCCGCAGGAGCACGGCCATGCCGTCGCTTCCCTTTTCCAGCACGCCCTCATCCGTTGCCACGATGAGCTCGCGGCGCTGCTGGAGCCCCTCGAAGAGCCGCACCTCGGGCGTGGTGCCCCTGAGCCCGGGCACCGACGTGCCGAAAACGTCCACGCCGGAGGCGCCGACGCTGCCGGGCACGACCCGGACCACGGGCGATTCGCGAGACACGCGGCCGACCGATTCCACGCGCTCCAGGGGGAACTGCTGGATGGAAGCAAGCCCGGAAAGCTGCTCGGCGCGCCCGCGGGCGAGTGAACGGATTCTTTCCGCCTCCTCCGCGGGAAGAAACTTGGCAATCCACTCGACGGTCCCATCCTTCCCCTTCTCCGGAGCTTTCCCTGTTGCAAGCGGATAGTCGACGAGCTCGGTTTCGGGGCCCTTGAAGAAAGCCTGCAGATCCTTCCTCACGGCTTCGAGGTCGTACTTGCGGACCTTGCTCAGCCGGATGGCGTCGCTTGCAAGGGCCAGCGTCAGCGGCTTTCCAACGCCGCGCGCCTTTTTCAGCGTCAGCGTGGCCAGCACCTTGTCGGGTGAGATGGTGACAATGGCGGAGCCGTCAGACGTCGGGCTCAGGGGCCGCTCGGCGTACGAGGTGCCTTCCGCGACCGCCTTTCTGAGAAGCTCCCCGATCTCCGCGGCCCGGAGGAGACCCTGCGGAGCAAACCCGAGCTTCGCGGCCTCGGCGAGCACGTCGTCGCCGCCCGGGATCGGGGCGGAAGGGTCCCCCGGTTCGAAGGAGAGGAGGCACGTGGTGCCGTCCCGGGAGGCGGCAAGCCGCACGACGTGGTCCCGGTAGGGAACAACGTCAGCCCAGCCGGCGCCCCGGCGGAGAAAGCCGCTCGTGACGGCCTTCACCTCGTGGCCGGTGCGCTGCAGGCCGTCGCAGAACAGGAAGGCATTCTGCTCCCCGCGCTCGGCCGGCACGAGCTTCCCGAACACGCTCCTCCCCTCACGGCCGGCGTGCCCGGGGCGGACACGCGCGACGAGCGCGCCCTTTGCAACAAATCCGGTCGCCGTCACCGCGGGATCGATGGCCACATCCTCACGGACGGTCCGCTTCTCAACGACCACCTGCACTTCCTCCTTCGGAGGGAGGAACGGCAGGGCCTGCCTGCGGAGCACTTTTTTTTCCTTCTTGATTTTTTCTTCGCGCAGGCGGTAGCCGTGCGGGGGCGGTGCTTTCTCGAAGACGGACCTGGAGATCGCGGCGAGGCGCGCCGGAATGGGCAGGGGCTCGAAATCCACGCCCTCCGGTTCGGGAGGCCGCGGCAATTGCCCTGCGGCAGCGACGAAGCTCACCGGTTCGCTCTTCTTGCGGGCAGCGGTCCGCAGAGCCCTGTCGATTGCCTCCGTGTCGATTCCCTCGCGCACCTTCTTTTCCGCGAGGAGGCCGAGCACGCTTTCCAGGGAGAGATCGGAGCCGCCGTCCCGGGGAAGAAGTGTGGCGCGAACTTCGAGGCCTTTGTCGTCGATCTCGAGCTTGAGGTCGCCTTTCACTACCATGCGGAGGCTCCCGGCGCGCGCCCGCGGGCGGCGGCCAGCTCAGAGGATAGCGGAAGCCGGATCATCCGACAAGCGTGACCACCGCGAGGCAGGCGAACACTGCGGCGAGGACGACCTTCGTCGCTCCCATGTGCCTCTGGAAGAGCGCGGTGATCCGCTGCGAGCTGACGCCGAGGTAGTTCGCGGCAAACACGACAAGCAGGGGAATGATGAAGCAGAAGTTGTACAGGACGAGAAGCGCCAGGGCCTCGGGACCGCGGCGCATGCGCGCCATGACGGTAAGAAGCGGAAGGTAGACCTGGCCCGTGCAGGCGAACTCGAACACCGACACGAGAAAGCCGAGCGCGAGAGAGCTGCCGGCAATGGCGGCAGTCCGCACGCGTGTCCGGATGGAATTGTGGATCTGCTTCTTGAGCACAGGGGGAAGCTGGAGGAGGATCTCCGTGGGCCGGCCACGACGGATCAGCGCGTAATCATAGAGGCTGATGATGGCGAACACGGCGAGGACAGCCACGAGAACCCAGCGCAGGACGACGGAAATGACGTTCACGGCGGTGGCAGCACGCAGGGCAGTGAAGAGACCATACCCGATACCCAGGTAGGTGAGAAACACGGCAAGGGAGAAGAGCGCCCCGATCACGAGGACCTCTCTCCTTCCGCGGCCGGCAAGGGCAAGGGATGCGAGGAGGAAGATCAGCGTCGTGAACGCGCAGGGGTTTACCCCGTCCACGAGCCCGGCGGCAATGACGGGCAGGACGGCAAGACGGTCGCCCAACGCGCCGCCGAGGCCAACAATGCCGGTGCCCGGAAGGCCGGTACCCGCAGGGGCTGCGGCGGCCGGAACCCCGGCGCCGCGCGCACGGATCTGCACGCGCAGAACGTCTGGCACCCGGGCGCGGATCTCCGTGTCTCCCTGGAGAAGCGCGCTTCCCGCCCGCAGCACGGGGACCGCCCGCACCGTGTCGCCGACGGAGGAGGCGGCCCGCGACAGCTCTTCCAGCGCCTGGGGCTGCGTGAGGTCTCTCTTCTCGAGGGCGATCTTCACGCCGAGATCCTTCTCCAGCCGGGGGATCTCCACGGCGAGAAACTCCTCGCAGGTTCGGCACCCGGGAGTGTAATAGTAGAAGACGGAGAGACGGGCTTCTTCACCGGCCGCGCCCGGCCGCGTCCAGGTGCCCGACGACGCCGGCGGACGCTCGGCTCTCACCGTGCCCAGGAGGGAGTAATAGGGATTGGCGAGGCCGGGCGGGTCCGTCACGACGAGAAAGTCCTTGCGCGTGATTCCCGTGTCGTCGGAGGAATCGTACCGCAGCGTGAATGTCCCAGCGCCTCCTGCCGGGATCACGGCGCTCTCCGGCTCGACGGTCATGCAGGTGCACGTGGGAACGAGCTTCAGCTCCGCGGCCCGGGCCCCGCGGTTGGTGACCGTCACTTTCAGCTCGACCTTGTCCCCGCGGTTGATCATTCCGAACTTGCCGGCCGGCGGGGAGAAGACAAGCACGGGCTCCGCGGCCGCGTAGACGGCCGGCCCGGCCCCGATCCCGAGGGCAAGCGCGAGAAGAAGAACATATGTCGCCCTGTGCCGCATGCTCGTGTTCCGAACGCTTCTCTAGGCCGCCGGTTGGGGTTCTTTCCTCCACGCCACGAGCGCCGCGAGGAACAGGAGGTCGAGAATGAAAATGGCGAAGAGAACGGCGCCCTGGTCCACGCCGTAGGCTCCGATCTTCACCAGCTCAACCGCGGCGGACATTCCAACCGCGCCGGAGAGGATCAGCAGGAGGAACGAGAAAATCGACAGGATCTTGCCCAGTCTCAGGAACCCGATGAGCTGACCGTAGGTCTGCGGGTACAGGGAAAGCATGATGCCCCCGACCGCGACCAGAAGGTTCCCCGTGCCGCCCAGGAGCAGCCAGGGGATGATCCATGCCCCCCCTTCGCCCGCGGAGCGGAAAAGGAGCACAAGGAGGGAGATCACGATGAAGAACCTCGTCGTTTCCCACAAGGAACCGGCCAGAACGAACGCGCGCCGCGCTGTCATGTCTGGCAGAAGTCTAGACAGCGGCTGAAAGGCTGGTCAAGCCGCTCGGCTTCCACGTTGACAAATCAGGCCGCGGAAATGGTATGGTAGTGATCTGGAGCGCTGAATGAAACTTTTCAAGACTCGCGAACGGGTCGTCTGGGTTGTCGTCACGGCGGTCCTGCTCGCGGCCCTTGCTTTTTTCACCTTTTCCCCGCGCCTTCTCGCGGGGAGCCCCGAGGATGAGACCCAGGCGTACCTGAGCACCATCAGCGAGATGTTCCGATACGTCCGGGACAACTACGTGGACGCCGACAAGGCCATGCCCAAGGCGCTGTATGAGGGCGCGCTGAAGGGAATGTTCGAATCCCTGAACGATCCCTACTCCGCCTACACCACCGCCGCGGACTGGCGCATGATCTCGGACACCACCACGGGCACCTTCGGCGGAGTAGGGCTGACGATCACGAAGATCGACAAGGTGGGCGCCGAGGTGGTGACCGCCATTGAGGGCACCCCGGCGTACAAGGCCGGGATCTCCGCCGGAGACATCATCATCAAGGTCAACGGCGAGCCCGTGGACAAGCTGTCCATCGACCAGATCGTGGACCGCCTGCGCGGCACGCCCAAGACGGACGTGACCGTGACGGTAAAGCGCGGGGACACGGTGACGTTCGACACGACCATCACGCGGGACGTCATCGAGCTTCCCATCGTCAAGTACGCCATGATCCCGGGAGGGATCGGGTACCTGCGCATCACGGAGTTCACGCCGCAGACCGCGGAGCGCTCCCGGGAGGCGCTGCGCTTCTTCAAGGACAACGGATACACGTCGCTGATCATCGATCTTCGCGGCAACGGAGGGGGCCTTCTCTCCGCGGCAGTCGACATGGCGAACCTGTTCGTCGACGACGGCCTCATCGTGGAGATCCGCAGTGAACGGGTGGCCCGGGAAAACGTGAAATACAACGCCCGAAGAAACCGCATGCTCGTGGATCCGGACACGCCGGTCGTTGTCCTCGTGGACAAGTACTCCGCCTCGGCATCAGAGATCCTCTCCGGAGCGCTCAAGGATCATCACCGCGCCACGCTCATCGGAGAGAAGACCTACGGCAAGGGGTCCGTGCAGACCGTGATGTCCCTGGGAGACGGCGGCTTCCGCCTGACAACGGCGCGCTACTACCTCCCCTCCGGCGTGACCATCGACAAGGTCGGCATCCAGCCCGACAAGGCCATCGAAGAGCCGGCCCTGTCGGACGCCGACCAGAAGGCGCTGAACGATCTGCTCAACGGCACGTACCTGAAGGACTTCGTCAAAGCCAATCCCAAGGCCTCGGACCAGCAGGTTGGATCGTTCATCGCCGGCCTGCACGCCAGGGGGATCACCCTGAATGACCGGTACCTGAGAAAGCTCGTGCGCAACGAGGCCAACCGCACGAACAACAATCCGCCGCTGTACGACCTGGATTTCGACATCGTGCTCCAGGCCGCCGTCAAGGCGCTGGCCAGCCACGAGATCCAGGCGAAGAACTAGAAGGCGCCCCTTCCGCGGTACGGCGTATTCGCCGAGCGAGTACTCTCGCGTTCCGCGGAGTCGGGCGCCGTCCCGGGGGCGCCGTTCATGAAGCAGTTTCTCCTCCCGAGCTCCTACGCCGGAGAGGCGCGCCTCTCCCTCACGGGTGATGATCACCGCTACCTGGCCCGCGTCCTGCGCCTCCGCGAAGGGGCGGAGCTTCCCGCGGTGGATGTGAAAGGCTCGCGGTATCGAATGACGATTCTCCGCGTTGACAAGACCCGGTGCCTGGCGGAGCTCCTCCCGGACCGGGATAACGAGGTCCCCCCGGGAGGCTTCTCTCTGACGCTCCTGCAGTGCTTGCCAAAAGGACGGAAAATCGATCTGATTATCCGCCAGGCAACCGAGGCGGGAGTGTCGCGCGTCGTGCCGCTGTTCAGCGAGCGCACCCTCGTAAGGCCCGCGGACGAAGCCGTCCGGCAGGCGCGACTGGCCCGGGTGGCCCGCGAGGCGCTGCAGCAGAGCGGCCGGTCGCGCCTGCCGGTCATCGAGGAGCCGCGCGGACTTGCCTCCCTGGCCGCGGGCCGGGGGGACTGGGGAACGGCGCTGTTCTTCCATGAGGAGAGGCTCTCCGCCGGTTCGCTTCATGAGCTGCTGGCCGGGCAGACGGATCGTGTGAGCATTCTCGTCGGGCCCGAAGGGGGGCTTTCGCCGGCGGAGGTGAATCTTCTGACGGCTGCGGGATTCCGTCCCGCCTACCTGGGGAGCGGCGTCCTGCGGGTCGAGACCGCCGCTCTCTACGCCATCGCGGCGGTGCGGACGATTGTACAGGAGAAGGACGCGTGGAGAGCGGCGGAGAAAAGGTAAAGCGGATCAAGGTGCTCGACGTGCCGGTGGACGCCCTTGATCCGGACATGGCGGCGCAGGTCATCGCCGACCTGCTGGACAATGGGACCCACAACCAGATCGTATTCCTCTCCCTCCGGGGGCTGCTCAAGGCCCGCCATGATCCCGAGCTGGCCCGCTGCCTGCGGGACGCGGCCCTCGTGCTCCCTACCGCGCTTCCCATCGTCCGCGGCGCCCGCTTCCTTCACGCGGGACGCCTCAGCCTGTTCAACCCGTTCGAGTTCATCATCCGCCTGCTCAGCGTGATCGAGAAGCGCAAGGGATCGGTCTACCTGCTAGGCACCCGCAAGAGCCTCCTGGAGACGGCGGAGGTGAATCTCCTGGGGTCGTTTCACGGGATCAGGGTCGTCGGGAGGTTCAACGGCTTTTTCCCGCGGGGCGTCGAGATGGACATCGTCACCGCCATCAAGAAGTCGTCCCCGTCTCTGCTCCTCGTAGGCACCGGCGTCGCGGGGAAGGAGCGGTGGCTCCTGCGGCACAAGAAGGAGTTCAATCCCGGCATCTCTCTGTGGGCGGGCAACTGCTTCGAGGTATTCGCAGGCAAGGAAAAGCAGGTCTCGCGTCGCCTGCACGCCCTGGGGCTCGGAGTCCTCTCGGGGATCGGCCGCCGGCCGTGGAGGGTCGCCCTGATCTTCCCCTACTTCTACTACCTGATTCTTCTCCTGGGGTACCGGATCTTCAGGCTCTAGGGCCGATCCCGTTCACCTCGAGCCAGCGCTGGAGGTCCCGATAGCTCCCCTTCATCGCGCGGGCGATGGCCCGGGTCAGCGCGGCGCGGAACGGGGGCACAAGGAGCAGGTATCCCAGCACGTCCGTAATGAATCCCGGGGTGATCAGGAAGAGGCAGCCGGCGAGAATACCGGCAAGGCTGGCGATCTCACGGCCCGGGGAGCGGCCATCACGGATCCTCTCCCGCAGCCGGGGGAGGATGCGCCGCGCTTCGCTCAGGGCCACGAGAACGCCGGGAAGCGCGGCGATGGCGGCGATGGCGATGACCAGCCAGATGCTGATCGTGTATCCGAGCAACACGAAGAGGAAGATCTCCGCTAGAGGAATGACCGCGTAGAGGAACAGGACGAGAACGAGGGTGAAGAAGCCCTTGTCGAAAGGGCGATGGCTCGGCCGCCGGTCGCGCATGATGTGCGGGAGTGTAGCAGAGGAGGTGGTGGCTGTCAGCGCGAAAGAGGCACGGAGCGTCAGGCCTGCGTGTCGATCTTCGCGCCCAGGGATACGTCGGCGATCTTTTCCTGCACCTGCGCCCGCAGAAGGTTGTTCGCGAGGTTCAGGCTCTGCTCGTTCGAGCTCCTGAGGATGTCGGCAAGACCCTGCAGGGAGCGCGTCAGCATGGCGACGGAAGCCCCGGGACCGATATCTGAGATCATGTCTTCTTATCGGCAAGGAGAAGCCATTCCTATCCGGGGCACCTGATTGACAACGCACCCGGGAAGAAGTAGCTTTACATCGTCTGTCTATGCATAGAAGTCCTATGCATGATGGGAGCGAGTGAATGCTGCTTGTGACGGTTTGTTCTTTCATGGGTCGAGTGCTGCCGCTCCTCTTCATCCTGGGCGCTATCTACTTCCTCCTGCTTTCCCTTTCCAACGTCCTGTGGCTGCGCCTCGGCTCACGCGCGCCCCGCCTCACCCGAGGCCGCCGGGTTTCGGTCCTCATCCCGGCGCGCGATGAAGAGAAGAACATCGCCCACTGCCTGGACTCCCTCCTCGACCAGACCTACGCGAACTACGAAGTCGTCGTGCTGGACGACCAGTCCACCGACGCCACGTGGCAGATCATCGAATCGTACGCGCGCGCCAGACCCGGCCTGATCCGCGCCATCCGCGGTGAGCCGCTGGCCCCGGACGGGTGGAGCGGGAAGACGCACGCCATGCAGCAGCTCGCTGACCAGGCGCAGGGAGACTACCTGATGTTCACGGACGCCGACACCGTACATGGCCGTCAGAGCGTGTCATGGGCGGTGACAAACATCGAGGCGCATCGGGCAGACTGCGTCTCGGGCTATGTCTCCCAGGAGCTGGCCACCCTCGGGGAGCTGTTCATCGTCCCGGCGATCTACATCATGAGCGCCATGCTGCTTCCCCTGTGGCTCATCGGCGCCACCCGCGCGCCCGGCCTTTCCTTTGCCATCGGCCAGATGATCATCTTCCGGCGCGGAGCGTTCGAGGCCATCGGGGGCTGGTCATCCGTGAAGGGTCAGATCAGCGACGACGTGGGGGTTGCGCGGGAGCTGAAGCGGGCCGGCTTCCGCGAGGTGTTCCTCGACATGCGCGCCCACGTGCGGTGCCGCATGTACGACGGCTATCGGGCCTCCTTCAACGGTATTTCGAAGAACATCTACGATTTCGCCAAGCACCGCACGCTGTTCCTCGCCGTGGCCGTCACGCTCCTCGTGGGTCTCGTGGTGCTGCCGTTTGCGCTCCTTCCCATTCTCTTCATCACGGGAAATCCCGGCGCGCAGTTCATCTTCTTCTGCGTTGCACTGTTCCTGGCCGCATGGGCCATCGCGCTGTACGACCGGGGTCTGGCGTGGTGGGCGCCCCTGCTCTACCCCATCATGTTCCTCCATCTCCTGTACATGGCGTGGTGGAGCATCGGCCAGGCGTCGAGCGGACGCGCCGTGTTCTGGAAAGGGCGGGCCCTGCGATGAGCGGGACGCGGGGGACGAGGCATGGCGTATAGGAGGGGAAATCCGATTGTCGGCTTCACCCCGTCATTCATCCCGTTCCAGGCGGTGTACCAGCTCATCATGGTGCTCGTACGGCCCGTGAACTGGTTCTTCTACCGGATACGGATCAGGGGCCGGGAAAACCTGAGGGAACTGAGGCGGGCGATTCTCGTGAGCAACCACACGCTCATCATGGACCCGGCTGTGATCGCGCATGCCATCAGGCCGCGGCGGACGTACTTCACCATGCTGGAGGAGACTGCGCTCATCCCGTACCTGGGCACGTTTGTGCGCCTCCTGGGCGCTCTGCCCATTCCGGAGGGCGGCGGCGCGCTTCTTTCCCTCCAAAGCGCGGCCGGCCGTGCGCTTTCGCTCCTGGGGCTGCTGCACTTCTTCCCCGAGGGAGAGTGCTACCGATGGAGCCAGGAGCTGCAGCCTTTCCGGCCCGGGGCGTTTCTGCTGGCATGCCGGCTGGGGCTTCCGGTAGTCCCGATCACGACGGTCCTGCATGAGAGGACCTGGCGCGGGCGCGCCGCCGTGCGCATCCTGGGAAGAACGATCCCCGTGCCGCCCGTGGTGACCGTGGTCATCGGCTCTCCGGTTCATCCCCCCGCGGCGAGCTCCTCGGGGGAAGCCGAAGCGCACCTGCTGCGCGGAGCTGCCCTCGCCATGAGCGTCGAGGTACGGGAGAAAATGCAGTCTGTCATCGACACGAGCAGAGGAAGCAAAGGAATCTATCGCGGTCGGATGCCGCGGCTCGTCCACAGGGAGGAGGGAGCGGAAGCCGAGCCCGAGCGCACGGCCCGGGCCATCTAGAAAGATCGCGGCCAAGCCGCGTTCAACGCCGCGCGGTCATTCGTGGCCGCCTGAGCTCAAACGAGATACATTCTACGTCGGCGCTGAACCAAGGTTCGCGCAGGGGGCTCTCGATGCGAACTGATATCGCACACAGGCTCCGGATGCGCTGGAGGAATCTCGCCCCGACGGAAGTCCTTTCCGCGGACGGCAGACTCTTCGACACCCATCAGCAGAATCCGCTCGACGAGGGATCCGTGGACGTTCGCATGCTCGGTCTCAACCGTGACCTGACATTCCAGGATTGTCGCGCCGTGACCGCGGTGGATTCGGTTTTTGAGCTCAAGGTGCACGGAGATCCTTTCAAGGTCTGCTTCAACCTGTCCGACCGGACGGTGATGAACTACGTCGAGGGACTCCCGGTCAGACCCTACCACCCGGGGGAGATGCTCCTGTACCCCCTCACGAAGCTCGCCATGCTGGCGCCGCGGGATACCCAGGCCAGGTTCACATGCTTGTTCATCTCGAGCAGTTTCATGCGGGAAGTCGCCTCGGACTTTGGACTGCCGCGAGGGCCCGGACCCGCGTCAGATCCGTCGCCGTACGAGCCGTGGCTCCTGAGCGCCCGGATACCCGGAGCGGCGCTCCAGAGCCTGGCCATGATCCAGGCATGTCCGTTGCACGGGGCGCTGCGGCGGCTCTACGTCGAAGCGAAGACGCTGGAAATCCTTGCGCTTGTTCTCGAGCGGATGCAGGCCCGGTACGTGTCTGCCGACGAGCCGCGCCTTCGACCGCGGGACGTGCGCAAGGTCCAGGATGCTCGCGACATCATCGAGAGCCGGCTGGACGACCTGCCATCCCTGCGCGAGCTTGCAGGACTGGTCGGCATGAGCGCAACCGCGCTCAAGAGGGCCTACCGGGCGGTATTCGGCGTACCGATCTTCCACGACGCGAGGAATGCGCGGCTCTCCCGAGCCAAGGCCCTGCTCGCCCTCGGAGAGCTTTCCGTGAGCGAGGCGGCAGATCGCGTGGGGTATCAGAGCCTGAGCCACTTCAGCCTGGCGTTCAAACGACAGTTCGGCATGCTGCCGAGCGAAATCTGGCCCCGGACCATCAAAGGAATGTCTTTCGACGACACATGAGAAGGGCGATTCGATAGTAGGCTTGGGTTCGACAGGAGGATCCAGGACATGTCGAGTCGTTCAGCCCAGCTCGTCACTCTGTGCATGATCACGACTGGAATCGGGATCATCACCGCCGGCATCGGCCCTTTGCTTCTCGAGCTTGCCTCCAGAAGCGGTGTTCCTCTTCAGAACGCCGGGGTGATCATCTCTTTGCTGTTTTTCGGCGCCGCACTTTCGCCTCTGGCGGCCGGCCCTCTAAGCGACCGCCTGGGCCGCAAAGGCGTTCTGCTGTTCGCCATGATCCTCGAATCCGTCGCAACGATCTGCCTCACTTTTTCAAGATCATTTTCGATCACTGCTGCTTCCGCGTTTCTGTCGGGTGCCGGCGGAGGAGCTGTGGTGCTCAGCGCGAGCGTCCTGCTCTCAGAAGCCTATTCCGGCAAGAGTGTCTCCGCGCTCAACATCATGAACGTCTTTTTCGGCATCGGCGCATTCGGGGGACCAGCGGCCGCGAGTCTGGCCATGCGAGCCGTGCACACGGGCGCTCCCGCGATGTGGGTGGGAGCAGCAGTGATTCTCAGCCAGGTTCCTTTCGTGGCTGTTCTCCCGATCCCGCGGCCCGGCACCTCCCCGGCGGAAGGAGCTGAGCTGGCGCCCGACGTCACGAGCGCGCGAGACGGCAGACTGCTGCTTTCTCCGCTTCTCTGGGTGCTTGCAGCCGCCCTCTTCTTTTCGGCGGCAACGGAACAGACCTTCGGCGGGTGGATTGCCGTTTACATGCACCAGTCCACGGCCCTTTCCATCGCGGAGGCGGCACTCGTCACGTCCGGGTTCTGGGTCTCTTTCACGCTTGGCAGGCTCTGCGCTGCCTGGCTGGGTCTGAGATCGAGCCCGCGCCTCGTCCTTCTCGGGGGCGTCGCGGCACTCCTTGCGGGAATCGCGATTGTCAATCTCAGCGCGGGCCGGGTTGTCCCCACGGTCGCCGGCTTCCTGCTCGCCGGCTTCGGGCTTGGTCCGGTGACACCGACAGTCTATGCCCTGGTCGGCAGGGCTTTCTCCCGGGAAGCGGGCACGGCAATGGGGTTCGCGCAGGCGGTCGGTCTGTCGGGGGCCATTCTCTTCCCGTGGCTCACGGGAAATCTCATGGGGCGCTTCGGGCCCGCAACCGGGGCGCGCGTGATGGCGCTCACCGCGCTCGCAATCGCGCTGCTGTTCTTCCTGGTGCGCCCGCCGGCCGCAGACGGTCCCGCGGGGCGCGCCTAGTCGTTGATCCCCTTCTCCGGGTCCGGGGGATTCGTTTTCAGAAACTCGTGCTCTTCCCGCACCTGGCCGACGAGGTCCTTCACCCTCCACTCCAGGTTCGTCTCCGTGGTCACGGCAAAGGCGATGTCGGCCGGATCCGGCGCGGCCGCCTTCACGGCGCGCATCATGGCGATGGCCTCGGCGTGAGTGAATCCGTGCAGGAGAACAAGCTTTCCTTCGCGCATCGCCTCAACGATATACCGCGGCGGCGCTGCCGGTCAAATTCCGGCGCGGAGCCGGCGTGTTCGGGCGTTGTCACCGCGGGGACGCTGCGATAGATTGTACGTGACATGGACGAGACGAGCGGCCGCCACGAGACACCCGATGCTGCTGAAGATCCCCGCTATCTCGGCGGATACATGCTCGTGTCTGATATCACGCTCATGGACCCCAACTTCTACCGTTCCGTTGTTCTCATGGTCACCCATGATGACAACGGCGCCTTCGGCCTCGTCGTGAACCGGCCCTCGAAGTTTACGCTGGGCGAGCTGGCCGAAGGGCTTGAGGACAGTCCGGCGGCGTCCATCCCCATTTACGTCGGCGGGCCGCTCCAGCAGGAGATCCTGTTCATCCTCCACAGCGAGTTCGATCCGGACATCGAGTCGGAGCACCGGGAACGCCCCGCGGACGGTGTTGTCTTCGAACCGGTGACGCAGGCCGTCGTGGACTTCCTCACGTCGCAGTGGAGCCCCCTGCCTCCGGAGGACCGGCCGATGGTCCGTCTCTACGCGGGCTACGCCGGCTGGGGGCCCGGGCAGGTGGAGGGAGAGCTGAAGTCCGAGGCGTGGGTCGTGCTCAAGGCAACGACGGAGATCGTGTTCCACGCCGAGCCCGAAAAGGGATGGGCGGATGCCTTCAGCAAGAAGGGGCCCCTGCACCAGATCATCCTGCAGACGGGCTTCAAGCCGTCCATGAACTAAGAACAGCGCTCGTGCCTTTTCCGCGGACTTGTTTCCGCTGCTGCGCTCCGGTATAATCGAACCAGATCATAAAGTCGCAGAGATGGTAAAAGTCCTCTTCATCGATGACGATCCATCTGCTCATCGAACCCTCGCAAGCGTGCTTCCCGACCCCTACGTCGTCGTCTCCGCGTACACGGGGCTTGCCGGGATCGAGGCTGTCAGCCGCGAGCGCGCCGATGTCGTGATCCTGGACATCAATCTCCCCGACGTGGACGGGATCGCCGTGCTGCGTCGGATTGTCGCGCGCCCCGCTGCGCCGCCCGTGGTGATGCTCTCAGCGCTGAGCGATGCGCGGCTGATCAAGGAGGCGCTCCTGGGCGGGGCATGTGACTACATCGTCAAGCCTTTCGCCCTGGCGGAGCTGCTGGGCACGCTGAGGACCGCGGTACGCGGGGCGGACGCGCGGCGCGCGGCCGCCGGCGCCGTCGGAGAGACGCTGCTCTCCGGTCTGCTCGGTGAAACCGCCGGCATGCAGGAAGTGAAGCAGCTCGTCCTGCGCTATGCCGGATCGGACTCCCCGGTGCTGATCCAGGGGGAGAGCGGAACGGGGAAGGAGCTGGTGGCGCGGTTCATCCATGAGGCCTCGCGCCGGCGCGGCGCGCCCTGCATCGCGGTCAACTGCGGCGCGCTTCCCGAGACGCTCCTGGAAACCGAGCTCTTCGGCTCGGAGAAGGGCGCCTTCACGGACGCGGTTTCCCGCGCCGGCTGCTTCGAAAGGGCCAACGGGGGCACGCTCTTCCTCGACGAGATCGGCGACATGTCGCCCGCCGCACAGGCGCGCCTGCTTCGCGTGATTGAGCAGAAGGAGCTCACACGGGTCGGGGGAAGCCGCAGTATCCCCCTGGACGTGAGAGTCGTCTCGGCCACCCATCGCGATCTGCGCCAGGAGTCGTCCGTCGGGCGGTTCCGCCAGGACCTCTTCTACCGCCTCGGGGTCCTGCCGATCCGCGTCCCACCGCTGCGCGATCGGGGGGACGACATCCCGCTCCTCGCGGCGCACTTCCTGGCGCTCCTGGGCAGGCCGAACGCCCCCCTCGCCCCGGACGCGGCCGAGGCCCTGCGGTGTCACGGATGGCCGGGCAATGTGCGGGAGCTTCGAAGCGTCATGGAGAGAGCCGTGCTGGCGGCGGGGGACGGTACCATCAGGAGCAGGCATCTCCTCTTCGATT
>DATKLM010000159.1:0-19377 GCA_035542415.1 Spirochaetia bacterium
CGTGCAGCTCGTTCCCCCTCCTCAGGGTTGAGGAGAGACGAGGCGGCTGACAAATACCGCGGCAGCTGATAAATGCCGCGGCATACCGCGGCAGCCCTAGACCTCGCCGGCGGCGATCAGCCGCGCGTTCGATCGCACGAACTCCAGCGCTTCGTGCCTGGTTCCGAAGCGCTCGTTCCGCGTGATGTACGAGAAGGTCATGAACTTCTTCAGGGCTCGGGCAGGCCGCCACTGGGCGAGCCACCCTCCCCGATCGGGGTTCATGACCGCTCGGTACTCGATCCCGTGCTGCGCGTCAATGAGAATCCCTTCCAGCTCTCCCATGCCTTGATTGTCGGCAGAAAAGGCCGGCAGGTCGATTCTCTTCGACCGCTGCGGGAACGGCGCGGCTCAGGCGAGGAGCCGGATCCTTGCGAAGATGTAGTCCAGGCGGTCCTTCTTCAGCACCGTGCGGTAGTACTCAGTTCCCTCCAGGTGCCAGGCCCCATCGCCATCCGCGGAGGCAACCGCAGCCGCCGGCTGCCGGCCGGCCGTGCCCGGAAGGTAGCGGTCGCTCCGGTTCCTGTCGAACCAGTGCACCAGGGCGATCTGCCCCTCGGCGATCTCGATGGCGGTGAGCCCCCGCTTTCCGATGGCGCAGCCGGAGTTGAAGAGGCAGGGCACGGAGAGCTGCTCGTTGTACAACCCGCTCCGCAGGCCGTCCCTGCGGTCCTTCTCCCAGAGATGCTTCAGCTCGGCGCGGTAGCCTTCCACGACGGTCTCGATGGCGCGCCGGGCGCGCGGTGACACGGTGGGATAGTCGCGGCAGAGCTGCTCGATGCGGAACCGCAGCGTGTCGATCTTGGACAGGGACTCGAACAGGGGACGGTGCGTGTGCCCGATAACGGAGACGATCTTGCGGGCGCTGGAGAACCCGTAGACGCGATGCTCGGTGCGGTAGCGCTTCGTGCTTTCGTAGTGAACGGGGATGTTGGGGATGTGGAGCCGGTGCGCCACGTGACGCAGGAAGAATCCCGAGACGTCGTTGAATCGTTCGAAGAAGATCGTCGCCTGGTGGCCGTGAAAGACGAACAGGGTGTCGCTTCCCCAGGACAGGCGGAGAGAGGACAGGAGGGAGCGGGCGCCGATCCGCTCTCCGCAATGCCACAGCGCCTCGTCGTGATTTCCCACGATTCGGTACACCGCGGCTCCCCCCTCGAATGCTCGGAGCAGCTCGTACAGAGAGGCCCATCGCCGCTGGATCGACTCCAGGGAGAACCTCTGCAGCTCCTCGATGTCGCCGTTGAGGATGAGAGACCAGCCGCCGGGCAGGTAGTATCGGGCCAGCACCTCCTGCAGCAGGTCGCCGTTGGGAAGGAAGTCGTCGCGCGAGCTGCCGTCCCCCAGATGAAAGTCGCTCAGCACGACGATCCTGTCCGTGCCTGCAAGCGCCTGCCGCGGGGAGGATTCGAACAGCTTCTGGAGCGTTGCCTCGATGCTGGAGGCAACGGCGTCCAGCGCGCGCATCAGCTCTTCTCCCCGAGCTTTGCCTTCAGCTCATCCCAGAGCGCGCGGTATGACTTTCCGGCCGCGGAGCGCGGGCGGAAGTACGCAACGGGCCGGCGTGTCACTCCCATTCTCTCAATGTCCGACATTGCGGGAATGACGGACACGCAGGCGTTCCCTTCCCGCGCGGAAAACACCGCCATGGTTTCCCGGTGGATCCGCTTGCGTTTCTCGACCATTGAAAAGAATGGAATCAGGCGCGAGCGGTCAAGCCCCTTTCGGGAGAAAAAGACGGCGATCTCTTCGAAGGAGCGGATCGAGAGAGGAGAGGGGATCAGCGGAACCAGGATCGCGTCCGAGGCGCGAAAGACGTTCTCCGCGAGGAGGGACGCCCCCGGCGGACAGTCCAGGAAGACCCAGCGGTACGCGTCCTTCGCTGGACGAAGAATCCTGCCGATGGTTCCGCGGGGGCGCCGCTGGCCGGCGAGACGCAGATCGAGCTTGCGGTAGGAGAACCGCGACGGGAGCACGTCCAGCCCGGGAACGCCGGACGGCCGCGCGATCCGGGAGAGCTCGACCTTCCCTTCGATGAGGCGCCGTCCCGCCTTCTTTTCTCCGGCCGCCCGGCCGAGGTAGAACCCGGCCGCGCCCTGCGGGTCCAGGTCCCACAGGAGGGCCCTCCCTTCGTCCATTCCCGCCAGGCACGCAAGATTGACGGCCGTCGTCGTCTTGCCGACTCCGCCCTTGAGATGGTAGACGGCAACGACCGTCATGAGGCGCTCCCGGCGCCGCTCACGGGCGCTTCTCCGCGCCGGCGAGCAGTGCCTGCCATCGCTCCATGAGCTCACGCGCTGAACCCCAGAGCGCGCTGAAGCGCTCCCGCTGCTCCCTCATCACCTCCCGCTGGACCTGCAGGAGAGCGCCCAGGGCCAGAAGCGCCGCGGAAGAGCCCGCGAGCGACGGATCCTCAGCAAGCACTGCCAGGGCCGCGGCCGCGGCATTCGCGTCCTGGTGAAGGCCCAGGCAGTCCTGGTAGACGACGCACTCCTCTACGAGCGGCGCCACGTCCGTGAGCAGGAGCGGAGAGAAGAACTCCGCCGTGTAGCGAAGGCGCTTGAACAGGATGCGAAGCCGATGGAGGTCGACGGCGGACATCTCCGGCGGGCTGACTTTGGTCCAGGGAAGGATGCGGGCCAGCGCCTTTTTCGTGCGCCGGCGGGCCGGCTCGGTCGCCGGTTCGAAAGCCGGCTCGGTCGCCGGTTCGGCCGCCCGCGCGGTCGGCGGCCCGCCGCGCGCGTCGTCCGCCGGAGTCTCGTGCTGCGAATCCGGGGCAGACAATTCCGCCAGCAGTGCCGCGTAGCGGCTGGACTCGAGCGCGGGGACGAGCGCCTCACGCGCTGCGCGCCTGCGCGCCTCGAGAAGCCCGGCAACCTGCTCGAGGTGAGCGGGCAGGACACCGGCGCGCGCGGCCTGGGACTCCAGCCGCCCGCGCAGCACATCGGCGTCACGGACACCTCCGAGAAGTCCGGCGATCCAGGAGAGCTCGCTCCTGATGCGCTCCTGCCTTTCCTTTCCCAGGATCTTCTTGAACAGTCGGCACGCAAAGCGAGCACGCCGGGTCGCGACCCTCAGGTCGTGGACGAACTCGGCGTCCAGGTCCCGGATCGCCCCCGGCGTGTTCGCCTTCATGCGCCACGCCTCGCCGCTCAGGATCCGGCTGCACACCGTGGCCATCGAATCGCCGTCCGCGGGCAGGAACTCCCGGGGCAGCGGCGTCCCCGGGACCGGCACCCCGACCCGGTTCAAACCGAGCCGCAGGAGCGTGCCCCCCAGCTCGCGGATGCCGAGGCTGTTTTCCAGAAGGCCGAGAAGGTAGTCGTGCTCGATCGGAGAGACCTGCTGGCCATCCAGGGAGAGCGTGAGTGCCGTGGCCGCCGGGGCGTCGTGGAGGAGGGACCGGAACTCCCACGCCCGAACGGCAAGCCGCAGCCGGGGCGTGGAGATGCTTTGCACGGAGAGCACAGTCTGCCGGAGCCGCGCTTCCAGGTAGGGAATGCAGGTATGTCCCCGCGTGAGAGGCTTCAACGCCAGGCCGAGAAGTCCTGTCGAAGGAGGCGCCTCCGGATCTCCCCTTTGCGCCTTGTCGAGAGAACCCTCCTGCAGCAGGTGCCACCGGGTCCGGGCAGGAGAAAAGTACAGCTCCCGCCCCTGCTTCAGGAGAGATCCGGACTGCGTGTCGAAGTAGATGCGCGTCTCTTCTGTCAGAGACCTGACGCTGGACCGGTAGCCGAGTCGCTCAAGCTCAGAGAGCACGGCCTCATGCGAGACCCCCGCGGGAACCTCCAGCTCCCGCGTCCTGCCTGGCTGAGGGGCAGGGCGGCGCATGGCGGTCCGGCGGGGGGCTCCGCGTCGAACCGGCTGAGGAAGGCCCGTTCCGCCGTCCAGGAGGTGCAGGCCCTCCTCGAACTTGGAGCGTGACGCGGGAACGAGGGACAACGTGCCTTCCAAGGCCGCAAGGATCGAGGCAAGGTCCTCGCGGGTCCCTCCCGGCAGCAGCTCGACCTCCAGCTCGCAGTACTCTCCGTGCCGGCCGCCGGCGAGCAGCTCGACCTGGTCCAGGCTGATCTCAACGGCCCCCCGGCCGTCCCGCGCAGCCACCCGGACGAAGCGCCGCTGGTCGACCTCGAAAAGGGGCGCAAGATGCTCGTCCCCGATCAGGGGGAGGATCTTTCGGCGCAGCTCGCCGTCGGGCCAGTCCCGCGGCTGGCCGAAGCGTTCCACGCTGATCTCCAGCTCCTCGCGCTCGTGCAGCGGCCCCGTCGCCGGTGTCAGGGACTTCGCCGTGACCAGGAGCCGGCCCGACGCGGCGCGGAACCGCAGCGCCCAGCCGGCCGCAAGAAGCGCCCGGCCCGGCGTGTCCCAGTAACCGTCGTGGACGGACACGTCCTCGCCGCCGGTGAGCGTGAATCCGGCGAGCTCGCCCAGAGACTTGAGGCGATTGAACGAGACGAGGTCGTCGACGACGAACTTCGCCTCGACCTCCATGCTCATGGCGCCAGGAGGCGCGGCGGCAGGAGCCACTGGAGGGTTCCGCGCGGGCGCTGGGGGTCCTTCAGGTCGATCTTCGCGAGGCCGCCCTTCTTGCATTCCACGCGCCCTCCGCCGATGCATGCCCCGATGGTCTCGGTGAAGTCCGGGTCATGACCGACGAGCATGAGCGCCCCTACCTCCGCGTGGTCGGCAAGGATCTGGCGAAGCGCGCTGGCGTCAAAACCGGGCTCGAGGCGCTCGTCAGGGGCGAGGGAGTCCGAAAGCCCAATGGCCGCGGCCACGATTTCCGCGGTCTGCCAGGCGCGCGCATAGGGGCTGGAGACGATGAGGGAGATCCCGAGCTTCAGTCCGGCCAGTGCCTGCGCCTCCCGGCGCGTGCGCTCCTTCCCTTCGTCGCTCAAGGGCCGGTCGCGATCGTCGCCGGCCCAGGATTCGCGGGCTCCGGCGTCGCCGTGACGGAGGAAATAGAGCTCCATCATCCACCTCCTGCAATTCTTCTTGTGCGGATCAGCTCGGCCTGGGAGTCGAACGGCTTCTCCCCGGCCATGGCCGCAGCCCGGACGTACGTTCCATCAGGGGTCATGATCCGCGCCTTGACCGTGTCAGCGAGACAGGCGGCAAGTACCTCATCTCGAAGCTCCCGCACAAGACGGGGGCTGGTGACCGGAAAGAGGATCTCCACCCTGCGGTCGAGATTCCTCATCATGAGGTCCGCGCTCCCCAGGTAGACCTCTTCCTTCCCTCCGTTGTGAAACCAGAAGATCCTGCTGTGCTCGAGAAACCTTCCCACGATGCTCGTCACGTGGATGGTCTCGCTGACGCCGGGAACCTGGGGTCGCAGGCAGCACATCCCGCGCACGATGAGATCGATCTTCACGCCGGCCTGGGAGGCTTCGTACAGGAGCTGGATCATGGGCCGGTCCACCAGGGCGTTCACCTTGAAAATCAGGTGCCCGGTGCCGGCCGTTCGCTGATGCTCCATCTCCCGGCGGACCAGCGACTCCAGCCTCCGGCGGAGGTTGATCGGCGCCACGAGAAACTTCCGGTAGTCGCGCTTGTCGGAGTAGCCGGTGAGGTAGTTGAAAACGTCCGACGCGTCGGCCCCGACGTCGTCGTCGCAGGTGAACAGGCCCAGGTCGGTGTACTGCTGGGCCGTGACGACGTTGTAGTTTCCCGTGGACAGGTGCACGTAGCGCCGGATCCGGTCTCCCTCCTGGCGGACCACGAGAGCGAGCTTGGAGTGGGTCTTCAGGCCGAGCAGGCCGTACACGACGTGGACCCCTTCCCGCTCCAGCGCCCGGGCCCACTCGATGTTGCTCTCCTCGTCGAAGCGCGCCTTGAGCTCCACGAGCACGGCGACCTGCTTCCCGTTTCGCGCGGCTTCCAGGAGCGCCTCCACCACCGGAGAGTTGCGGCCCACGCGGTAGAGCGTCTGCTTGATGGCCAGAACCGCGGGGTCGCGCGCGGCCCGGTCCAGGAACTCCACGACGGGGGCAAAGGAGTCGTACGGGTGATGGAGGAGGATATCCTCCCGCCGGACCGCGGCAAAGATGTTCCCCTCCGGCTCCTGGAAAGCCGCGGGAGTGACCGGCACAAAGGGCGGGTCCTTCAGGTCGGGGCGGTCGATGCCGTGGAGCTGCATGATATCGCTCATCCCGAGGGGAGGCTCGAGGGTGTACACGTCCTGTCGATCGATCTCGAGATTTTCGGAAAGCAGGTTCCTGATGGACGCCGGCATATCCTGGTCAACCGTAACGCGCACCACCCGGCCGAACCTTCGCTGGCGGACGCCGCGCTCGATCGTCTCCAGGAGATCCTCGGCTTCGAGCTCCTGGATGGAAACCTCCGCGTCCCGCGTGACTCGGAAGGGAAACGACTGCACGACCCGCATGCCCGGGAAAAGGGACCCGAGGTTCGCCGCTACCACCTGGTCGAGCCAGACGAAGTCCTCGCGGGGTTCTTCACCTTCGCCGGCGGGCACGGCAAGAAGCCGGGGGAGGGTGCTGGGCAGCTTGACCCGGGCGAACTTCTCCTCGCCGGCCGGGTCGCGGATGACGAGGGCCAGGTTCAGGCTCATGTTGGAGATGTGGGGAAACGGCCGTCCCGGATCCACGGCCAGCGGCGTCAGGACGGGGAAGACGACCTGCTCGTAGTAGCGGTCCACGGTGGCTTTCCGTTCTCCCTGGAGGGACGCGTACGGCACGATACGGATCCCCTCCTCCTCCAGGAGCGGCAGGAGCCCGCGCATGCAGGCGCGCGCATCCAGCATGAGGTCCTGGGCTGCCGTTCGGACCATCGCAAGCTGCGCGGACGGGGAGAGTCCGGTTACGGTGACCTCGCTCACGCCTGCCTCGATCTGCTGCTTGAGCCCGGACACTCGTACCATGAAGAACTCCGCGAGGTTGGAGCTCACGATGGAAAGGAACTTGACCCGCTCCAGGAGGGGGTTCGCCGGATCCTGGGCCTCCTCCAGGACGCGGCGGAAGAAGTCGAGCTGGCTCAGCTCGCGGTCGATGTAGAGCGCCGGATCGGCCAGGTCCTGGGTGGAACGGAGGGGCTCAGCCATCGGCAGCCTCACTGCTGGCAGCCAGGGTCATGTCCACGCCGAACACTTTGCGAAAGACGTCGCTCTTCTTTTCCAGCGCCCACCGTTCCAGGAGAAGGTCGTCCTTTTCTCCGGTCGTGATGACGAACCCGCTGTCGCGCAGGAGGAGTGAGATCCTGCGGATGCGGCCCCGATGCTCGCGGTCCAGGGCGTCCGCGATGCGGATGAGCGCGGCGAGCCGGCGCACCCGGTCACGGTCCGCCGGAGACAGGAGAACGAACTGCGGGTGGGCGAGGCTGGGTCCGCCCTTGCGGTGGTAGCGGGCGACATTCGCCACGAGAAACATCTCGGTGGAGGTGAAGCCGGGCAGCTCGGAGCGGGCGATGAGGTAGGCGGAGTGCTTGTGGTGACTCTTGAGGCTGACGAAGTCCCCGATGTCGTGCAGGACGGCCGCCGCGGCGAGGATCCGCCTCTCACGCCTGCCCAGGCCGTGGAGGGACGAAAGTTGATCGAAGAGCTGCACCGCGAGCCGGGCAACGTGGACGGAGTGTCCCTCCTCAAAGGAAAACTTCCGTCCCAGCGCGGCGGCGTCCTCGATGACGTCGTCGACGCCGGGCTCCCGCCTCGCCGTGAGCTTTTCCCCCAGGTCCTCGATGATGCCTTCCCGGATTCCGCCTCCCGGCACAATGAGCTCCTCGGCGTGAAGGAGCTCGGCGAGGTACACGTACATCAGCGCCGCCGGAACGATCACGTCCGCGCGGTCGGGCTTCAGGTCGTAGAAGCGCGTGCGCTCGGCAACCGGGAGCTTCGCCAGCTCCTCGGTGATCTTGCGCAGCGCCGGCAAAGGGATCCGGGCCGGCGCGCCCGCGTCGTGCGCCGGGGCTGCCAGGCGCGCGAGCGCCTCGATGTTCCCCCCCGTGGCGATGAATCCCCGGGTCTTCGCCTCCCGAGCGTGCGGGGGAAGGCGCAGTGAGCCGACGTACTCCGCGACGATACGGGAGAAACCGCGCGGCTCGGTCCCTCCGGGCGCGAAGAGCTCGCGGAGCCTGACCGCTCCCATGGCGCGCGTCTCGCACCAATGCACCTTGTCAGCGTCTACCAGCGCCACTTCGAGGCTCCCTCCCCCGAGCTCGACGAGAATCCACCGATCCGGTCCCAGGAGAAGCCGGCGTCTCACGGCCTTGTGCACGAGACGCATCTCCTCCGCTCCCGAGATGACTTCCACGACGAGACCCGTCCGTTCCCGCACGCTCCGCAGGAACCTCCGGCGGTCGGAGCTTTCCCGCACCGCGCTTGTCGCCACGGCGCGGTACTTCTCGACCCCGAGCTCCTTCAGGCTCGCCGCTACCGTGGTCAGGCTCTCCACGGCGGCGGAGGCAGCGTCCGGGCTTATGTGTCCTGTAGAGTACACCCCATGGCCGATCCGCACCGGGAAGCGCTTGTCCGACAGCGTGCGGGCAGGAACCTCCCCGTCCAGCTCCACCGCCAGGAAGCGGATCGCGTTGGTTCCGACGTCGACGGCGGCGACACGGAGGGGCACCTCGCCTACCGCTCCTCCAGTCTATGGTGCTTGATCACGCGGCCCTCGGTCATGTAGATGACGTCCTCGCCGATGTTGGTAGACAGATCCGCGATGCGCTCGAGGTTCGCCGCGATCTTCAGCACGCAGAGGCTGTTTTCAATGGTAAACGGATCATTTGTCATGGACGAGCTCATCCGCTCGAGGATGTCCGTGGCCCGCTGGTCCACCGAGGCGTCGGATTCGCAGACCTGCTGTCCGAGCTCCGCATCGTCGCTGATGAAGCTGCGCACGGCGCTGTCCACCATCCGGATGGTTTCGTCGAAGAGCGTCATGAGATCCGCGTCGGGCCGTATGGTGGACAGTCCGATGCTCTCGAGCGCTGCCTCCGCGATGTTCACGGCATGGTCAGCCATCCGTTCCAGGTCGTTCGTCATGCGGAGCACCATGAGGAGCGTGCGGAGCTCCCGCGCCATGGGCTGGTGCTGGGCGATGAGGGACGTGCACTCCTCCTCCAGCTCGACCTCCAGCTCGTTGGCGCGCGGCTCTTCATTGTTGACGAGAGCGCTCAGGACTTCCGGGGTCCGCTTGACCAGGGACGAGCGGCACTGCTCGATCATGTCCTCCACGAGCCGCGCGTAGGCTACCACGCGCGCCTTCAGGTCCTCGATCTGGGCGATGGGCATGAAAACTCCTATCCGAATTTGCCGGACAGGTACTCCTCTGTCCGCTTGTCCTTGGGAACCGTGAAGAGCTTGTTCGTCGGCCCGAACTCCACGAGCTCCCCGAGGTGAATGAACGCCGTATAGTCAGAGATGCGGGCTGCCTGCGGGATGTTGTGCGTGACCTGCACGATGGTGACCGATCCCTTCAGGGAAACGATCAGCTCCTCGATGGCCGCCGTGGCCTTGGGGTCCAGGGCGGAGGTCGGCTCGTCCAGGAGGATGATCTCGGGCTTCATCGCCAGCGCCCGCGCGATGCAGAGTCTCTGCTGCTGGCCGCCGGAGAGAAAGGTGCCGCGGCGATACAGGGCGTCCTTCACCTCGTCCCACAGCGTCACGCGGCGCAGCGTCTCCTCCACGATCCGGTCCCGGTCGGCGCGATCCATCCGGGCCCCGTTGAGCGTGTAGCCGGCAACGACGTTGTTGTAGATGCTCATCGTGGGAAACGGGTTGGGCCTCTGGAAGACCATGCCGATGCGCCGGCGCAGGAGGATGGGATTGAGCCGGTAGACGTCCTCCCCGTCCAGAAGCACTTCTCCGCTGACCTGCGCGTTGGCAGCGAGCTCGTGCATGCGGTTGATGCAGCGCATGAATGTCGTCTTCCCGCAGCCGGAAGGCCCCATGATCGCCGTGACCTTCTGCTCGGGGACGGCGAGAGACACGCTCTTGACGATGTCCTTACCGTCGAAGCCGGCGGTGAGCCCGCGCGTCTCCAGAATGACCTTTTCCGCTGTTAGAACTGAGTCTTCCATCTTGATGTTACCAGCTTGGTCACGAGATTCAGAGCGAGCACGAGGACGAGAAGAACAAAGGAGGCGCCCCAGGCGAGGGACTGCCATTCCGGATACGGGCTCGTCGCATAGTAGAAGATCGTCTGCGGCAGGGATGCCATGGGCTTGAGGATGTTCATCTCCATGTAGGGACTGCCGAAGGACGTGAACAGGAGGGGCGCGGTCTCCCCCGCGGCGCGGGCCACGGCAAGAAGCGTCCCGGTGATGATCCCGCTGAGCCCGGCGGGCAGGATCACTTTCAGGACGGTCCGCGGGTAGGAGACGCCGAGGGCCAGCGCGGCCTCCCGGAGGCTCAGCGGTATCATGAGCAGCGTCTCCTCGGTCGACAGCGTGATCACGGGAAGCATGATCATGGCGAGGGCGACGCCGCCGGAGAGGGCGGAGAAGTGCCCCAGGGGGCGCACCACCCAGACATAGGCGACGATCCCGATGACGATGGACGGAATGCCCATGAGGGTTTCCACCGACAGCCGCGTCACCCTGCCGAGGCCGGTCTTTGCGCTCTCCGAGAGAAAGACGCCGGCGAAGATGCCCAACGGGATGGAGACGACGGAAGCAACAATGATGAGGAGAATGGTCCCGACGATGGCGTTCGAGATTCCCCCTCCGGTCTCGCCGATGGGCTTGGGAAGCTCCGTCAGGAACTGCCAGTTGATCGACGAGGCGCCGCGCACGACGATGAAGACGAGGATGAGGATCAGCGGAACAGTGGCAGCGAGGGAAAGGACGAGCACGCCGGTCCGGAAAGCGGTATCCCCGCGGAGCCGGGCTCTCAGCTCGGCGTCCACCGTGCGTGTCTTGCTCACCAGCACGCCCGGGGTCGCCGGAGTGTCGTCGCCGGGCAGGCGCACGATCGTGTCGCCCATGTCACACTGCCTCCACCATGCGGTTGATGACGAGCTTCCCGAGGATATTGATCACCGTGCTGATCACGAACAGGAGAAGCGCGATCTCGATCAGGCTCGCCAGGTAGACGGTTCCCGTCGCCTCGGAGAACTCGTTCGCAATGAGACTCGCCATTGTATTGCCGGGTGCCAGGAGGTTCAACGTCAGTGAGTTGGAGTTCCCGATCACCATGGTGACCGCCATGGTCTCCCCGAGCGCACGGCCCAGGGAGAGAAAAACGCCGCCCAGGATGCCCGAGCGGGCATATGGGAGTGTCACTCTCCAGATGGTCTCAGAGGGAGTGGCGCCCAGGGACAAGGCCGCCTCCTTGAGGTCCATCGGAACGAGGCTGACCATCTCCCTCCCGATCGAGGCGGAGTACGGCAGCACCATGAAAGCCAGCAGAATCGCGGAGGTGAGGATTCCGACGCCGAAGGGCGGAACCCCGAGAATGATCTGCACTTCCCGGACGACCGGCACGAGGAAAAACAGCCCGATGAATCCGTAGACGATGGACGGGATACCGGCCAGGAGCTCCACCGCCGTTCTCATGACAGACGCGAAAACGCCCGTCTTGAAATACTCCCCCATGAGGACCGCGAGGGCGAGGGCCAGGACCGTTGCGATCACGAGAGCGATGAGAGACGTCAGGAGCGTGCCCACGACGAACGCCAGGGAATGGAAGGTGTTCGTCACGGGGTCCCAGTCGGCTCCGGTCAGGAAGCGGAATCCGTTGGCGACGAGCGCGGGCCGGGAGGACAGCAGAAGAGAAAGGAAGATCGCGATGAGCAGAACGCTCACCGCGATCCCTGCGAGATAGATCGCTGTTCGGAATGCGACGCTGGAACTACGGGGGTTGCGCATTCTCCCTCGCCTGGCCCTTGCTCCGCCAGTATCCTACATCCCGCCTTCCTTGAGCAACGGCTTTCCGTCGAACGTGACTGACTTGAGGATCGACTCGGCCTTGGAGACGACGTTCGCCGGCAGCGTGGCGTAGGACAGCGGCTCGGCGTACTTCTGGCCGTCGTGGGTCATCCACCACAGCATCTTGAGGAGAGCCTCTGCCTTGGCCTTGTCCTTGTGGTTCTCGTAGCTCTGATCCTTGTACAGGATGATCCAGGTGAAGGTGGCGATCGAGTACGCGTCGGCAACGGATGAATCGGTCAGGCTCATCTTGGTCACGTCCTCGGGAACAGGCACGTTGGCCGCCGCGCTCGTGGACGCGAGCGTGGCCTTGATCCAGTTGCCGCTCCTGTTCTTGACCTGGGCATAGGGCATGTTGTTCTGCAGGGCATAGATCAGCTCGACGTAGCCGAGGCTGCCGGGGAGCTGCTTCACGAGCCCCGCGACGCCCGGGTTCCCCTTGGCTCCAACGCCAGCCGGCCACTGGAGGGAGGTTCCGCTGCCGACCTTCTCCTTCCATTCGTCGGAAACCTTGCTGAGGTAGTCGCTGAACACGCCGGTGGTGCCGCTTCCGTCGGAGCGGTGAACGACGGTGATGTTCATGTCAGGGAGCTTCACGCCGGGATTCGCCCCGGTGATCCTCGGATCGCTCCACTTCTTGATCTTGCCCAGGAAGATGTCGGCCACGACGTCCCCGGTGAACTTCAGCTCGGGATTGCCCGGCAGGTTGGACGTGAGAACCACCGCGCCGGCAACCATCGGGACGTGCACGATTGCCGCCGGAGCCCCCGCCAGGTCCTTCTCCGTCATGATAACGTCGGTCGCTCCGAAATCGACGGTGCGGTTCTTGAGCTGGCTCTGCCCGCCGCCGGAGCCGATTGCCTGGTAGTTGACCTTGGTTCCGAACTCTTTCGAATACTGGTCGAAGAGCTTGGTGTACAGCGGCGCCGGGAACGTGGCGCCCGCGCCGGTGAACTCGAATGACTGCGCAAAGGCCGCTCCCGCGAGTGCGCTGACCATGACAGCCGTTGCCAGGACCCTGTGGAATCTCATCGTTTTCCTCCTTCAGTGGATAGAGACACGCGCGTCAAAACGCACGGCCAATGTTCGGAGAGCACGTTAGCCGCGGGTGAAGGTTTTGTTAATTTCCTGTTAATTCCTGCGAGTGGTCTCGGCGGGAAGGCGAACGATGAATCGCGTGCCCCGCCCCGGAGCGCTTTCGACGGCGACGTTCCCGCCGTGGCTCTGGGCGATGTGTTTCACAATGGAGAGACCGAGCCCGGTGCCGCCGAGCTTGCGGGAGCGCGACTTGTCCACAACGTAGAACCGCTCGAACAGCCGCGGAATGTGCTCGTCGGCGATGCCGATCCCGGTATCGGAGACCTCGATCCGCAGCCAGCCGTCCTCGTCGGTGGACACGGTGACCGTGACGCCTCCGGTGTCGGTGAACTTCAGGGCATTGTCCAGGAGGTTCACGAGCATCTGCTCCAGGAGAAACGAATCCGCATGGAACGGAGGGAGGGAACCGGGGAATGAGACGTGCAACGCAAGCCCCTTTGCCTGGGCGCGCGGCGTGAAGATGGCAGTGACGTCATCGACGATCCGCCGCATGTCCACCGGCTCGCTTGCGGGCTCGGCGCCGCGGGCCTCGAGCTGGGAAAGGAGGAGCAGGTCCTCCACGATGGCCGACATCCGCTCGGCGTTGCGCCGGATGGCGTCCACCCAGCGCGCCGATTCCCCCTCCACCTCGTCCTCCAGCATCTCCAGGGATCCGCGGATGGAGGTGAGCGGCGTGCGAAGCTCATGGGACGCGTTGACGACGAAGTCCCGTTTCACGGTTTCCAGCCGTCGGATGTCGCTGGTGTCCGTAAGAACCACGATGAGCTCGTCCCGGCCCGCCATGCGCTGGATGGTACAGAGGAGCCACCCTTCCCCGCAGGCCACCTCCTCCGACCTCCGCTCTCCGGTGGACCGCGCGTCCTGGAGCAGCTCGGTCAGGCGGGGGGCGCGCACCAGCTCCCAGAGGGTCTTTCCCTCCACCGGAGCAGCTCCGGCGAGATCGATGAACCCCCGGTTGGCTCGCAGGATGCGCCCGCCCCTGTCCAGAAGGACGATTCCCTGCTGGACGGAAGAGAAGATCCCGTCCAGCTCCTGGGAGCGACGGGCGCTCTCCTGGAAAAGCTCCTGCACGCGCTCTCCCATCGCATTGAAGCCCTCGGCGAGCCCTCTCATCTCGTCTCCGCGCCGCAGGTGCAGCCGCGCTCCGAAGTCTCCCGTTGCGAACCTCGCCACCGCGCCGGCAAGATCGCGCAGAGGCGACAGGACGGCCTTCGCGAATGCGAGCGCGCTCAGGAGTCCGGCCACGAGGAGGCACGCGGCAAAAATGAACACGGCCTCCTCCTGCCGCGGGTACGCCGCCTCCAGCTCCGCCCGGGGGGCGCTTGCGCGCACCACACCCCGCACCTGGCCGTTGACGAGCACCGGCACGGCGACGTACACGTTCCAGCGTTTCACCGTGCTGGAAAGCCGGGCGGAGACGCCGCGCTCCCCGAGCAGCGCCTGCGCAACCTCGGGGCGAAGGGAATGGTTTTCCATCTTCGCCGGGTCTTCTTCGGAATCCGCCAGGACCACTCCGCGGGCGTCGATCAGCGTGATGCGGTCATGACCTTCCTGCGCCATGGCATCCGCCAGGGCCTGCAGCTCGGCACTCCTGCCCCGTGCCATGAGCGGCGCGGCGGCGGCCTTCGCCGTCAGCGCGGCCTCCTCCAGCGCGCGGGCAAACGAATCGAACGTCATCCGGCGGACCACCGAGACGGTGAAGACGAGAAAGGCGGCAATGATGATGGCGCACAGCACCGCGAGACCGCGAAAGACCCGGCTCAGCAGAAGACGCTTCACCTGCCCTCCGGTGCCGCATCAGCGGCGGCGAGCTTGTAACCGACGCCTCGGACATTCACGATCCGTGACCCGCGCGCGCCGAGCTTGTCCCTCAGGTGCTTCACGTGAACGTCCACGGACCGGTCGGTCACGTTCTTCTCGTTGCCCCAGAGGTGATCGAGGATCTTCTCCCGGGAAAAGACCCAGCCGATGCGGGAGGCAAGGAGCTGGAGGATACGGAACTCCGCCTGCGTCAGGTCCAGCCGCTTGCCGTCCGCCAGCACTTCCACCGTGTCGCCGTCGATGAGCAGCCGGCCTCCCGCGTCGATGCGCGACCGGGCGGACTCCGGGGCGGACCGGCGCAGAACGGCTTTCACGCGGGCCGCCAGCTCCTTCGGAGAGAACGGCTTCACGACGTAGTCATCCGCGCCCAGTTCCAGCCCGCGGATGCGGTCCGCTTCACCGGCCCGGGCGGTGAGCATGATCACGGGGATGGAAGCGAGGCTGCTGTCGGCGCGAAGGCGCCGACAGATCTCGAATCCGTCCGCGTCCGGCAGCATGAGATCCAGCACGACGAGATCCGGCCGGCCGGACCGAAGAGAGGCGAAGAAGCCCTTCGCGTCCGCGTGCTCGCGGACCTGGTAGCTCTCCTTTGTCAGCCCGACGGCAACCAGCGCCCGGATGTCATCTTCGTCCTCGACAACGGCAATGACTTCGTTCATCACCTGGGAATGTACGGCAAACGGCACAAGGGAGCAATCCCCACGGCGCCCCGGGGGGCTTCTCAGAGCACGCGGGCGAACCCCGGCACTTTCTTCAGCGCGAGGGTGAGGAGCACGATGAGAAATCCGCGGCAGCGCGAGACGAACAGGAGCCGTCTATGCACGGCCGGCCAGTTCCCGCCAGCGGTAACAGCTCACCAGGTGATCATTGACGATACCCACGGCCTGCAGGTGCGCATAGACGATCGTGGAGCCGAGGAACTTGAAGCCGCGCTGCTTCAGCTCCTTCGAAATGCGGTCGGAGAGAAGCGTTCGGGGCGGGATGTCGGAGAGGGAGCGGCGGTGGTTGACCACCGGCACGCCGTCGGTCCAGTCCCAGAGCCACGCGTCGAAGCTGCCGAACTCACGCGCAATCCGGAGGAACAGCCGCGCGTTGGAGATGGACGCCTCGATCTTCGCCCGGTTGCGCACAATCCCCGCGTCCCCAAGCAGGCGCTGAACGTCGCGCGCCCCGAAGCGCGCCACGCGCGCGGGATCGAACCCGCGGTACGCGGCGCGATACGCGTCGCGCTTGGAGAGAATGGTCCGCCACGACAGCCCGGCCTGCGCGCTTTCCAGGACAAGGAACTCGAACTGCCGCTGATCGTCGTGCACGGGACAGCCCCACTCCTCGTCGTGGTAGCGGACCATCCGTTCGTCGGCGGACTCCCAGCCGCAGCGTTTCTTTTCCGTCATCGTGACGTGCCTCCCCCGTGCTCGGCGCAGAACCAGTCGATGAGCCGCCGCGCCACCGTCATGCGGTCCGGGATGCGGGGCAGGGCATCCGCGGTGTACCAGCCGGCGTCCTTCAGCTCCGTCCCGTCCACCACGATCTCCCCGCCGGCGTGTTCCGCGGTGAAGGCGATCATGAGGGAATGGGGGAAGGGCCACGGCTGGCTCGCGAAGTAGCGGAGGTTCTTCACCTCGACGCCGGCCTCCTCGCGGATCTCCCGGTGGACGCACTCCTCGAGCGTCTCCCCGGGCTCCACGTAGCCGGCGAGCACGCTGTACAGTCCGGGCGGAAAACGCGCAGCACGGGCGAGGAGGATGGATGGGCCGCGCACGACAGCCACGATGACCGCGGGTGAAATACGCGGGTAGCTCAGGCTTCCACAACCGGGGCACTCCCGCGCCCGTTCTCCAGGGCGCGGGACCGTTGGCGTGCCGCATGCACCGCAGAACCGGTGAGACCGGTCCCACTCGATGATCTCCAGTGCCCGGGCGGCAACGGCGAAGAAGCCCATCGAAATGCCGTCGAACAGGGACCGCAGTCCCTCGAAGCTCCAGCCTTCCGGAGCGGGAACGCTCAGCGGAACACCCACCGCGCGGCACGGGTGGCCGTCGATCGTGCCCAGAACGTGCGAGCTGCCGCCGGGCAGGCCGAGGGCCTGGAGGTCCCGGGAGAAGGGCACGGCCAGCCCGCCGTCCCCGCGCGAGACGAGGAGGCTGCTGCCCTGGCATGCAAGCCAGAATCCGGGCCGTTCGTCGTCAGCTCCGGCACCGATGCCGGGCGCAAACTGCTCGAATGAGGAGAGGAGCCCTGCTGGTTCAGAATGGCCCACCGCGCAAAGGTAGCAGGAATGGCTTCCCATGAAAAGTGACTCATTGTGAGTCAAAATACCGCATGATGTTTCCTAATGAATCAAAGTGACTCAGAAACGGACCTCTCCGTGGAGACCCAAGCCGGCCCAATAGTTCACGCAATTCTTTATTAAAAAAACACTTATGAAGACTTCTGCTAGATTGGCATGGTTCGTGCATTAATAAGGTCGGGATTCATGAGTGCACAAAGAAAACAATAGGAGGTGCGATATGAACCTGATCCGTTATTCACCCAACACGCTGGACCTGCTGGACAACGCCTCCCGCTGGTTCGACGACTTCTTTGTCGGGCCCAATTTCGGCGGCTCAACCCTTCCCGCGGTGGACGTGAGGGAGAGCGACTCAGAGTACCTCATGGAGGTCGAGCTTCCGGGGCTGACCGAGAAGGACATCGAGGTCAAGCTGGACAACAACCTGCTCACCCTCTCCTCCCGCAAGGAAGAGAAGAAGGAAGAGAAGAAGAACGGCTACATCATGCGCGAGCGCAGGGCAGCCAGCTTCAGCAGGAGCTTTGTCCTCCCCGAGGGAGTGGACCGGGAGAAGATCTCCGCGGAGTTCAAGAACGGAGTTCTCAACCTGAGCTTCCCGAAGACCCCGGCCGCGAAGCCCAAGAGCATCGAGGTCAAGGCGAGCTGAACGCTCAAGGGTGGTCCCAGCAAAAAGTCAGGGCGCGCCGCGTCCCGCGTTCGCGGGGCGGGCGCGCTCTTTTCATTGTCGCGCTACTTCACGAACGTCCTGAACTTCTCATACGCCCGGTCCCAGGTCTCACGCTCACGGGGCGCGAACTCGCGGATAGAAAACGCCGCGCGGATCATGGACTTCGCGTCGGAGAGCTTCTCGATGATTCCCAGCCCCATCGCCTGCACCATGGCGTTGCCGACGGCGGTCGCCTCCTCGGGTCCGGCCACCACCTTGACCCCGCACGCGTTCGCGGCGAGCTGGTTGAGGAACGCGTTCTTCGATCCGCCGCCGACGATATGAACGACCGTGCTGGGCTTTCCGCTCACTGCCGTGATCTGCTCCGACACCAGGCGGTACTTCAACGCGAGGCTCTCGTAGACGGCGCGGAGAATGGAGCCGCGGTCCCGCGGAGGCTGCTGGCTGGTGCGCTTGCAGAACCCGATGATCGCCTCCTCCATGTTCGGCGGGTTGTAGAATCCCGGATCATCAGGGTCGATGAAGGCTGCCAGCGGCGCCCCCTTCTCCGTGAGACGGTTCAGCTCCTCCCACTCCAGCTCCCGGCCGTCCCGCGTCTTCCACGCGCGGCGCAGCTCCTGGACGAGCCACGTGCCCATGCAGTTCTTCAGCACGCGGACGTTCCCGATGCCGCCCTCGTTGCTGATGTTGGCGGCCATGGCTTCGGGGGTGGTGATGGGCTTTTTCAGGAGCTTGCCCACCAGGGACCACGTTCCCGAGCTGATGATGAGAGCGTTGGCGGCGCTGGAGATCGGCGCCGCCGCGTAGGCGCTTGCCGTGTCGTGAGATCCCACGGCGATGATCCGGGCCCGGTTCAGGCCCAGGGCGGAGGCAAGCTCCGCGCGCAGCTCGCCGACAGCCGTCCCGGGGGCCACGATCTCCGGCAGGAGCCACGCCGGGATGCCCAGGCCCTTGAGGATCTCCCGGCTCCACTTGCGCTTCTTGGAGTCCATGAGCTGGGTCACGCTTGCCCAGGAAGAATCCACGGCGCTCACCCCGCCGAGGAAGGAGGAAAGCAACGTGGGCACCGGCAGGAAGCGGACGCCCTTCTTCACGAGGGCAGCCCGGTTCTCCATGAACCAGAGAAGCTGGTTGGATACGTTGAAGGGCTGGAAGTGGATTCCCGTGATCTCGTAGATCCGCCGGGGGTCCAGCCGCGCCTTGACCCGGTCCACCATCCCGTCAAGCCGGTGATCGCGGTAGCTGTACACCGGCCCGAGGGTGAACCCGTCTTCCGTCACGAAGGCCCCGTCAGCGCCCCAGGTGTCGATGCCGACGGCGTCCGCGGTCTCGCCGACATCGCGTCGATAGGACCGCAGGCCCTGCACGATCTGCGAGTAGATATACAGCTCGTCCCAGCAGGTCCTCTCCTCCACCCGCCCGGTCCTGTCCGCTGCGAAGAGCGTGACGGGCTCGTGGCTGAACCGGTGGACCTCCCGCAGGGAGAATCCCGTCTCGTCGAACACCCCGGCGAAGCATTTGCCCCCGGAAGCCCCGACGTCCACCGCAATGACCCTGGCGCTTTTGTCCATGGCTGGAT
>DATKLM010000160.1:0-18868 GCA_035542415.1 Spirochaetia bacterium
TCTCCTGGACATCGGCCTTCCCGGCATCGACGGTCACAAGCTGTGCAAGAGAATCAAGGAGGACCCTGCCCTGGGCTCGCCGGTGATCATTGCGATTACCGGGCTCACGGACTCGACCATGGAACAGACCATCATTGCCGAGGGCGCCGACGCCTTCTTCGCGAAGCCGCTGGACTTCGAGAAGCTGTGCGCGCGCATCGAGGAGATTACGGCTGCCCGGGTTGCCTCCGGCGAGAACCATGGGTGAAAAGCCGCTCATCCTCGTCGTCGAGGACGAGGATTCCATCCGCCTGACCCTGCGGGACTTTTTGAAAAAAAGAGGACACGAGGTCCTCGTTGCATCGGACGGCGTGGGCGCCATCAAGCAGATCCTCGATCACCCCGTGGATCTCGTTGTCACCGACTACCGCATGGACATCCTCGGGGGAGACTACTGGATCCGATTCCTGCGGCGGTTCTGCGAGGACACGAGAGTGATCATCACCAGCGGGTTCCTCCAGCCGGCGTTCCCGATTCCCTATCCCGTCGTGTACAAACCGTATGACTACTCGGATCTCGAGTCCCTGATACGCAAAACACTAGGTGAGGTCCCCGAACCGGGGGACGCGGATGGCGGCTCCGGTTGAGGCGCGCGGCCTGCGGGCGGTCGTTCACGGCCAGGTTCAGGGTGTGGGGTTCCGCTGGTCCACCGTGCGTCAGGCCCGCTCTCTCGGCCTCAGCGGAACCGTTGCGAATCGCGGGGATGGAAGCGTCGAAGTGATCGCGGAAGGAGACTCCGCGAGGCTCACGCGGCTCATCGGCTGGCTGGAGAAGGGGCCGCCGGGGGCGCGGGTCAGCAACGTCGATGTCCAATGGCTTCCGTGGTCCGGCGTCTACCGCGGCTTCGACGTCGCCTTTTGACCCCCGGCGTCCGGCGTGCTATTGTCCCGCAGGAGATGAAACATGTGCGGAATCTTCGGCTACGCGGGGGAGGGGGCGAACGCCGAGGTACTCATCGAAGGAATCAAGCGCCTGGAGTATCGCGGCTACGATTCCTGGGGCGCCTGCGTCGCCTGTGACGAACGACTGGTCCTTCTGAAACGCGTCGGAAGGATCGGCGGCGTGGATCCCAACGGGTTGGCGATCGGCGGCGCCTCGTGCACGGCGGGAATCGCGCACACGCGCTGGGCCACGCACGGCGCACCCACCGAAATCAACGCACATCCCCATGCGGACTGCTCCGGCAGGATAGCCGTCATCCACAACGGCATCATCGAGAATTACGCCGCCCTTCGCTCCACGCTGCAGGGGCAGGGTCACGTGTTCACGAGCGAGACTGACACCGAAGTTGTCCCGCACCTCATCGAAGAGCTCCTCAGGTCAGAGCGCGACTTCTCCTCGGCTTTTCTGGGGGCGATGAAGCTCCTGGTGGGAGCCTACGGTATCGCTGTCGTCTATGCCGGCGAACCCAGCGCGATATTCGTCGCCAGACACGGCAGCCCCATCGTTCTCGGGGTCGGGAAGAAGAATACCCTCGTAGCAAGCGATCCCGCTCCGCTGGTGGCCCACACCCGGGATGTCATCTACCTCGATGACGGGGAGGCAGCGATCCTCCATGGAGACGGCTTCGAGACGAAGACTCTCGAGGGAGCTTCCGTCACCAAGAGCATTCAGCAGATCGCGTTCAGCCTGCCCGACATCGAGAGGGGGGGATATCCTCACTTCATGCTCAAGGAAATCTCCGAGCAGCCGGAATCCATCCACAACGCTTTCCGCGGCAGGATTGTCCGAGCCGAGGGCACGGCGAGGCTGGGCGGCGTGGACGCGGCCCTCCTGCGAAAGATGAAGCGCTGCCACATCGTGGCCTGCGGCACGTCCTGGCACGCGGGGATGATCGGCAAGTATCTCCTCGAATCCCTTGCGCGTCTGCCGACGCAGGTTTCCTTCGGTTCCGAGTTCCGCTACGCCCACCCTGTTCTGGAGCCCGAGACACTCGTCATCGCCATCAGCCAGTCCGGCGAAACGGTGGACACTCTGGCCGGGGTCCGCGAGGCGAGGCTCATGGGCGCCGAGACCATCGGCATCTGCAACGTCGTCGGCTCGACCATCGCCCGCGAATGCGGCAAGGGCATCTACACGCACGCCGGCCCTGAGATCGGGGTGGCTTCCACGAAGGCTTTCACGAGCCAGCTCGTGGTTCTCAGCCTGCTCGCCGTGCACCTGGGCCGCATGCGCGGTCTGTCCCTACGCGCCGGCATTCTCTTTCTCGATGCGATGGAAAAGCTCCCCGAGCAGGCCCGGGAGCTGATCGCCCAGAAGGATCGCATCAGGGACATCGCCCTGCGCTACGCGCACAATGAGAACTTCCTCTACATCGGCAGGGTGTTCGAGTACCCGACGGCACTCGAGGGGGCCCTGAAGCTGAAGGAGATCAGTTACGTCCATGCGGAGGGGATCCAGGCCGCGGAGATGAAACACGGACCCATCGCCCTGATCGAGCCCGACGTGCCCACCGTTGTGCTGGCGGCCCAGACGGAGGTCCGCGACAAGATGCAGGGGAACATCCACGAGGTGCGCGCCCGAGGAGGGCGTGTCATCGCCGTGGCCCAGGAGGGAGACACAGAGGTCGCATCTCTTGCCGAGGACACGATATTCCTGCCGCGCACCCTGGATCCGCTCGTTCCCATCCTGGCGGTGATTCCTCTGCAGATCTTTGCGTATTCGATCGCAGTGGCGCGGGGGTGCGATGTCGACAAGCCCCGCAACCTGGCAAAGAGCGTGACGGTGGAGTAGCACATGACGGCACAGATCGTTCTCTTCGAGGACCACCTGCTGTCTGACATGAACCCGATCGTCCTGACGCGCCCGGCGTTTGCCGTCACGTGCGCATGCACGACGCTCCATGAGATTGCAGCGGAAGCGGCGGGAGAGCCACCGGCGTGGGTGGTGCGCGGCTACCTTGCCCGTCTGGCAGCTCGCCGTTATCCCCAACCTCTTCCCCGTGAGGGCCCGAAGCTTTTTCTCAACGCTTCGGTCGCGCCCGATTCTCGATACATCGAGAAGCTCCGTGAGCTGGCAGGATCCGCCCGGCCGTTCGTCGCGACCGCCGGCAGCAGGGTGTCGGCTGCCTTTCTGCCGGATTCGGCGGCAGCCCCCCGGCCCCTGACACCGGAGAATGTCACCCCGTGGCTCCTGGAGCTGAAACTGCCGCTCCTGGAAGACGAGCTTTTTCGAACCTTCGATCACCAGTTCGAGGTGGTAAAGTTCCTCGAGCCTCTCTTTGCAGCGAACATCGAGCATAGGATCTGCCGGGAGACCTGGAGGGAGGCAAAGCCGCGGGTCTTCGCCGCGGAAGACGTGCGCGTGGCCGACACCGCCGTCTTTCACACCGATAGCGGACCGGTGGTCCTGGAGCGGGGCGTCGAAGTCAGGGATTTTGCCTATTTCGAGGGGCCCGTCTACGTCGGGGCGCGCTCACGCGTGATCGAGAGGGCGTCCCTGAAAGAAAACGTGTGCATTGGCGAGACCTGCAAGATCGGCGGAGAGGTCGAGGCAAGCATTATCGAGTCGTTCACAAACAAGCAACATCACGGTTTTCTGGGTCATACCTATGTTGGCTCCTGGGTGAACCTGGGGGCCGGCACCAGCTCCAGCGATTTGAAGAACACCTACGGCGAAGTGCGGCTCGAGTTTCCCCACCGGCGCGTGGATACTGGGATACAGTTCCTGGGAAGCATCATTGGCGACTACGCCAAGAGCGCCATCAATACCAGCATCTTCACCGGCAAGATCATCGGTGTTTCGAGCATGCTCTACGGGTTCGTGGGAACCAACGTCGCCAGCTTCTGCAACTACGCGCGTTCATTCGGCCAGATCACCGAGTGTCCCGTCGACCAGGCCATCCTCATCCAGAAGAGGATGTTCGAGCGCAGGGGCATCACCCAGACGCCCGAGGACGCGGAGCTTCTGAGGCACGTGTTCGAGCTCACCCGGGGGGAGAGACTGATTACCGACGAGCCTCCGGCTCTGTGAATCGAGCGCTCCGCGCTGCCCTGTACAGCGCATCGCGGCTGGGGTAGGATGAAGGTGCGCGCGGTGCCAGCCACGAGCGCGCTCCCTTCTCGAGGGGTCACCGCGCTCGCGCGTTCCACCAACCTGCCACCGTCGCGCGGAAGCATGCGCTGAGCACAGCGCAGCGCGGGAGGCAGAGAATGCGTGATGCAGAGAGGGTTCAGAGCGAGATCCTGAAAGTCATCAACGAAGACCCCACGATCGAGGGGGCGGGCCACATCGTCGTCAGCGTCGAGAAAAAAGGGGTATGGCCAAGGGCGAAGGAAGTGATTGTCCTCAAGGGAAACGTCCGCTCGAACAGCGACAGGCTGAAAGCGGAGAAGATCGCCGTCATGCACGCGGCCGGGCGCGAGGTGGTCAACAGCCTCGGCACACGCGCCGAGTGATCCCGCCGAGCCCCCGAGCTGGGGCCAGAGCCAACACAGGACGCCCGCGAGCTCTCATTTCTTCGAACGGCGGGGATATGCCCGTACTTTGGAGTAGACAAAGCTTGCGAGGGTCTGATCGATTCCGGCAGCTTCCCTGCGGAAGAGCTCGGCCACCGCGTCTCCTCTGAACTCTCCGTCTGCGACGATTACCGGGCTCATCTTGGAGTGTCCGGGAATCTCTCCCGAATCTATCCGGTTGTGCTGAAAGCCGTGGTCACGCGTCCACGTGAGGGCGCGTTCTCTGCCGTTCTTGTCATAACAGAGCTGAAAACCCTTCAACGTCCCCGGAGAGTCCGCGTCCTCGTACCACACGATCAGGTCGAAGTACTCGTCCGTGAACCAGCGGCGGAACCCCTCACCAGGGATCTGCCGCGCCCGGGGAATTTCGGCCAACATTCTTTTTCCTCCTCGCGGTCCTTGCCCGCCAGATCTGCGATCAGTACATAGTATATCATGCGCCGGTTATCGCAGGCCAGTCCGCATGACCCATGAAGACCACCTCGCCCTCCTCGCGGAAGGCGTCACGACTGGTCCGGCCACGTGGGCGGATCTGGGGTCGGGAACCGGCTCGTTCACGATCGCGCTCGCGGAGCTGCTTGGCGGTGAAGGGAAAATCATTTCCGTCGACAGGGACGGGCGCGCCCTTCGTGAGCAGGAGCAGGTCCTGCGCTCCCGGTTTCCTCGCCTGGAGGTCCAGTTGATTGCCCGCGATTTCACGACTCTCGCCGACATCTCGGGACTTGATGGGGTCGTGATGGCCAACTCTCTGCATTACCAGCCTGATGCTGAAGGCTTCCTGAGAAAAGTGAAGGCCTGGCTCAAGCCGGGCGGGCGTCTCATCGTCGTCGAGTACGATATCGAGATGCCAAATCCATGGGTGCCGCACCCGATGTCCTGGCGTCGCTTTTCCGCGATTGCCGGGGCCGTCGGCTTCAGCGCCGTGCGCCTCCTGGACTCGAGATCAAGCCGCTATCATCGGCGAGTGTATTCCGCGGCAGCAGCAGCCGGTGAGGAAGCGGCCTGACGGGCCACGGACGGCCGTGAGGGGCTACGGTCCGCGCTTCTCGATGGGAATCCAGGGCCGCGGCGCGGGACCCTTGTACAGGCTCTCGGGGCGGTAGATCCTGTTGTCCTTGCGCTGTTCCAGAATGTGTGCGAGCCATCCCGCTACCCGGGCCATGGCGAAGATCGGCGTGAAGACGATTCGGGGAAGCCCGAGCATCGTGTATACCGCTCCTGAGAAGAAATCCACGTTGGGATAGATCGGCTTCCCCTTTTCCTCCATCCGGCTGCGGAACTGTTTTTCGATCTCTTTGAGAATCTCGTAGTACCGAGGGTCACCCTTCTTCTCGGCGAGCTCCTCGAGGAATTGTTCCATGACAAACGAGCGAGGATCCTTGACCTTGTATTCCCGGTGCCCCATACCCATGACCTTGCGCTTCTCGGCGATTGCCTTGTCGAGCCAGGCGCCAACGCGTTCCCTGGTGCCGATCTCTTCCACCATCTCCATGACTCTCTCGTTCGCTCCTCCGTGGAGCGGACCGAACAGCGCTCCCATAGCCGCTGATATGCTGCAGTAGCAGGTGGAGAGCGTGGAGGCCACGACGCGGGCGGTGAACGTCGACGCGTTGAACTCGTGCTCGGCGTGCAGGACGAGGCAGGTATCCATGATCCGGCCTTCGTAGTCCTCAGGCTCCGTGCCGCGAACCATGTAGAGAAAGTTCGCCCCGTGGGAGAGATCCATGCGGGGGGGCACATAGTCCTTGTTCTCGCAAAACCTCAGGTATGCGGCAACGACACTGGCGGTCTGCACTACCTGGTGCAGCGTGTCACGGCAATTGCACGTGGGGGAGTGTTGAATGCGGTGCTCGACGTAGCTCGACAGATAGGCCGACGCCGACTGAAGAAGCTGCATCGGATGCGCGCTCGCGGGGAAAGCCCGGACCATTTCCTGGATCTGGGCAGGAATGGTGCGGCTCGCGCGCATGCGTTTTCGCCAGGTCTCGAGCTCCGGCCCGGTTGGCAGGTCCTCGTACAAGAGGAGATAGACGACCTCCTCGTAGTCGGAGTGCTCGGCCAGATCCTCGATTGCGTAGCCCCGGTAGTAGAGCTTGCCTTTCTGTCCGTCGATCCGGGAAACTGTTGTCTCGTCCGCAACGATCCCTTCCAGCCCCTTGGAATAGGTACCGGTGTCCACGCTCATGGTGCATTCCCCCTTCCCGGATGGCGTCGAAAACGCTCGAGCCGCTTCAGACTTCGATAAGAAGCCTCCAGGGATCCTCGACGAGCTCCTTCACCCGCCGCAGGAAGCTCACCGCTTCTTTCCCGTCGATCAACCGGTGATCGTAGCTGAGGGCGACGTACATCATCGGCCGGATAACGATAGTCTCTCCGGCAGTCTCCTCGACGACAGGACGCTTCTGGATGGCGTGCATGCCCAGTATAGCCGATTGGGGATAATTGAGAAGCGGTGTGGACAGGAGAGAACCGAATACGCCGCCGTTCGTGATTGAGAACGAGCCTCCGGCGAGCTCGTCCGGGAGGACTTTCCTGTCGCGCGCCCGGGCGGCCAGATCGGCTATGACTGCCTCCAGTTGCGCGATGCTCAGGCGATCCGCCCCCCGAACGACGGGAACGACGAGCCCGCGGTCCGTCGAGACGGCGACTCCGATATCGAAAGTGTGGAAGTACACGACGTCCTCGCCATCGATGCGGGCATTCACCATCGGGAACTCCGCCAGTGCACGGCATGCGGCTTTGACGAAAAACGAGGTGAAACCGAGCCTGACCCCATGGATGCGCTCGAACTCCTCCCGGTAGCGGCTCCGCAGGTCCGTGATGTTCTTCATGTTGACTTCGTTGAACGTCGAAAGCGACGCCGTGGAATGCTGCGCATCCAGCAGCCGCTGAGCGATGCGCTTTCGAAGCGAGGTCATCGGGGTGCGGGTGGGAGGTGACCCTGGGACCGCGGGGGGCAGGACGACCGCCGGCCGCGGAGCCGGCGGTTCAACCGCCGTCCTTGGAGCGGATGCGGCGGGCGTGCGGGGTGCGGCCGTGGGAGGCGGCGCGGGCGTGCGGGGTGCGGCGGGTGCGGCCGCAAGAGGCGGCGCGGCCGGCGCGGGAGTCGAAGCAGGCGCCGGAGCCGGCGCGGGGGCACGTGCTGCCGCCGCGGGTGCTGTCGATGCAGGCTTTGACGCCGCGGCGGATGTCACGCTCGCCCGCGCGTCGGAATCTATGAACCCCACCACCTGTCCGATGGAAACCTCGGTTCCGGCCTTGACAGTGATGGAGACCACTCCCGTCGCGGGAGCAGGCACGGTAACGTTTGCCTTGTCCGTCTCCAGCTCGAGCAGGTCACCTCCTTCCTGGACCAGCTCACCCTCCGCTTTCAGCCATGAGGAAATGATGCCCTGGGTTACGGACTCTCCGACACTCGGGATCTTGACTTCCAGTTTCATCGCTGCACCCCCGGTTCTGAATCCAGCGCCCCGCCTGCCTGTTCCCTATCGCCGACCCCCGGCAGAGGCCGCCCCTGCCGTATCGCTTTTCTTTGCTCCCCCGTTTCGCGAACGCACCCCGTTTTTCCCGGGCCCGGTGCCCCTGATAGCTCCTCCGTTTGCCGCCAGCGCGGCCGACACGATCTCCTCCTGCTCCCGCGCGTGGACCTGGTGAGATCCCGTTGCCGGGCTCGCCGCCTCTTCTCTTCCGACATAGGCGATGGAGACATTTGGCAGCTCACGGGCGAACATCCCCCTGATGAACGTCCACGCACCCCTGTTGCGGGGCTCTTCCTGCACCCAGATCCGATCCCGAACCGATCGGTATTTCTCGACAACGTCGCCAAGAGCCTGCGCCGGGAAGGGGTAGAGCTGCTCGACTCTCACGATGGCCGCGGACGAGTCCTCGTTGTCCTCCCGCGCCTTGAGGAGATCGTAGTAGATCTTTCCGCTGCACAGGAGGAGGCGCTTCGGCCGGACGGGCGCGGCAGGGTCATCGAGAGTTTCGTGGAACTCGCCCTGGGAGAGATCCGTGAGCGGGGAAATTGCCCTGGGATGGCGAAGGAGGCTTTTCGGCGTCATGATGACGAGTGGCTTTCGGAAGCTGCGCTTCACCTGGCGGCGCAGGAGGTGGAAGTACTGGGCCGGGGTCGTGCAATTGCAGACCTGGATGTTGTTCCGGGCGCACAGCATGAGGAAACGCTCGAGGTGGGCGCTGGAATGCTCCGGCCCCTGTCCTTCGAAGCCGTGCGGAAGGAGAAGCACGACGCCCGTGATGGTTCCCCACTTGGCCTCTCCCGCCGCGATATAGTTGTCGATGATCACCTGCGCGCCGTTGGAGAAGTCTCCGTACTGAGCCTCCCACATGACGAGAGACCGGGGCTGCCCGAGGGCATGCCCGTATTCGAATCCAAGGATTGAATACTCGGACAGCGGGCTGTCATACACGGAAAATCGCCCCTGGTCGGAAGAGAGATTGGCCAGAGGGATGTACGGCTGCGGGACAAGAGTTTCCGTGTCCCACCAGACGAGGTGACGCTGGGAGAACGTGCCGCGCGCGCTGTCCTGCCCGCTCAGGCGGACTGGAATGCCTTCCAGGACCAGCGAGCCGAATGCCAGCGACTCCGCGAAAGCCCAGTCGACGGTGCCGTCCCGGACGAAACGCGTGTTTTTCTCGTCGATGATTCTCTTGAGCTTCGCATGGACATTGAAACCGGCGGGGATGAGGGTGAGCTTTTCGGCGATCAGCCGCAGGCGCTCCTCCGGAGGGGGGGCGACTTTTTCCCCCCACTCCCAGGCATTCGGCTCCCGTGCGAGAACGGGGCCTTCCGCCTCCGTCGTGCGGGCCTCCTGCAGGGCGACTTTCAGAGATCCCCGAAACGTCTGCCGCTTCCTCTCGGCTTCCTCCCGGGTCACGACACCGTCGGCAACGAGGCGCTCGGTGTAGAGGACGGGCTGACTCTTCTTCTTCTCGATAATCCTGTACATCAAGGGATGGGTGAACGACGGATCGTCCCCCTCGTTGTGGCCGTACTTGCGGTAGCAGAAGACGTCGACGACGACGTCCCTGCCGAAGGTCTGGCGGAAGCGCATGGCAAGGTCCATCGTGTACACAACGGCTTCGGGGTCATCGCCGTTTACGTGGAAGACGGGAACGGAGAGCATCTTCGCTACATCGGTGGGGAAAAACGTGGAGCGTGCATCGCGCGCCGAGGTGGTGAACCCGATCTGGTTGTTGATGATGACGTGGATCGTGCCGCCGGTCTTGTACCCGCGCAGCGTCGACAGGTTGAACGTCTCCTCCACGACTCCCTGGCCCGAGAAAGCCGCATCCCCATGGAGAATGAGCGGAACAACTTCCTTGCGGTCGACGTCCCCGCGCTCCCGCTGCACGCCTCGCGCCATCCCCTCGACGACAGGATCCACGGACTCCAGGTGGCTCGGGTTGGCAACGAGGTTCACCCGGACGGAGCGGCCGTCAGGGTGCGTGTGATCCGTCTGAAAGCCCAGGTGATAGCGCACGTCGCCGCTCGAGCTGAAATCTCCCGGGTCCTCGATGCCCTCGAACTCCCGGAAAAGCTCGACGGGGGGCTTGTTCAGGATTCTGTTGAGAACGGTGAGCCGGCCGCGATGAGTCATTCCCATGATGATCTCCCGGATCCCCCTGTCGGGAGCGGCGTCCACGAGGTGATGGAGGGCGGGAATCACCGACTCGGCGCCCTCCAGAGAGAATCTCTTCTGCCCGATGAACGCCGTGTGCATGAAATGCTCGAACTCCTCCGCCTCGAGGAGGTCTTCCAGGATGACCTTTCTTTTTTCCGTCCCGAATGACGGGTTGTTGCGCGTGGATTCCATCTCCTGGATGAGCCAGCGGCGGATGGGCTTGTTCTGAATGTGCAGGAACTCCACCGCGACCGTGGAGCAATATGTCTCCCGAAGGGCCTGGATGATGTCCGCGAGCTTCATCTTCGAGCGCGAAAGCACGCTTCCTGCCCAGAACTCCTCCAGCAAGTCGCTCTCCGACAGTCCGAACTCGCTCAAGGTCAGCTGCTCGTAGGTGTGCGCGGGCTCCGCATAGTAGTTCTTCTGCTCTCCTTCCGCCGGCGCAAGAGGGTTGAGATGAGCATACAGGTAGCCGACATCGCGATACGCCCAGAGGAGACTGTCGACACGACTCTGTTTGAACGCGATGTCAGTCGGGACAGGCACCTCGCCGGGAGCGGCTCCACCCCGGCGCTTCAGGGCAATATGGTTGCTTTCCTGGTTCTGGAAGAAATCATTCCACTGCGGCTCGACTGACGTCGGATCAGCCCGCCATCGCTCGTGAAGCTCCTCGATCCAGGGGATTTCAACGGATGAAAGCACCGACGTGTCGCTCATGGCTTTCTTCCCTCCTGTCTACGACCGGCGCGCCCCGGCGGGCAGCCGGGAAGAGAAGAGGCCGGGCACCTCGTCAGGGCGGTCCGCGACCGGGACCCCTGCCTCACGCAGCGCCGCCACCTTGGCTTCGGCCGTGCCCTTCCCTCCCGAGATGATCGCTCCGGCATGCCCCATCCTCTTTTCCGGCGGCGCCGTGCGCCCGGAAATGAAGGAGACAACGGGTTTTTTCATGGAACGGGCAATGTACTCGGCAGCCCTCTCTTCATCATCGCCCCCGATCTCGCCGATCAGGGCCACTCCGGTTGTCTGCGGGTCCGCCTCGAAAAGAGCGAGAAGCTGGACGAAGTCTGTGCCAATGACCGGGTCTCCCCCCACGCCGATGCAGGTGGACTGTCCCATGCCAGCACGCGTCAGGGCCCAGACGACCTCGTACGTCAGCGTGCCGCTGCGCGAGATCACGCCGATACCGCCCATCGCATGGATGCGCCCCGGCATGATGCCGACCTTTGCGGCTCCCGGGGAGATGAGCCCCGGGCAATTGGGCCCGATGAGCCGGCACCCGTGGTCCGCAAGGTAATGGACATCCTTGATCATGTCGAGCACGGGAATGCCCTCGGTGATGCAGACGACAAGAGGGATCCTCGCGTCAGCGGCTTCCCGGAGCGCCGAGCTTGCGAAACGGGCAGGCACGAAGATGACAGAGCAGTCGGCCCCCGTGCTCTGGACGGCGTCGGCCACGGTATTGAAAACCGGTATTCCATCGACGTTTTCCCCGCCCTTGCCGGGGGTGACTCCTCCCACGACCTTCGTGCCGTACTCGCGCATGGAGCGGGCATGGAAGGACCCGTCCCGTCCTGTGATTCCCTGGACGATGACCCGGGTGTCAGAACTCAGGAGGATGCTCATGCTCGCGCTCCCTTTCCGTCTCTCGACTGCGCCCTGGCAACCACGCTCTTGACCGCCTCGGTCAGGTCCTCGTACGCGTCGATCCCGGCTCCTTTCAGAATTGCCCGGCCTTCCGTCTCATTGGTTCCGATCAGACGGATCACGAGCGGCATGGGAATGGACAACCGCTCGCGAGCCATCAGGATCCCTCGCGCGATGTCGTCACCGCGGGTGATGCCGCCGAAGATGTTGATGAGGATTGCCGTGAGGCCCTGGTGTTTCAGGATGATGCGCAGCGCGTTCAGCACCTTCTCCGGGCTGGAGCTCCCTCCGACGTCCAGGAAGTTCGCGGGGCTGCCCCCGAAGTGCTTGATGAGGTCCATAGTCGCCATGGAAAGGCCCGCTCCATTCACGATGCACCCGATAGTGCCGTCGAGACCTACGTAGGAAAGTCCGTTCGCCCGGGCGTCCATCTCGTCAGCGCTGTATTCCTCGGGACTTCGCAGGTTCTCCAGCTCCGGATGCCGAAACAGGGCGTTGTCGTCGAAGATCACCTTTGCATCCGCCGCAACGAGCTTCCCGTTCGGGGTCTTCGCGCAGGGGTTGATTTCCACCAGCGAGCAGTCCTTCCCGGAAAACAGACGGTACATCCCCTCGAGGATGGCCCATGCCTGATCCGCCAGATCGCGGCCGAACGCGGAGGCGAGCTTTTCAGAGTGGACCGCGCGCATGGGTCCGGCCTCGGGGTCCAGCGGGAAGCGGACAATGCGATCCGGGTGCGTCGACGCGATTTCCTCGATTTCCATTCCGCCCGATGCGCTCGCAATGCACTGGACCGTCTTCCCCGAGCGGTCCACGGCAAGGCTCACATAGAACTCGGCCGCGATATCCACGGCTGCCGCAACCAGGACGCGCCGCACCTCGATCCCCTTGATGTGCATCCCGAGGATCTCGCGCGCCCGCGCCTCGGCCTCCTCGGGTGATTTCGCCATCTTGACCCCGCCCGCTTTGCCCCGGCCCCCCACGAGCACCTGCGCTTTCACCATGACGGGGCAGCCGATCGCTGCCGCGATGGCACGTGCCTCCTGCGGCGTCGTTGCCGGCCGGCCCTCCGGCACGGGGATCCCGTATTCCCTCAGGAACCCCTTCGCCTGGAACTCGTGCAGCTTCATGCGCTTCCTTCCTTCGCCTTCGTGATCGCGCGCTTGGTCGCGTTGATGGTCTTCGTGACCTTGATCTCCCGCGGGCACACCCGGGTGCAGTTGAAGTGGTTGTCGCAAGCCCACGCCCCGTCGGGGCTGTCCAGCGTCGACATCCTCTGGGGGAGTCCCCGATCCCGGCTGTCGAAAACGAACCGGGCGGCCTGGACGAGGGCCGCGGGTCCGACGTAACCGGGCTTTGTCTCCAGGACGGGACAGGCGGAGTAGCAGGCCCCGCAGAGGATGCAGCTTGTCGGGTCGTCGAATGCCGCCCGCTCGGCCGGGCTCTGGATGCGCTCCTTCTCCGGCACCGTCTCATCGTTGATCAGGAAAGGCTTTACGGACCTGAACTTCTGAAAGAACACTGCCTGGTCCACCATGAGGTCGCGCTGCACCGGCAGGTAGCGCAGGGGAGCGATGGTCACCAGGGCGCCCTCTTCCTTTGCCACGTCCCGTACGAGGGTCTTGCAGGCCAGCCGCTCGACTCCCGCGATGATCATCGCATCCGACCCGCAGACTCCGTGGCCGCAGCTTCTGCGAAAAGAGAGGCTCCCATCCTGCTCGTCCTTCACGCGGATCAGCGCGTCCAGGACTCGCTCGGTCGGCTCGGCATCCAGGGGATAGTCAACGTCCCGCTGTTCCCTGTCGGTCTGCGGATCGAACCTCCTGATGCGCAGCACGATCCTCATGCCTCCTCCTAATATACCCGGGGCTTTGGAGCCCACCGGGAGACATCGACCGGACGCGACCCGATGACAGCCTCGTTGCCCCGGAGCCACGCCAGACTGTGGCGCAGCCAGCGGGCGTCGTCGCGCTGGGCATAATCGTCCCGCGCGTGCGCACCGCGACTTTCTTTGCGAGCCGTGGCGGCTGAAGCCGTGAGATACGCCAGGTCCACGAGGTTGGCCAGCTCCAGGATCCCCAGGAGGTCCGTGTTGAACGCGCGACTCCTGTCCTGCGCCCGGACCTCTGTCCATTGTCCCCGCAGGTCCTTCAGCTTCTCGACGGCAAGGCACAGGTCTTTCTCGTTCCGAAAGATCCCGACCTTTTCCATCATCACGGTTTCCATCTCCTGCCGTATCGCGTTTCCATGCGGACCTTTTGCTCCATCAGTCAACCGCGCCACCTCGCTTCGCGCCGGCTCTGCCGCGTCCCTGGCAAGCGGGCCGAGCTCCGCCCTCCTGACGAAATCCGCCAGGTCCCGCCCTGCCCGGCGTCCGAACACGACCAGGTCCACAAGGCTGTTCGTGCCCAGCCGGTTGGCCCCGTGAACGGAGACGCATGCGCACTCTCCAGCCGCATAGAGCCCCTCATACGTCCCGCCGGCCTCGTCGGCAATGACCCTGCCTTCAATGTCTGTCGGAATCCCCCCCATCGCATAGTGGGCAGTGGGTTGGATGGGGATGGGGGCCTCCGCCGGGTCGATACCGAGGTACGTACGGCTGAAGCCGGTGATGTCGGGGAGTTTTTTCTCCAGCACCTCGCGACCGAGCTTCGTCGTGTCCAGGAGCACCCAGTCATCGATCCTGCCGTCCCCCCTCATGCCGTTGCCGGAGGCGATCTCGGTGAGGATGGCCCGCGAGATCATGTCACGAGGCGCAAGGTCCAGGAGACCGGGAGCATAGCGCTCCATGAAGCGCTCGCCCTTGCGGTTCCTGAGGATCCCGCCTTCGCCGCGCACTGCCTCGGTGATGAGGATCCCCATCCCCTTGATGCCGGTGGGATGGAACTGGAAGAACTCCATGTCCTGCAGGGGCACGCCGCGGCGCGCCAGGACGGCCGGGCCGTCTCCCGTGTTCGCGTACGCGTTGGAGGTGATGCGGAACATGCGGCCGAAGCCGCCGGTGGCAAAAAGGACCGCCTTTGCCCGGAAGGTGTGGATGTCTCCGGTTGCAAGCTCGATCGCGACGACGCCCGAGCACCTGCGGCCGTCCAGGATCACGTCGAGCACATGGAACTCGTCGAAAAACTCCACACCGTTCTTGATGCATTGCTGGTAGAGGGTCTGCAGGATCATGTGCCCCGTGCGGTCCGCGGCGTAGCAGGAACGGCGCACGGGGCTCTCACCGAAGTTGCGCGTGTGGCCGCCGAAGCGCCGCTGGTCGATCCTTCCCTCCGGCGTCCGGCTGAAAGGAAGCCCGCGGTTCTCAAGGTCGTACACGGCGCGAACGGCGTCCTCCGCCAGGAGGATTGCCGCGGCCTGGTCCACGAGGTAGTCGCCTCCCTTCACCGTGTCGAAGGCGTGCCACTCGGGCCTGTCCTCCTCCACGTTGCCCAGCGCGGCCCCGATTCCCCCTTGAGCCGCGCCGGTGTGGCTTCGCATCGGGTGGAGCTTGGACAGTACCGCGGTACGGGGGCACCCGTTCGGCGGGTACCCCGTCTTCGCATGTGCGCTCGCCTCCAGCGCGGCATACAGTCCGGCTCCTCCGGCGCCGACGACGAGCGCGTCGAACTCGTGGACCATGACGTCTCCCTTCACTACAGGCTATCCAGGTCGCGTGCCGCCCTGCGCACCGATTCAGCCGACGCTTCCAGCGACTTCTGTTCCGCCTCCGTCAAGGGCAACTCCAGGATGCTCTCCACGCCGTTGCGTCCCAGGACCACAGGGACGCCGAGGAAGATGTCGCGAATGCCGTACTGTCCGCGCAGGTAGGCCGAGGCCGGGATCACCCGCTTCTCGTCCTTGATGACGGCTTCCACCATCTTGGCGACCGAGGCGCCCGGCGCGTAGAACGCGCTTCCCGTCTTCAGGAGGCCGACGATTTCCGCGCCGCCGGTGCGCGTCCTGCCAACCAGCGTATCGATCGTGGCGGCATCGAGGAGCTGGCCGATGGGGATGCCTCCCACCGACGTGAAGCTGGTCAGAGGCACCATGTCGTCTCCATGGCCGCCGAGCACCATGGCCTGCACGTCTCCCGGCCACACCCCCAGCCGCTCGGCGATGAAGTAGCGAAACCGCGTGGAATCCAGGACTCCCGCCATGCCGATGACCTTCGAGAGGGCGAATCCCGTCTCCCGGAGCACTGCCATGGCGATGACATCGAGGGGGTTCGTGACAACGATGACCACCGCGTTGGGCGCGTGCCGGGCGATCTCCTTCGCCGCCTGCCGTGCGATACCCACGTTGGTCCGCAACAAATCCATGCGATCCATGCCCGGCTTGCGCGCGATTCCGGCCGTGATGACCGCGACATCGCTGCCGGCCAGCTCCGCGAAATCCGTCGTTCCCCGGATGCCGACCTCGTAGCCGCGAAGCGGCGCGGCGTGGAGGAAGTCCATGGCCTTGCTCTGCGCCAGGCCGTCCACCACGTCAACCATGACGATGTCGGCGATGTTCTTCTCCGCGATGTAGTAAACGGCTTTTGCCCCGACGTTGCCCGCGCCGATGACTGCTACCTTCATGTCGCGCCTCCCTGGACAACGGATGCGATCAGGCGCGCTGACTGGGCAAGCTGCTCTCTCTCCTCCCGGGTCAGCTCCGGCGTGAGGATGCGCGAAACGCCCTTCTCCCCGACAACGGCAGGTACGCTCAGGGCAGCGTCCTTGATCCCATACTCGCCCTCGAGGACGAGGGAGACGGGGAAAATTCTCGAGAGGTTCATGTGGATCGCGTCGGCAAGCTCTGCGATGGCGGCTGAGGGGGCATAGTACGCGCTGGATCTCTTGGCCAGCTCCACCACGAGATCGCCCGCGCTGCGCGTCTGCGCCACCAGGGCCTCGATCCGATCCGCAGGCAGCAGCAGAGGAAGAGGCACGCCGGAGACGCTGCAGTAGCGGGGGAGACAGACCATGTCGTCCGAATGGCGGCCGATCACCAGGGCCGAGACGATCTCCATGGAGACGTCGAGCTCGCGCGCAATGAGGGCGCGCAGCCGCATCGAATCCAGAATCCCCCCGAGGCCGAGGACGCGCGTCCGGGGCATGCCCGAGCGGAAGGTGAACAGGGCGGTCAGTCCGTCGATGGGCTCGGTCGCCATCACGACGACGCTGTCCGGAGCAAGCCGCGCCACCTCCGGCGCGAGCGAGCGGATCAGGGGTGCATTCTGGCTGTACAGGTCCTCGCGGCGCATGCCAGGTGACCTGATCGCTCCCGCGGCAATAACGACCATCTGGGATCCCTGGATGTCCGCAAGGGAGTCGGAGCCTGTCAGGGAGTTGCGGTACCTCCTGATCGGCGCCGCTTCCATGATGTCGAGCGCCTTTCCGCGCGAGAGCCCCGGCATGATGTCGACGAGGAGCACGTCGGTCACGCCCTTCTCGGCAATGAAGAACGCCGCGTTTGCCCCGACGTTTCCGCTTCCAACGATGCTTACCCGCGCCATGCTGACTCCCTCCCGAAGACGTATCGCGGTCGGCCTTTCGGCCATCCATGGCTAGGCCTGGTTCAAGAGGCCTCCGGCAAGAAGGATGCGGCGATGCCTGTCCGAGACTTCCAGCTTCGTCGTGATCGTTTTCCCGTTCACACTGACCGGCACCTCCGATGCGCCGTTTTCCAGGAGCCGGCGCACGCCGGAAATCCGCATCATGTCCCCCTGGCGGATCCGATCGTAGTCCGACGGGTCTGCGAACGTGAGCGGGAGAATCCCGAAGTTGATGAGGTTCGACTTGTGGATCCGCGCGAAGCTCTTGACGATTTTCGCTCGGACTCCCAGGTATCGCGGAGCGAGCGCCGCGTGCTCCCGTGAAGAACCCTGTCCGTAGTTTTCTCCGCCGATCACGACTCCGCGCTTTTTCTCCCTGGCCCGGCGGGCGAAACCCTCGTCCACCTGCGAGAAGACGAAATCGCTGATGGCGGGTATGTTGCTGCGGAAGGGGAGCACCCTGTTGCCTGCCGGCATGATGATGTCCGTGCTGACATCGTCGCCGACCTTGATGAGGACCTCCGCCTCGATGTCGTCCTCCATCGGTCCAAAGGTGGGGAAGGGCTTGATGTTCGGACCGCGGACGATCTGAACTTTCTCCGGCGTGCGCGAGGGCAGGAAGAACCAGCTCGGGTTGAAGGCGTAGCGCTGCGGATAGTCGACTGTGGGACAGGCCCCGAGTGTCCGTGGGTCCGTGATCCGGCCCGTGAGGGCGGAGGCGGCGGCTGTCTCCGGCGAGCACAGATACACGAAGTCATCGTCCGTCCCGCTTCTGCCCTTGTAGTTGCGCGGCATCGTGCGAAGAGAGTTCGTGCCGCTCGCCGGCGCCTGTCCCATTCCGATGCACCCCAGGCAGCCGGCCTCGGACAGGCGCGCCCCGGCGTCGACGAGCATCTTGACGCCTCCCATGACCATGACGTTCTCCAGGGTCTGGCGGCTGCCGGGATTCACGCTCAAGTCGACGAGGGGATGGCGGACTTTTCCGTCCAGGGCGCGTGCGACGATCATCAGGTCACGGTAGCTTCCGTTGGTGGAGGAGCCCACCAGCACCTGCTGAACCTCCACGTTGGAAAGCTCGGCGGCTGTCTTGACGTTGTCGGGGTTGGAGGGACAGGCGACCAGGGGCTCGATGGTGGAAAGGTCGATGCGCGTCACCTCGTCGAAACGGGGGTCAGCTCCCTGGGCAAGCGGGCGGAAGTCCTTCTCTCGACCGTTCATCCCGAGATACCAGCGGGTCACATCGTCGGAGGGAAAAACGCAGGCGGTGAACCCCATGTCGACGGCCATGTTGGCGATCGTTCCCCGGGCAGCCATGTCCAGTGCGGCGACTCCGGGACCGAAGAACTCCATGATCTTTCCCGTGCCCGCCTTGGCGGAGTAGCGGCGCAGGAGCTCGAGGATGACGTCTTTCCCTGACACCCACGGACGCAGGGCTCCCTCGACCTGGATGCCCCAGACCTTCGGCGTCATGAGGTAGAATGGCTTCCCAGCCATCGCCATTGCCACCTCGTTGCCTCCCGCGCCGATTGCCAGCATCCCGAGACAGCCCCCCGTGGTCGTGTGGCTGT
>DATKLM010000161.1:0-5872 GCA_035542415.1 Spirochaetia bacterium
ACGACGATCGATCGAGGGGCGAGGGAATACGTGTCACCCGTGGCCCGTTCTTCCGCGCCCGGGTCCAGGATGTCGCGCGGGGACTCCAGGGCAGTGTCAACGGCGCGAAACCATGCCTCCCGACCGGGAGGAATCGGCGAAAGCGCGAACCGCACCTCAGCCAGGGAGGCGTTGCACATGATGAGGATGTCGTTGTCGTCCCGGTCAGCTTCCGTGTCCGCCTTGTTGCCGTCAATGAGAAGCGTCAGCGTGCGACTTTCCCGGGACCAGTCGGCCGGCTCTCCTGTTTCCGTCATCCAGGTGATGTCGGGAATCCGGTCGTGCCGCGAATTCTTTCCATTATAGAACTCGGGACGGAGAAACGCCGGGTGGCGCAGCCGGAAGGCGATCAGGGCGCGCAGAAACCGATGGATGTCTCCGTGCGCCTTCAGCATTCCCCAGTCGTACCAGGAGACGTCGTTGTTCTGGCACCACGGGTTGTTGTTCCCGCGCTGCGTGCGCCGCATCTCGTCCCCTCCGAGAATCATCGGGGTGCCCAGGGAGAGGAGCAGCGTGGCGAGGAAGTTCTTGACCTGCCGATTCCGCACCGATTCCACCGTCGGATCACCTGTGGGGCCTTCCACCCCGTGATTGCTGCTGAGGTTCGCGTCCCACCCGTCGCGGTTCCCCTCCCCGTTTTCCTCGTTGTGCTTCCCCGCATAGCTCACGAGGTCATTCAGCGTGAATCCGTCGTGCGAGGTGACGAAGTTGATGCTGTGGAAGGGCTTCCGGCCGTCGCGAAGGTACAGGTCCGAGCTGCCCGCAATGCGCGTGGCAAACGAGGGCACCGAGCCCCGGTCCCCGCGCCAGAAGCGGCGCACGTCGTCGCGGAACCGGTCGTTCCATTCCGCCCAGCGTCCCCCGGGAAAGCCGCCGACCTGGTAGGCACCCGCGGCGTCCCAGGCCTCCGCGATGATCTTCGTGTCGCGCAGGACGGGGTCCTCCGCGATGCGCTCCAGGATGGGAGGGTTCTCCAGCAGCCTGCCTTCCTCGTCCCGCCCGAGCACGGAGCCGAGGTCGAAGCGGAATCCGTCCACATGCATCTCCACCACCCAGTAGCGCAGGCAGTCCATGATGAACGTTCTCAGTATCGGGTGGTTGCAGTTCAGCGTGTTGCCGCACCCGCTGTAGTTGCGATAGTACCGGGGGTTCTTCGGGTCGAGCAGGTAGTAAATGGAGTTGTCCCATCCGCGGAAGCAGAGAGTGGGCCCGGTCTCGTCCCCCTCTGCGCTGTGGTTGAAGACGATGTCGAGGATCACTTCGATTCCCGCCGCGTGCAGCTCGCGCACCATCTCCTTGAACTCCGTCACCTGCTCGCCCAGAGCGCCGGAGCTGGAATACCGGCCCTTGGGCGCAAAGAAGGAGATGGTGTTGTAGCCCCAGTAGTTCTGAAGGCGCTCCCCGGTGCGGGGATTCGTCCGAATGTTCTCCAGCTCGTCGAACTCCTGCACCGGCAGAAGCTCTACTGCCGTGACGCCGAGATCCTTGAGGTACGGAATCTTCTCAACAACCCCGCGGAAGGTGCCGGGATGAGAAACGCCGGAGCCCGGGTGCATCGTGAGACTGCGTACGTGCGTCTCGTAGATGACGCTGAAGCGGAGCGGCCGGTTGAGCGGGCGGTCGCGGCGCCAGTCGAAGTCGTCGGAGATCACGATCCCCTTCGGCATACCGGCAATATCGGAGGAGGTCGAGAAGGAGAGGTCTTTCTTCGGCGAGCGGCGGTCGAAGCCGGCGGCATCCGCGAAATTCCACGTGAAGTTCCCCGTCACCGCCTTCACGTACGGATCGAGAAGGAGCTTGTTCCGGTTGAAGCGATGGCCGGCCTCGGGGGCATAGGGCCCGTCCACGCGGTAGAGGTAGAGGGTTCCCGGCCCGGCGCGGGGGACGTGGACGTGCCAGACGTCGCCGGTGCGGTTCAGCCGCGGATCAAGAGGGATTTCGCGGGAAGGCGCCGCGTCCTGGGGATGGTCGAACAGGAGGAGGGACACCGCGGTAGCGTGCCGGCTGAAAACGGCGAACTGCGTCCCGCCGTTCGTTGGCGTTGCACCGAAGGGCACCGGCTTGCCGGGCGAGACGCGCGGATCTAGCTGTGCGATAGGACGCCTCCCCGAGCCAAGGATATGTCCTGGGGCAAAGGCGAGTCAATGGTAGATCGCGCGTCAACGCGATATCCGGGGTATAATCCCCCGCATGGAAACGGCCCTGCTCAGCCGGGATATCGAGAAGTCCCTTGCCGAGATCCCCGTCTTCGACGTTCACACGCATCTCGATGCGACGCATCTCAGCGCGCGCGGGCTTCACGACATCCTCCTGTACCACATGGTGGTCAGCGACCTGGTGAGCGCCGGATGCCCGGACCGCGAGCGGCTGCCGGAGCAGCCCTCGGATGAGCAGGCGCGCTCGCGGATCGAGCGTGCGCTTCCGTTTCTGCCCGCCATTGCGAACACGAGCTGCATGTGGGGAGCGCGGATCATCCTGGAGGACCTCTACGGGTGGCGCCAGCCCGTGACGGCGGCGAACTGGAGGAAGCTGGATGGCGTGATCCGCGAGCGGTCTCGGGACGCCGCCTGGCCGCGGGAGATCGCGGCGAAGGCGCGCATTGTCCGCAGCTGCACCGAGCTGTGGCGGAGGCATGACGGCCGGGCGGATGACCTGTTCCAGTACTCGCTGGAGTGGGGCTTCTTTGCCCGGGCGCAGTGGGGGGAATACGACACGGCGCTGTACGAGCTTGAGAAAGCCTGGTCCGACGGAAAGCCCGGGGCGCCTTTGCCGGTGAGCGGCGGCAGGAGGCCGGAAGCCGCGCGCCGGATCGGGTCCGTGAAGGACGCGCGGGACGCGCTCGATGCGTACGTGGATGCGATCCCATCCACAGTGGTGAGCACTGCTCAGCACATTTCCACGGACATCGAGTTCGTCGCCGCGAATGAGCGGGACATGACAGCGGCCCTGCGCCGCAGGGCCTCCGCGGGAAGCCGGGAGCGCGACGTGTACGCCTCTTTCATCCTGGAGGAGTTTCTCCAGAGGCTGGAGGCGCGCAAGCCCGGCGTGGTGTTCCAGTTTTCCCTGGGCGCGGAGCCTCTTCCCGCCGAGACGGCGAGCAGGCTCTCCCAGGGAACTCTCGCTCACGTCGCCCGGATCGTGGCCCGGCATCCCGGCGTCCGCTTCCAGTGTTTCCTGGCGAGCGCCCACGCGAACCAGACCCTGTGCACCCTTGCGCGCGAGCTTCCCAACTTCTCCCTCTGCGGGTACTGGTGGCACACGTTCTTCCCGGCGTTCATCGAGAGGATCATGAGGGAGAGGCTGGACATGCTCTCCCGGGCGAAGCAGATCGGCTTCTTCTCCGACGCGTACACCATGGAGTGGAGTTACGCCAAGGCACGCATCGTGCGGGGGATCCTGGCGCGCGTGCTTGCCGACAAGGTTGCCGCCGGCCAGCTCGGCAGGAAGGATGCCATTGACACGGCGCGGGCCATCTTCTTCGACGCTCCGCAGCAGCTCCTGAGGATGGAGCCGGCCGTGACGACGATGAGCGGTTCCCGAACCCCGCGGGAGCCCTCCCGGCACGCCCGCCGGTCGGGGGCCGGCTCGCCCGGCCCGGCAGCCCGGCCGGTCACCCGATCAGCGCGCAAGGGAAAGGCATGAGCGATCGAATCGACGTTCTGGGCATGGGCGCCGTCGCCGTGGACGACATTCTCTTCCTGTCCCAGTTCCCCCGGCCCGACTCGAAGATGCCGGTCCTTCGCCGGGAGAGGCACAGCGGCGGGCTGTGCGGCACGGCCCTTGTCGCCGCGCGCCGGCTGGGACGCACCTGCGCGTACGCGGGCTGCCTGGGGGACGACAGCCTGTCGCGCTTCATCCTCGACGGGTTCGCCGCGGAAGGCGTGTCCCTGGACCATGTCATCCGGAGGCCGGGGGCCGTTCCCTTCCACTCCACCATCGTCGTGGACACGAGCCAGAAGACCCGCACGATCCTCTACGAGGAGCAGGGCGTGGTCGGCGCGGATCCCTCCGGCCCGCCGGAGGACGTGCTGCGCCGGGCGAGCGTGCTCCTCGTCGACCACATCGGACTGGAGGGAATGGTGCGCGCGGCGCGGATAGCGCGGGCAGCGGGCACTCCCGTCGTTGCGGATCTTGAGCGGGACGGGCAGCCGCTCGTGCAGACCCTTCTCGACCTCTCAGACCATCTCATCGTGCCGGTGGAGTTCGCGAGGGGCGTGACGGGAAAAAAGGATCCGGGGCCGGCGGCACTCGCCCTGTGCAGAGAGGACCGGGCGGTCGTCGTGGTGACATGCGGAGCTGCCGGGTCCTGGTACGTATCGAGGGAAGAGCCGGGCGCGCTGTTCCACCAGCCCGCTTTCCGGGTTGAGGTCGTGGACACGAACGGCTGCGGGGACGTCTTTCACGGCGCGTACGCCGCGGGGCTCAGTGAGGGCATGGGAATGGGCGAGCGGGTCCGCCTGGCCGCGGCGGTGGCCGCCCTCAAGGCCACCCAGCCCGGTGGACAGAACGGGATCCCCACGCGCGCCCGGGCAGAGCAGTTCCTGGAAGAGCGGAGGCACGAGGCGCTGCGGGCCTCAGGATGATTCGCCGACCGCCGGGCCCTTTCCGCTCAGGCGCCCCCGGCTCCGGCCCCCCCGGCGCCCGGGTTTCCCTCCAGGCCGATCTCCCTGGCCACGTCGCGCATGCCCATGATCGTGTCGGTCACAAGCTCCTCCAGCCCGACGCCGAGCATGGCCGCGCCCTTCTCGATGACCGGCCTCTTCACGCCCGCCGCAAAGCGCTCGTTCTTCCACTTCTTGAGCACCGAACGCGCTTCCAGGTCGTGCACGCTGCGCGACGGCCGCATGAGCGCCGTGGCCACGACGAGCCCCGTGAGCTCATCGATGGCGTACAGGACTTTCTCCATCCGGTGCGTTGGCTCCACCTCGGAGCAGATCTGCCACCCGTGGCTCACCACGGCGTGGATGTAGTCTTCCGGCCAGCCGGCAGCGCGCAGGATCTCCGGGCTCTTGCGGCAGTGCAGCTCGGGGAACTTCTCATAGTCGATGTCATGGGCGAGGCCGATGACGCCCCACTTGTCGATATCCTCGCCGAGCTTGCGCGCCATGTATCGCATGACGGCCTCCACGGCAACGACGTGCGCCAAGAGGTTCTCGGTGGTGATGTATTCCCGCACAAGGGCCAGGGCTTCCTCCCGTGTCGGGGCATGGGTTTCGGATTGCATGCGCCGGAGTGTAGCTGCCGGTTCCGGGGCGCACAAGTCCGGGGCCCCGCGGACGAAGGCCAGGGGGAGCGCGCGGACACCCGTGCGTTTGATCGGGTCCGCCGCCATGTGTATCTTATTCCGGAATGCAGGACAACGACCCGGCACAGCTTCCCGCCTCCTTTTTCGAGCTCGTGCGCACCTCGCCTCTGCCCGTCCTCGTGGACTTCTGGGCGGAGTGGTGCGGGCCGTGCCGCCTCGTGTCCCCCAGCATCGAGCGGCTGGCGCGGGAGTTCGCCGGCAGGGTCCTCACGGTGAAGGTGAACGTGGACAAGAAACCGCTGGTTGCGCAGGCGTACGCGATCCAGGGGATTCCCACGATCATCCTTTTCTGGAAAGGGGAGCCGCGGATGCGCCTCACCGGCGCGTACCCCTACGAGGCGATCAGGAAGAACATTGAGGAGAACTGGCCGCGAACCGCGGATAGCACGACAAGTGCCGAGCAGGCGGAAACCGGCACCGCCACCGGCGCGCCGGCGTCTTAGCTGACTGAGAGCACCTCCACTGCCACGGCGCGGGATGCTCCCGCAGCGCCGAAGGATTCGAAGAAGTCCCCGAGCCTCAGCTTCG
>DATKLM010000162.1:0-21935 GCA_035542415.1 Spirochaetia bacterium
CCGCGCGGGCTACTACGCGAAGGTTTCTTCCATCGAACAGTACCTGAGAGAGAACTACCTCTACTCCCTGAAGCCGGGGATCGCCGCGGACGGCAACCAGCTTCGCCATTTCCTCTTCGAATCGAAGAAGGGGTACTGCTCGTACTTTGCGTTCGCCATGGCACTCATGTGCCGCAGCCTCGGAATCCCGGCGCGCGTTGCCGTCGGCTTTTCCGTGGACCCCCGGGCCGAGATCCTCAACTTCTACGAAGTGAAGGCGTTCCAGGCCCACGCGTGGGTGGAAGTGTATTTCGGAGACCTGGGCTGGGTGGAGTTCGATCCGACCTCCGACCAGCTCGCCCCGGGAGAGGACCTCACCCCGTATCCCGGTCCCGACAAGGAACGAATGGCGAGGCTCATCAGCGAGATCCTCCAGAACCAGGGCAGTCTCGCCGAAGAGCACGTGACACGGGACGGGATGGCCGCGGCTGTCTCCCGGATCGGCTCCCGTCTCGCGCGGGCGGCGCTTTTCGTGGCCCGGCTGTGGTACCTCGTCCTTCCCGCGCTGTACGCGCTGTTCCTGCTGGCCGCGAAGATCCTCCCGTCCCTGCCGGCGCTTCTCTCGCGCTCCGCGCGCCGCCGGGTGAAGGGCGCCTACCGGATTTCCCTCGTGAGCCTCGCCGGGCTCGGCATGGCACGGCTGCCCTCGGAGTCCCTTCTTGAGCATGCGCGCAGGATCCAGGGCGATCGGGGCGTGGCGATGGAGCCGGTCACGGAGGCGCTTTTGAAAGCAGCCTTCTCCGAGACCTTTGATGACGAGGACAGGGGCCGCTCACGCGCCGCGCGGGCCGGGCTTCGCGCCTCCCTGCGCTCCCGCGTGTCGTGGCCCCGGCGCCTGCTGGCCGTGATCAGCCCGGCGGGCGCCGCAACGAGGATGCCGTGATGATCTCCGCGGGACACCGCTTCCTGGCGGCCTTTGCGCTGCTCCTGCTTCCTCTCGCTCAGCTTCCCGCGCAGGCGAGCCGTGATGAGACGCTCAACGAGATGTACGGCAGGGCGCGGCAGGCGATCACCCAGGACGCCTACGAGTCTGCCGTGAAGATCCTCACGGAGGCGAAGGCCCGCTTCCCGTCGGCCTCCAAGGTCAATCTCGCGCTCGCCGACCTGTACTACGACAAGGAGCTGTACACGCTGGCCCTGGGGGAATACCAGGCAGCGGAGAAGAAGGGCGCGACGGACATCACCACGCTCACCCAGATCTCCCGCTGTTTCGGCAAGCTCAACCGGGAAAGTCGATCCATCGAGTACCTGACGCGGATCCAGAGCGCATACCCGGACAGCGCCGACACCGTGGACGACCTGGGGTGGATGTACTTCAAGACGCACCAGCTGGAGAAGGGGGAGTCGACAGTGCTCGCCGGCATTGCGCGCCTGGGGATCCAACGGGGAATGGCGATGACGCTGGGGACGATCTACTCCGGCATGAACCGTTATGACAATTCGCGCCGTTACTACGAGAAGTCGATCGACGAGGCGCTGAAGGCCGGCGATCGGAGCTTTGCCGCCATCGCTTACTACAATCTTTCACTCCTGGAGCATAACTTCTTCCATTACAACTCGGCGCTGCGGGACACCGAGGAATCGATTGCCCTGGACGACCGCCCCTCGGGGCACCTTGCCCGCGGAGAGCTGTTCCAGTCCCGCCTGGACTTCTCCTCCGCGCAGGCGGAGTACCAGGGCGCGTACGCCAAGGACACCACGCCCCTGTCCAAGATCAACATCGGGATCCTCCTGCAGAAGTTTGGACAGCTCGAGCTCGCCCGCCGCTACGGGGAGGAGGTGCTGTCCTCCACGGACCTGGCGTGGCTGCTGTATTACGGGACGGACGTCTCGCGCCATTTCAAGGACGTCCACGAGCTCCTGATGAACGTGTACGCCGGGCTCGCGCGCGTGGAGGCAGGCAGACCGACCGACGGACTGGTCTCGAGGATGGCGGCGCTGTTTGCCTCTCTCAAGGACGACATTCTCTCCTGGTACCACCGGGAGCGATATCGCCTGTATTCTCTTTCGGTGGGCCGCCAGTATCTGAAGGAAGGATCGTTCGAAGACGCCTGGTGGGAGTTCTACCGGGGGAACGAGGGATATGCAGAAGTGGCGATGAAGTACCTGAGCCTGGCGCGCGCCCTCGAGACGGCGCGCACCCCGCACGCGGAATACTTCTACCTCCAGGAGGAAGGAAAGGTGCGGAAATCCCGGGAGCTCCTGCAGCAGTCCCTGGAGGGCTTCGACCCGTTCTGGGAGAAGGAGGCCGCGGCGGATTCCCTCGTCGCCATGGCCTCTCTCCTTCAGGGCCGGGAGCGCCGGGACCTCCTTGCCCGGCTGTTCGATCTCAACCGGGGGGCGCTGCGCCAGGCTGGGCTCGGGCTTCCCCTGGTCATCGACTTCCGCGGTGGCGGTTTCGGCGCGCGGGAGCGTGGACTGGTGGCCAAGTACCTTTCACGAGCCGGATCGGAATGCCTGCCGGGTGCGGCGCCGGGCGCGCGCTACACGCTGACACTCTTCCGGGAGGCCGGTGGATCGGTGCGATGGACCGTGATCGATTCGGCGAGCGGCGCGGCCGCGGCCGGGGGCACCGTTCAGCTCTCCGGCGCGCCGCGTCACCGCGCCGTTGTCGTCGTCCAGGCAATCCTTGATGAGCTGTATGCCGTTCACTAAACTATAGAGGGGAAGGGGAAAAGGAGTCTCGGGTGCCAAGGCTGGTTCTCAAGGTGTCGGAAGGAGTCCCGGAGCTTCCCGCCGCCGTGCAGAAGGAAAAAGGACTCTCGATCAAACGGGTGAAGAAGGTCGCCGCCGCCTCTCCCGACTCCGACGACATCGTCGCGTGGCTCGTCGACCGCGCCTTCGTTGAGGAGAACGGGAAGGCGCTGTGCAACCACGGGCTGCCGGCCGGCTCGGTGCTTCTCTGGAACCCCAAGGGCGCCGCCCTGCGGCTCCACGAGATCCTTCCCGACAGCCTCCTCTACGATGAGGTCATTTCCCTCTCCCGGCCCGAGCTGCTGCAGAGGACCCTGAGGAACCTCTTCCGCCAGCTCCACCTCGAAAAAGAGCTGGCCCGGCAGGATGAGCTTCTGCGCGCCAAGGAGGCGGAGAACACCGAGCTTCTCAACGTCGGGATTGCACTCTCCGCGGAGCGGGACAACGACAAGCTCCTTGCCGACATCCTGCTCCAACTGCGGAAGATCGCCCAGGCGGACGCCGGAACCCTCTACCTCCTGGAGAAGGACGAGAAAACCGGTGAGCAGCGGCTGAGATTCAAGATCGCCCAGAACGATTCCAATCCCCAGGACTACAAGCAGTTCGTCATGCCGCTGTCCAAGAAGACGATCTCGGGCTACGTGGCCTCCACGGGATCCATCCTCAACATTCCTGATGCGTACAAGATCCCCCCGGCGGAGGAGTACGGGTTCAACGTCAGCTACGACACGTCCACCGGCTACCGGTCCAGGAGCATGCTCACCGTGCCGATGCAGGACCACAAGGGAGAGATCCTCGGGGTCATCCAGCTCATCAACCGCAAGCCGGATTTCGGGCAGAAGATCGCGACCCCGGAGGAGGCGGACAAGATCGTCACGCCGTTCCCGGGCGACATCGTGCCCGTGGTGAAGTCCCTCGCGTCACAAGCGGCGGTGTCCCTGGAGAACAACAAGCTCTACGAGGAGATCGAGACCCTGTTCGAGGGATTCGTGAGGGCCTCGGTGAAGGCCATCGAGTCCCGGGACCCCACCACCTCGGGTCATTCCAACAGGGTCGCCGTCTACACGGTGAGTCTTGCAGACGCGGTCGCCAGGGCGGGCACGGGTGCGTACCGCGGAATCACCTTCACCGCGGAGCAGAGAAAAGAGATCCGCTACGCAAGCCTTCTCCACGACTTCGGCAAGGTCGGGGTGCGCGAGCACGTGCTCGTGAAGGCAGAGAGGCTCTATCCTGATCAGCTCAAGCTCGTGCGGATGCGTTTCGACTACATCCGCAAGGCCATGATGTACAGCCTCCTGAAGGAGCGCTTCAACGCCCTGTCCGGGGGAAATGACCAGTACCTCGGCGCGAAGGAGGAGATCGACCGCAGGGAGGCGGAGTACCTCGCCGAGCTGGACCGCTACGTGGACACCATTGAGACCGCGAACATTCCCACGGTGCTGGCCGCGGAGCCTTCGCGGGTGCTCGACGAGATCCGCGGGAAGACCTTCCAGGAAGAGGGACGGGAAATCCGCTTCCTGGAGGATGACGAATACATCAAGCTCAAGATCCTGAAGGGCAGCCTTGATGAAGGGGAGCGCAGGGAGATCGAGAGCCACGTCACGCACACGTGGAAGTTCCTCAGCACGATCCCGTGGACCACGGAGATGAAGAATATCCCCACCATCGCCTACGGCCACCACGAGAAACTGACCGGCCAGGGCTACCCCCGGGGTATCAACGGAGAACAGATCCCGATCCAGACCCGCATGATGACGGTGTCGGACATCTACGACGCGCTGACGGCGAGCGATCGCCCGTACAAGAAGGCGGTGCCTCCCGACAAGGCTCTCGACATCCTCAACGCGGAGGTCAGAGAGAAGGAGCTGGACGCCGAACTCGTGAAGATCTTCATTGAGGCGAAGATCTGGCAGAGGAAGGACGTCCTGCTCGAGGGATCCAAAGAGTAGGTCGGGGGCCAACTGCGCGCAGCGCAGTCAGAGCTTGACGATCTCATCCTGGGACGACGAGACGAGGGCTTCCCGCTTTCCGTCTGTTTCCAGCCATGCGCCCGAGCCCTCCTCGATCCTTCCGATGACGCACGCCGGGATCCCTCCCGCGGCAAGGCGACGGCACGCCTCGTCAGCCTGTGCCGGCGCCGCGGTGAAGAGGAACACGCCCGAGCTGAGAAGACCGAGGGGATTCATCCCGAACCTGCGGCACAGGAGATTCGTTTCCTCGCGGACAGGAAGGGCGTGGGGATCGATGACGGCGCAGACCCTGCTGGCGCGGCAGATCTCCGCAATGCCCATGGCCAGGCCGCCCTCGGTGGGATCATGGCCGCTCGTCAGCGCGCATCCTTCGAGAAGCCTGCCCTCCTCCACGATCGAAATGCCGGGATCGTCGAGCCAGCCCAGCACGGCCTGCGCCCTCTCCTCCCCCAGGACTTCGCGGCAGACGGCCGGCCGCTCCCGCGCGATGGTCGTCGTGCCCTCCAGGCCGACCCACTTCGTCATGCAGATCCTGTCTCCGGGCCGCGCGCCGCCGGTTGACAGGGGCGCGCGGGAGAGAAACCCGACGGCCTGGCCGCACACGATGGTGCGTGCGACGACGGCCGTCACCTCGGTGTGCCCGCCGACCCACAGGATGTCGTTCTTCCGGCAGGCCCGGGCGATTTCCGCAAAGATGTCTTCCAGGTCGTCCTCCGTGGATCCCGGCGGGAGCAGGACGGTGGTGGTGAGGTAGATCGGGCGGCCGCCCATGGCGACGATGTCGTTGGCGTTCACGGCAACCACGTAGGTTCCGACGCGCTCGCCGGTGAACGTGATGGGATCCGCGGTCAGAACGATGGTCTGCGCGCCGGCCGCAACGGCCGCATCCTCTCCCGGTCCCGCGCCCACGGCCAGGAGCGGGGAGCGGGACGTGTGGCGCAGAAGCCGCTCGAGGAGGTCGACGGGCAGCTTCCCCGGAGCCAGCGCAGGCTTCATACGTCACGAAGAATCGAAGAAATCACCCGGTTCGTCAAGGCGAGCGTTCCGGAGGGTCGGCCTTTCGGCCATCCCTGGCCTCGGCCGACCTCGCCATCCAACGCCGCGGAATACCGCCGCAGGGCTGCGGATGCTTGCCAGCCCCCGATCAAGACGCTACAATGCGCCGATGTCAAAAACGCGGGTCCAGGATTACATCGAGAAGTACGCCGAGCAGCCTATCCGCTTTACTCCCTATGCCCTGAAAAAGACCGGCCTGGTGCAGTCCCAGGTGTTCCTCAAGATCGAGGACTACCTCCTCATCTGCGCACCGTTCCAGCTGTCCATGAAGGGCGGTATCTTCCTCGTCGTTCTCAGCGCCCAGGAGATCACGTTCTTCCAGCAGTTCCAGAAGAAGCTCTGCTCGATCAACCTCACGTTCCAGCAGACCGGGAGCAAGAAGCCGCTCACGCTCCTCCTCCGCGGCGCCCTGGACCGTATTGGTCCGGTGAAGGGCAAGCAGAACGTCTGCATGATGGACGCCTCGTTCAAGGGGTGCCCCAACGACCTGGTGGAGATCATCGGGGACTACATCAGCTCCTACGAGGGACTGAAGAGCCAGTACGACAACTTCTCTGGAAAGGCCATCGCGCTGGACCAGTCCACGGCCGCCCTCATGCGGTACAACAACTACGTGGAGCTCGTGTTCGGGGCCACGCGGACGCGGGCCACGCTGGTCACCATTGCGGCCAACAGCGTCTCCGTGCGGCTGCATACGCGGCCGCCGGGGCTTGACGAGGGGACCGCCTGCTCCGCGCGCCTGTACTTCCAGGTCTACCAGTTCACCGCGAACGGAAGGGTCGCCTCCATCGAGACCGACCAGGCCGGAGAAGCCGTATTCACCATTTCCCTGGAGTTCACCCCCGAGCTCATCGAGATCGTTGATGACTACTTCTTCCGCAAGAGCATCCAGGGACGTGGAAAGGCGGCGCAGCCCAGCGCCTGATGTGACTGCGGCGCCCGCCCGCGGATCCCGCCGCCCGGGCAGGATGCGGCGGCGCTCGCCGGCTGGTTCGCGGACGCCGACGACGCGCGGCTGTGGAGGATGAACGCATTTCATGGACAGGTTGAGAGTTGGTGTCATCGGCTGCGGGGTTATCAGCGCCATCTACCTGAAGAACTGCACTACTTTGTTCCCGGAGATTGAAGTGGCAGCGGTGGCTGATCTTCTGCCAGAGCGCGCCGCCGCACGCCAGGCGGAGTTCCGCCTTCCCCGGGCATGCTCCGTCGCGGAGCTCCTTTCCGACAGAAGCATCCACGTCGTTCTCAATCTCACCATACCCCGTGCGCACTACGAGATCACCCGGGCCGCCCTTGAAGCCGGCAAGCACGCCTACGGTGAAAAACCCCTCTCCACGGAGCTGATGCAGGGAGAAGCTCTTGCGGCCATGGCCGCCAAGAGGGGACTTCTTCTCGGCTCCGCCCCGGACACGTTTCTCGGGGCGGGAATCCAGACCTGCCGGGCGCTCATGGACGAAGGCTCCATCGGGAGACCCGTTGGCGGAACGGCGTTCATGATCATGGGCGGTCACGAGAGCTGGCACCCGGACCCCGGTTTCTACTACCAGAAGGGGGGAGGCCCGCTGTTCGACATGGGCCCCTACTATCTCACGGCCCTCGTCTCCCTCCTCGGGCCGGTAGCCGCGGTCGGTGCAATTGCCCGCAAGGGGTTCGAGGAGCGCACCATCACGAGTGAGCCGCTGCGGGGGACCAGGATTCCCGTCGAAGTGCCGACGCACGTTGTGAGCCTCCTGGATTTCGAGAACGGGGCGTCCGTGGTCATGGTGATGAGCTTCGACGCGCCGGGCGGCACGTCGCACAATCCGATGGAGATCCACGGGACGGAAGGGACGCTCCTTGTGCCGGATCCCAACACCTTCGGCGGACCGGTGAGGATGCGCAGGGCAGGATCAAAGGAATGGACCGATGTGCCCCTTCGTTTCGGGTACGCGGAAAACTCCCGCGGCCTGGGGCTCGCGGACATGTGCCGGGCGGTCACCGGGGGCGGCGGGCATCGCGCCTCCGGAAGCCTCGCGCTGCACGTCCTGGAAGTGATGCATGGAATGCACGTCTCCTCCAGCTCGGGAAAGAGATACGTGATCCGTCACTGGTGTGATCGCCCGGAGCCCCTCCGCAGCTGAGTCCTACGGCTGCAGGGTCCACGCGGGCAGCGCAATGATGGCGCCGGCTTTCAGCGCCGATTCGTGCGCCAGAATCCCACTGCAGGTAATGTTGGCAGCCTGGCGGGCGTTGGGGAAAGGCTCCCTCCCCTCCCGGAGCGCTGAAATGAACTCGTGCACCAGGTGCGGGTGAGAACCGCCGTGCCCCCCTCCCTGCGTGAAGGAAAGGTGCTTCTTGTCTTTGGCGTTGTACACGCCCGCCTTCGTGAACTGCTGGATCTCCGGCGGAAGGAGGTGCGCGAAGTCCGGCACCTCCACGCGCGCCGGCGACTCACCGGTGTGGACGACGTGCTTTTCACCCTCGATCTGGGTCCACTCGAAGCTCTTCTTCGAGCCGTACACGTCGAAGCTCTCACGGTACTGCCGCGCGGTGTTGAACAGGGAGCGGGTCACCTCCGCGGCGAGGTCGGAGTTGCGGAAACGGATGTGGACCGTCTCGATGGCAAAGGGAGATCCGTAGCGGGCATGCATGCGCGCATCAATAGTTCCCGAGCCGAAGCAGGAAACGAACTCCGCCTCGTTGCCGCCCAGCGCGAGCGTCGGGGCGATGGCGTGTGTGGCATTCCACATGGGAGGAAAACCCTCCCAGTACTCGGGCCAGCCTGCCATCTCCTGCTGGTGGGACGAGCGGAAGAACTGCAGCTTCCCCAGCTCACCGGCGCGGTACATCTGCTTCACGAACAGGAACTCGCGCGAGTAGACCGTTGTTTCCATCATCATGTACTGCCGGCCGCTCGCCTTCTGCGCGTCGACGATCCGCTTGCAGTCCGCCACCGACAGCGCCATGGGGATGGTGCAGGCAACGTGCTTGCCGGCCTCGAGTCCGGCAACGCACATGTCCGCGTGCAGCGGCGGAGGCGTGTTGATGTGCACGACCTCCACGTCCGGGCTGCGCAGGAGCTCCGCGTAGTCGGTGTATCGATTCTCGACCCCCCAGGCGTCGCCGACGGAGTCGAGCTTTCCCCGGGTTCTCTGGCAGATGGCGACGAGGTTCGTGTGGGGATGCGCCTGGTAGATCGGAATGAACTCCGCCCCGAAGCTCAGCCCGACGATCGCCACGTTGTACCGCTTGACTCTGTCTGACATGCGCGCCTCCCCGCCCTCGAAGGTCCCTCTATTTCGCCAGCCGCGCTGCCGCCTTTCCAAGGTCGCTCTCCCCGGCGAGCGACACGACCTTGGACAGGCTCTGTTGCTCCCTCTTCACATCTCCGACGCCGCGATACCCGAGGGCGAGCAGGAACCAGTAGACCGGCGCCCGCTCGGGATCCCGGGAGAGCCGCGCGCCGTGCGGACGCAGCCACGCAAGCTCATCCGAGAACGCGTTTGCATCCGCAAGCAGCTTGGCCTTGAAAATCACGAAGTCGTCCGCCCATGGAGATCCTGCCGATGGCCCGGTGGGCGCGGGAAGACTCCGCACGAGCTTCAACGCGCCGTGGGTGTCACCGCTCAGCGAGCGCGCGCAGGCAAGGTAGTAGCGCACCTCGGGGGATTCGGCCTCCGAGGCCGTGCCAAGAGCGGCCGTCAGCTCGTCCGTTGCCTTGTCCAGGTCGCCGGAGGCGATAAGGTCCCTTCCCGCGGCAAGATGCTCTTCTGCGTCGTCCGGCAGGCTCAGCGCCGGGCTGACGGGGCTTTCCGGTTCAGGAGGCGCGGCAGCCGCCGCCGGAGGGGGTGCGGCAGCGGCCGCCGGAGCGCCCGGCCCCTCGGGGGAAAGCTCCGCCGCGCCCTGCCGGGCCCCTTCCGTCGCTGCCTTGCGCTCGGCCTCGGCGATGCGCGCAGCTTTCAACTGGCGCTCTTCGTCCCCGGACGGCAGGCGCCTGCCCAGCACTCCCATCACGGCGCTCTGCTTGAGCGTCGTTCCCCGCACGAGCTTCACGAACGTCCCCGACAGGGAAGGTCCCACCCGCGCGGCATCCATGGTTCGGCGTGTCGACAGCAGCGATGCGACGGAGTAGGTTCCTGCCTTGCTCAGAATGATCCGGGGAGCGCTTCGACTCGCCGTCTGAAGCTCGAGATATCCCTCTGCTCCGAGACGAAGCCGGGCGTCCGCGGCGAGGCTCTCCCCCACCGACGCGTCGGCCCAGCCTGCTCCGCGGCTCACGAGCACCTGTCCTTCCACGTACGCAACGCTGATGTCCTGCGCGTACGCCGCCGCCGCGACGAGCAGGGGAAAGAGGAAGAGCACGACACGCCGGTTCATCTCTGGCACTCCTAACCGTTGACGGACATGAGCCTCGTGAAACGCACGAGCCGAAGCGGATGACGCAGCATCCCTCCGATCCTGACGCCGCCGCTGAGCAGTCCATTTCTCAGCGCGCTGCTTTCCGGGCTGAACAGGTTCGGAAGGCCCGCGGAAATCCTTACCAGCGGGAGGGCCAGAAGGGTCGTTGAGTCAGCCCTGATGCGCAGGTGCGCTCTGTCGTGCCGTCCCCCGTGGACAAGAAGCGCGCCCCGGGAGAACTCCAGCGTGATGGTCACCTCAGCGTCCGGCACCTCCATGGAGACGGAGGCGGCGAGCTTGCGAAAATCGGCGTCCTTGCGCGGATCGCGCTCGAGATTCTGGCGGATCAGGTCGGCAATCATCACGGCAAGGCCCACGGCGTCCGCCCCGGGGGCGAGCGCGATCCGGGCGCGCGCCTCTGTCCCCACCGCCCTGTCCCCGCCGACGCGGCGCGCGCTCACTCCGCGCCCCGCCACGCCGCGGTGAGCACGCCGAGCACCTCCGCCGCGTCGGTGACGGGTTTGGCGTTGTACACGATGGCCCCGTCCGCCAGGGCCGCCTCGGCGCATGCCGGCAGGTCGCTCTCCGGCACGCCGGCCTCGCGGAAGGATCCGGGGAGGCCGAGCTCCCGGGTGAAGGAGCAGACGGCGTCCGCGGCGGCCAGGCCGGCGGCCTCGTCGCTCATTCCGCGCACGTCGAGCCCCATTGCCTCGGCGACCAGGCGATGCCGATCCGCGACGGCGTCGTTATTGAACCGCAGCACGTGCGGCATGGCGATGGCGTTGGCCATCCCGTGGTGCACGCCGTGGCGCGCGCCGATGACGTGGGCGATGGCATGGATGAGGCCGACCTGCGCATTGGAGAACGCGGCGCCTCCGAGGGTGGCGGCAATCAGCATCTGCCCGCGGGCGGTGAGATCGGAGCCGTTCTTCACGGCCGCGGGCAGGTGCGTCATGATGAGGCGCATGGCGTGGAGCCCCAGCGCGTCCGCGATCGGTTCCCTCTGCGCGGAGGTCACCGCCTCCAGCCCGTGGGAGAAAGCGTCCACGCCCGTGGCCGCGGTGAGCAGGGGCGGAAGCCCGACGGTCAGCGTCGGATCCAGGATGGCGACGTTCGGAATGATGTGGTGATCACCGAAGAGAAGCTTGCGCTTCGCGTCGTGGTCCTTCACCACGGCCACGTAGGTGACCTCGGAGCCCGTTCCTGCCGTGGTCGGGATGCTGATGTGGGGAGTCTGCGCCCGCGTGAGCACCTGGAATCCCTGGTAGTCCAGGAGGGAGCCCCCCTCCCGCAGCAGGATGGCGATTCCCTTTGCCGTGTCGATGACGCTGCCCCCGCCGATGCTGATCACGGAGTCTGCGCCGCGCGCGCGGCCGAGCTTGGCCCCGGCGTTCACCACGTGGACGCCCGAGTCCGCCGGCACGTCGCAGAAGGTCCCGGCGCACGCGTCCCCGAGTGACGCCGCGATGCGCTTCACGATGTCGGTTTTCTCGTTGAGAAGCCGGTCGGTCACGACGAGCGCCTTGGAGCAGCCCAGGCCGCGAAGCTCCAGCGCGACGTCTCCCGAGGAGCCTGCTCCGAAGACGATCCTGGTGCTGTTCAGGAAGAGGAACGAGAGATCTGCGGCGTAGTCCATGGACGCGCTATTCGTCGAGGAAGCGGGTGTCCAGGCTGCCCGCGGAGTTCACCAGCTCCTGGGCCGCTTTCACCGCCCGGACGATCGTGGGGAGATCGCCCTTGAGCTTCAGCTTCCCCTGCATCATGCCCTTGATTGGATCGAGCTCTTTCTTCAGCACCTGCTTCCACCGCGCGTAGTCGCCGGTAATGCAGAACGGCGCCTTTGCGGCCTCATCGGGCTTGACGATCTTCGAGTCATGGCAGACGCCGCGGTCGAGGTCGAGCCAGATGCCGACGTCCGCCGGGAACGCCGGCGGCTGCGCCTTGCACACCAGCGCGACGACCCCGTACGTCCAGTCCGCGGCAGCCGTCTTGTACGCCGGATTGCCGTTGATGGCCTCCTTGTAGGCCCGCACCCACTCGTCGCTGAAGAACGGAATGCTCATCGCGGCCTCCTCGTTTTCACTCAGTCATTCAGGATGTAGTCGTACCAGAACTTCTTGGACCTCTCCAGGGCGAGGTCCACGTGGATGTGTTTGACCTGCGTGTATTCCAGGAGGCCGTGCGGCCCCAGCTCCCGACCGACCCCTGACTGCTTGTACCCCCCGAAGGGCGCGAGGGCGTTCAGCAGGTGGAAGTCGTTGATCCAGACCGTGCCGGTGCGGATCCGCTTGGCAATGGCAATTGCCTTGGGGATGTCCTTCGAGAAAACCGCGCCGCCCAGGCCGTACATGCTGTCGTTCGCCATTGCGATGGCCTCGTCGAGGTTCTGGTAGCGGATCACCGAGAGCACCGGCCCGAAGATCTCCTCTCGGGCGATGGTGGCGCCGTTGCTCACTTCCTCGAAGATCGTGGGCTGGACGAACCAGCCCTTCTTCATCTCGCTGGGCCGGCCGCCGCCGCAGACCAGGCGCGCGCCTTCCTGCCGGCCCGTTTCGATGTAGCCGAGCACGCGGGCGAGCTGCGCTTTCGAAACGACCGGTCCCATCGTGGTTTCGTAGTCAGCCGTGTCGCCGATCCTGATGTGCGTGACCCGCTCGCGGATCCGCCCCATGAACTCGTCGTAGATCAAAGCGGGCACGAAGCAGCGGGTACCTGACTCACAGACCTGCCCCGCATGGAAGAATGTGCCGAACAGGGCGCCGTCCACGGCAATGGAGAGGTCGGCGTCGTCGCAGATGATGGTGGGGCTCTTTCCTCCCAGCTCCAGCGTGACCTTCTTGACCGTCTCCGCGGCGAGCTTCATCACGCGCCGGCCCGTCTCCGTGGAGCCGGTGAGCGCAACCTTGTCCACGAGGGGGTTCGTGCACAGCTCCTCCCCGACGACGGAACCCGAGCCGATGACGACGTTGAGAACGCCGGGAGGCAGTCCGCAGTCCGCCGCGGCAGCGGCCAGCTCCAGGGCGGACAGGGGGGTATCCGTGGCCGGCTTGAGGACGACGGAATTGCCCATGATGAGGGCCGGGGCGATCTTCCACACGGCCATCATGAAAGGGAAGTTCCACGGGATGATTCCCGCGCAGACCCCGATGGGCTCCCGGTGCACGAAGTTCCATGAGACGGCCGGCATGTCGATCCAGGGGAGCGGCTCGTACGACGGGACGCGCTCTCCGAGCTCCACGAGGGCCTTGAAGTGCTCGATGCCGATGGGAATGTCCATCATGGAGGTCTTGCGGATGGTCGCTCCGGAGTCCGCGGATTCGATCTGCGCCAGCTCGTCCTGCCGGTCCTTGAGCTTCTCCACGATCCGCATGAGGATCTTCGCGCGCTCCCGCACATCCATCCCGCTCCAGGCCCGTGAATCGAACGATCGGCGCGCGGCCTCGATGGCGCGGCGCGTGTCCCCCGCGGTGGCCACCGGTACCATCGCGATCGGCTCCTCCGTGGCGGGGTTGATGGTGGGCCGGCACTCTCCGGACTCGGAATCGACGAACTTCCCATCGATATAGAGCTGGTACGCCTTCATGAGCGCCTCCTTGCAGGACGGAGCCGGACGTGGTTCTGACTGTGGATCATAACGGGTAGCTGCACGCCGGCGCAAGTCGTAGGCATGGACGCCGAGGGGCGCCGACTCCATGGGTGGACGGAAGGCGCCCCAGCCGCGGCCAGTTCCCGCGGGGCTAGGGCAACCGATTGAACCAGACGAGCGAAAGCGCTCCTGCCAGGAGGATGAGCGCGCCGGCGATGGCGGTGAAAATCGCGGTCATCTCCGTCTTCTGCTGCTCCAGCATGAGCCTCGTGCTCAGGAAGTCGTAGATCTTGTTCAGGTCCGTCTCCGAGCTTGCCTTGTAGTACGTGCCGCCGGTTTTCGCCGCAATCTGCTTGAGCGTTGCCTCGTCCAGGATGACGCGGAAGGAGAAGCCCTCGAAACCGATGATGGCCCCCTCCTTCGTTCCGACTCCCACGGTGAACACGCGGACCCCGAGGTTGGCGGCCTTGTCGGCAACGTCCAGCGGGTCCGGGCCCTGGTTGCTCTGGCCGTCGCTCAGAAGCACGATGACCGCGCTCTTGTAGCTGCCCGGCGGCACCGGAGGCGGTTCCTCCCGGTCCTGCGGCGCCGGCGCGAGCGGGTCCGTGGGGGAGATCTGGTTGGCGGTGTCGGTCTGCTGCCCGTTGGCCTGCCCGCCGGACGCGGGATTGCTCTTCTCCGGGAAAATCGCCTCCAGCGCGGTGAGGAGCCCGCTCCCGATGGCCGTGTAGCGCTGGGGCCTGAGCCGGTTGATGGCAGCGTTGAGCTGATCACGATCCGTGGTGGGCGGCTGGATGAGCTCGGCGGACCCGCTGAAAGCGACGATGCCGATGCGCACGTTGTGGGGCTGCTTGGCGATGAATCCCCGGGCCGCTTCCTTGACCGCGTCCATCCGGCTGGGCTTGATGTCCTGCGCCCGCATGCTTCCCGACACGTCCATGGAGAGGATGACGGTGCCCTGCTCCGAGGGGAGCATCACCGTCGCGGTCGGCCGGGCCAGCGCGAAGAGCGTCACGGCGAGGCCCAGGAGGAAAAGCGCCGCCGGGATGTGCCGGCGGATCCCCGGGCCCTTCCCCATGGCGTCCTTGACGAGGGAAAGGCTCGCGTAGCGCAGCGCGTAGCGCTGGCGCCGCCGCTGGGCAAGGAGATACGCCGCGGCGAGAATGGGCACGAGAACGAGCAGCCACAGCAGACCGGCCCAGATGAAGGTCATGCGATCCCCCTCGCCGCGGCGCGGGGAGATCGCGACGCGGCGGCGCCGGACTTCCGGCGCTTGCGCAGGCTCGCGAAGCGCACGATTTCCTGCACCATGTCTCCCTCCGTCGAGATTTCAAGGAAGTCTGTTCCGCACCTGCCGAAGGCCGCGCGCAGGTCGTGCTCCCGCCGCCGCGCCGCTTCCGCGAACCGCGTCCGGAACCCGCGGTTGTGCGTATCCAGGAAAAGCTGCTGGCCCGATTCGGCGTCCTCCAGCACCACCATGCCGACATCCGGCAGGACGGTTTCCCGCGGATCGAGCAGCCGCACGGACAGGACCTCGTGCCGCCGCGTCAGGATTCCCAGCGGCCGCTCCCAGCCCGGCACGCTGATGAAATCGGACACGATGAAGACGAGAGAGGGACGGCGCACCACCCGTTCAGCGGCCTCCAGGAGCGCGGAAAGGCGCGTTACGGGAGAGCGGGTGAGACGGGGCTCCTCCTGGAGCTCCTTGATGAGACGCAGGACCTGTGTCTTGCCGGCTTCCGCCGGAACCACGCGCGCGGTGCGGCCGTTGTAGAGGACCGCGCCGACGCGGTTGCCGTGGCGCGTCAGGAGCCGGGCCAGGACGGCAACGAACTCCACGACGAGGTCGCGCTTTCGCGCGCGCACTGTCCCGAAGTCCATGGACGCGCTCAGGTCCAGCAGGAACCACGCCGTGACCTCGCGGTCCTCCACGCGCAGGCGGATGTAGGGAGTCTGCATGCGCGCGGTGACGTACCAGTCGATGGCGCGCACGTCGTCGGTGAGCTGGTACTCCCGCAGCTCCGCCAGCTCCAGGCCGAACCCGCGGAACAGCGTGCGGTAGTTGCCCTGGAGGAGACCGTCCAGACGGCGGATCACCGTCCAGTCGAGGCGCTGGAGCAGCCTCTCAGGAGCCGACGGTGGCGCTGGCATGACGGTACAGGTTCTGGGGAGCGGCGACGGCCTCCAGGACCTTGGCCAGGATGGCGTCCGCGGTGACGCCGTCGGAAAGGGCTTCGTAGGACGTGACGAGCCGATGGCGCATGACATCCACGGCGATGTCGGTGAGGTCCTGGGGAATGGCGTACGAGCGGCCGCGGACGAAGGCCAGCGCGCGGGCCCCGATGATCATGTTGATCGGAGCGCGGGGGCTTGCGCCGTAGACGATGTACTTCGCGATGTCCGGAATGCCGTACTTCCCGGGGTTCCGCGTGGCCGCCGCAAGACGCACGGCATGCTGGATGAGGAGGGGATCCACGAACACGCGTTCGCAGGCGCGGCGCAGCTCGATGAGCCGGTCCGTGGTCGCCACGGGGCTCACCGGCGCCAGGTCCCCGATCATCCTCTCCACGATCACGAACTCTTCCGTCTCCGCCGGGTAATCCACGATCACCTTCATCATGAACCGGTCCACCTGCGCCTCCGGCAGCGGATAGGTCCCGTCCGTCTCGATCGGGTTCTGCGTCGCCATGACGAGGAACGGCTCGGGGACGCGGTAGGTGTCCCCGCCGATGGTCACCTGGCGCTCCTGCATCACCTCCAGGAGGGCGCTCTGGACCTTGGCCGGCGCCCGGTTGATCTCATCGGCAAGGAGCAGGTTTGCGAAGACCGGTCCCAGGGAAGTGCTGAAGTCCCCGGTGCGCTGGTTGTAGATCCTCGTTCCCACGAGGTCCGCCGGCACGAGGTCCGGCGTGAACTGGATTCTCTTGAACGTGCCCTGCACTGCCTGGGCGAGCGTCTTGATGGTGAGCGTCTTGGCGAGGCCCGGCACGCCCTCCACGAGCAGGTGCCCCTGGCAGAGAATTGCCACGAGCACGCGTTCCAGGAGGTGATCCTGTCCCACGATGACCTTCTTCACCTCGTAGAGGATCTGCTCCATGAACTGGGCTTCGCCGCCCGTGCGGTCGAGCTCTTCGGATGACGCGTCGACGGGATCCCGACGTTCGGGAATGTCGTTCACTTCCATACAGACCTTCTCCTCTCAGTACGGCGGCCCGCCGATCATCCCGGCGGCTGTTTCTATGGGAACGGCAAAGCCGATCCCGACGAACACTTCCTCACTCGTCGGATTGAGCAGTGCCGTGACGATGCCCACCACCTCGCCGTTCCTGTTCACGAGCGGACCGCCGGAGTTGCCGGGGTTCACCGCGGCGTCGAACTGGATCAGGTTCGTGAGCGTCGCGCCCGTCTCTTTCGACGCGAAGGACCGGCCGAGACCCGAGACGATCCCGGCGGACGCTGAGTTCAGCAGGCCGAAGGGATTGCCGGCGGCAACGACCATGTCGCCCGGCGAGAGCGTGGACGACGCCACGAGCGTGGCCGGCTTCAGGTCGTCAGGGACCGTGGACGCCTGCAGAACGGCGAGGTCGTTCTGCGGCTGCTTGAGGATCACCTGGGCTTCGGATTCTGTCCTGCTGGCGACGAAAATCACGCGGACGCGCTCCGCGTTCTTCACGACGTGGAGGCACGTGAGGATGATGCCCGTGTCCGAGATCACGACCCCGGTTCCCAGGGCGCCGCGCGCCGTCTCTTCGCTCCCGGGTCCTCTGACAAAAACATCGACCAGGGACGGCCAGATGGCCTGGCAGGCGAGCGTGGAGTCCGCGGGCTTCGGCGGCAGGGATTCCAGAGTCCGGCCCACCGCGGTGTCGATGTCTCTCTGCGTGAGTCTCTGGGGCCGCGGCTTCAGCGCGTCATAGAGAAGGATCCCGCCGGTCGTCAGGGAGACGTTGGCGCAGATCAGGAGAAGCGTACCGTAGCGTGCAGAGAGACGAGAAAGAAAACCCTTCACGAGCTGCCAGTCCGACGGCCGCTCGAACAATTCCGGCTCACTCATGCGCCGCACTCCTCTGACGGAACCCCGACTGCACGGGAACACAGAGGCGCTGGGGCGCGGCTGCGGGCACGTGCACGCTCTAGAATACTGCCGGAAACCTTCCGGGGTGAAATGGCGGAAAATCGCCGGCGCCTGACGGCCTGGTTGACCGCGGACGCGCGGACCCGTACAGTCCGCGCAAGGATTGAAAATGTCAGATGCCGTCTCTGCCCGGGACCCGCTTCCGGAGCTCGCGCGCACGCGCCTGGGAATCCCCTACCTTTACCCCATCCAGCGGTTCGTCATCTCCAATACACTGGAGGGGAAGCCCCAGATCGTCGTTCTGCCCACGGGGTCCGGCAAGTCCCTGTGCTTCCAGCTTCCCTCTCTCCTGCTGCCCGGGCCCACGCTCGTGCTTCTTCCGCTCCTGTCGCTCATGAGCGACCAGCTGCGGAAGCTCGCGGATGCGGGCATGAGGGTGGGCGCGCTGCGGGGAGGCCTGCTGCCCGGCGACAAGGACTCTCTGTTCGAGCGCCTCCATTCTGGAGAGATGAAGATCCTGCTCGCCACTCCGGAGGCCTGCCTCGCCGGGTCGAACCTCGCCGCACTGCGCGGCGCGGGCTTCAGCCACATCGTGATCGATGAGGCCCACTGCGTGTCAGAGTGGGGCGACACGTTTCGCCCGGCGTACCGAGAGGTCGGACGCCTGGCCCGCGGCCTGGGCGTCGGCATGCGAACGGCATTCACCGCCACGGCGTCGCCGTCGGTCATTGCCCGCATCCGGGAGCTGATCTTCGACCCGGGAGAGGTGCGGGTGGTTGCGGGGGATCCGGACCGGCCCAACATCTCCTACCGAGTGCTGCCGACTCTTTGCGTGGAGCACGGGATCGAACGGCTGGTGCGGGAGGCGCAGCGGCCGATCCTGGTCTTCTTTCGGACCAGGGGCGGCACCGAGCTGGCGGCCCGATGCACGAGGCGGCGCACCGGGGACCAGCGGATTTTCTTCTACCATGCGGGTCTTGTGCGGGAGGAGCGCGCGGAGGTGGAGCGCTGGTTCCTGGCCTCAAAAGACGGCGTCCTCTTTGCCACCTGTGCGTACGGGCTCGGTGTGGACAAACCGGATATCCGCACGGTGGTCCACGCGCAGGTACCCTCGACGGTTGAGGCATACCTCCAGGAAACGGGCCGCGCCGGAAGGGACGGCGAGCCGTCGCGCGCAATCCTCTTCGTCTCGCGGGAGGATCGGCTGTTCCCCGCGCGCCTGGAGGAAGGCACGCCGCGCGACCGCTACCAGGGGATGCTTCGGTACGCGCTCTCCCGGGGCGCCTGCAGGCGGCGTCACCTTCTTTCGCTGATCGGCCAGGAGCCGTCTGCGTGCACGGGCTGCGACGTCTGCGACGGCAGCGTCGTGGAGGGCCCGGAGGGGGGCCGGGAGATCACGGCTTTCTTCTCGCGGAATCAAAGGAAGTTCACCGCGGCGCAGGCAGCCCTGATTCTCACCGGCACCGGAGGACCGAGCGCGGCGAGAGAGCTCCACGACTGCATTCGCGGCTGGAGAGCGCTTGCCGGCTGGGACCGTGAGGACGCGGAAAAAGCCATTGCGGCGCTCGAGGCTGACGGTGACCTTGCCGTCTCATGGCGCGGCCCCTGGAAGAACAGGATCAGCGTGACCCGCAGGCTCAGTGGACGACGAGCACCTTCCTGATCTCGTCGAAGCCCGGGCCCACGACGCGGATGAAGTAGATGCCGCGCGCCACGATCCGTCCGCCGCGGTTCTTCCCGTCCCAGGCCGTCGTGTACTCCCCCGCTGCCAGGGAGCCTCTCTGCAGCACGTTTACGATGCTGCCCGACAGATCGAAAACGGTGATCGTCACCTGGCCTGAGGTGTCCAGCGTGTAGTGCACGAACGCCGTCTGCCCGTTGGCGGGATTGATCACGTTGTTCGTGACGCTGACCCCGCCGCGCTGCTCCTGCACGGAGTGCAGCTGGTATTCAAAGGGCCGCACTCCCGCCGGGTTGGCGGGATCCGCCGCGTAGGCGACGGGCAGCTTGTTCCCCGCCCCGTCATCCAGCAGGAACATGAACTGGAACAGAGACCCGTCCTTGATCGCCGGGTCACCCTTGGAGATGACAAAGTCGCGCAGCGGGCCGTTGGTGCCCGTGGCTGTCAGCGGACCGCGTGCCTGCGTGTCTCCCGGGGCGTGAGCGCGATCACCGCTGGGAACGGCCGCCGGCCACGCCGCGGGCCACAACGTGGAGGAGCCCACCGGGAGCCACAGGTTGTTCAGGTCCAGCGGCGCCGGCGGATTCACGTCCCATGCCAGCGTCAGGGTGTTTGCCGCCATGGAAGGCACCATGATCCGCGCCTCGATCAGCGTGTTGTGAGGAGGCAGCCACTTGGTGCCGTCGAACACCGTCACGAGACCCATCCCGCCCCGCGTCGGGTCGCGGATGACATCCTGATCCTGGGCAAGGACCGGTACCACGAATCCCAGGCCGACGTCGGAGATGTTGTGCGCCGGAGCAGTCAGCATCCCCCGGCTCATGTTTGACGTCAGATTGCCGTCGGCAGTGGCGTTCGGGTACCCGACGGGGTCCACCGCTGCCGCGGCGCCGAAGATGGCACCCGCCGCTGCGTGGATGTTCCTCACAGGACCGAGGAAGACGTCGTTCGCGGTCAGAGGATTGGTGAAGGTCACCACCGCCGCATGAGCCCCGGCGGCTGTCACTTCCACGGGACTCAGCGCCGTGATCGGGTTGCCGGCGTCCGAGTATGCCAGGCTTGCTGGGCCGATGGGCGTTCCGGTATTGCTCGTCACGGGCTCGGAGAAGTGCACATAAGCCTGCTTTGAGCCCAGCGCTGCCAGGGCGTAGTTGATGACCGGCCGCGCGCCGTCAGAGGCGGTGTACACCTTGGTGGCGGATGCTTCGACATACGCGCCGCCGATCAGACCGAAGAGCCCGGGCTGCGGGTTGGCCAGCAGCTGCCACGTGGGCGTGACGTTGCTGTCTTCGGCAGGATAAGGGTTGCCTTCCTGCAGCAGGACGTCGAAGACATCCGTATTCGCGCCCACCGCTGCGAAGCCGGTCACCTTGTACCCATTCACTTTCACACTGAAGCCCGGGTTGCCGAAGTTGTTGTTCAGCTGCGTGCCCACCTCCACCTGCACGCGGATCCTGTCGATGCGGCCGTTGTTGTTCGTGTCCAGCGTCCAGCTTGCGATGATCGGGATGACGAAATTCCAGTTGAAGTTGTGGCCGCTGTCGAACGAGTTCGGGCCGGGAGTGATTGCGTTCGGCCACGCGTAGCTGTACGACACATCCACGTAGTCGATGGTCTGCGGAAGAACAGAGAGGTTCGCGATGATCCACTGGCCGTTCTCAGCAGGCGGCACCGGCAGGTGGGCGGTCGGGTCAGCGAGGTCCGTCGTCAGCACGATCCGTGCCGCCGTGCTGGACCCCTGGACGTTGAAGTTGCCTCCCGCAATGATCGTCTGCGTCCACAGGTGCTCGAACTGGAAGATCTTGCCGTTCGTGGTGCAGCTGAAATTGAACCAGCTGTTGCTTCCCCTGATGAGGATCGTGGATGTCGTGAGGAACAGCACGGTCCCCGAACCGGGGTTGAAGAACCCGACGCCCGTCTTGCTGCCCGTGTCGTCCCAGAGAACTCCATTCATTGTGATCTGGTGCGTCGCGGCGTTGAGGGTTCCCGTGGTGATCGTCAGGGAGTTGTTGATCGTGATGTCGGCTGAGAGGCTGACGGTATTCCCGAGGGCCCCCGTATTGACGGCGAGATTGTAGAACGTCGTCACCGGCTGGATGGTGCCGGCCGTGCCGGTGAACGTCACGGTGCTGGTGGCAGAGACGAATGTCGTGATGCTCCAGCTGCCCCCGACGCTGATCGCCTCCGAGCCCGAGGCCGTCAGAGCGTCCCCCGTCAGGCTGCCGCCTCCCGCGCCGGACCCCACCGTCAGGTTGTTGCCGGAAAGCAGGAGGGTCCCCGGAGAGGTGATCAGCACGCTTCCGTCAGCCTGGACAGCCGTGGCCAGCGTCCCTCCACTGGCCAAACTCAGATTGTAGAACGGGTCCGTCCCGATCCCCTTCGTCGTGATCGTCGGATTGGCCGAGCTCAGCGTGATCGTCGAGGTCCCCGCCGTGAAGGTGAAGGTCGCACTGGAGG
>DATKLM010000163.1:0-4545 GCA_035542415.1 Spirochaetia bacterium
CCTTGTCATCGATGATCAGGATGGTCCGCTTCATGGCCCGCGTGTTCCCAGATTACACAACGACGTTCTCAACATGGGTAAGAATTCTTCAGGCATGATAGAACCCGGGGATTCTCCTGTCAACAAATTTCGAAAGGCCAAGGATTATTCCATAGCAGGTATATAGTTGCGTGACGCTTAGCGGCAGCAGGCAGGCCGGGCCAGTTGGCACGGCGCGTGCATTTTCCGTTGGGACAGGAGGAACACTCATGAGAAAACTGAGGTTTGTGCTTTTCATCGTTCTTGCACTGGCGATGGTGTTCGCCGCAACGAACACAATGGCGCAGGGCAAGCAGATGAAAATCGCTATGGTCAACCTGGCCCTGACGAGCCCGTACTTCATCGGCATGTCGCAGGCGGTGAAGCAGGAAGCGGAGCACTTCTCCAACATCAAGCTGATCACCACGGACGCCAAGGGTGATGCCCAGAAGCTGACCTCCGACGTGGAGGACGTCCTGGCGCAGAACGTGAACGGCCTGATCATCAGCGCTGCCTGGCTCGAGGCTGCGCCCGAGGCCCTTGATGCCATCAAGAAGGCCGGCGTGCCGGTGGTGCTCGTGGACCGCAAGCTCAAGGGCGGCGACTACACGAGCTGGGTCGGCCCGGACAACTGGATCATCGGCCAGCAGGACGGCAGCTACATCGTGAAGCGCCTCAACGGGAAGGGAAGGATCGTCGTGCTGCGCGGCGGCCCGGCGGACAACTCGATTGGCCTGGATCGCACAAACGGAATGCTCTCCGTGGTGAAGAAGACCTCGATCGAAGTCGTGATGGCCCCCAACTTCGGCGGATGGAGCTCCGACGGCGGATTCAAGCTGATGGAGGACATGCTGTCCAAGTACAAGCAGATCGACGCCGTGTTCGCGGAGAATGACTCCATGGCCCTCGGGGCCCAGAAGGCCATTGCGGACGCGGGGCGCTCGAGCAAGATCTTCATCTGCGGCGTGGACGGAGAGAAGGCCGCCCTCGAGCAGATCATGAAGAAGACGAACTACGCGGTGACGGGGCTGAACAGCTCGGACCAGATCGGACGGGCGGGCTTCACCCGGCTCATGGCGCTCCTGGCGGGCGCGCAGTCGGAGAAGGACACCGTGCTGCCCTCTCCCCAGATCACCATCGACAACGTCGCCCGGTTCTACAGTCCCGAGAGCGTATTCTAGGCATTAAACCACGGCCCCCCTCGCGCTGCGTATGTGCGGTGACCACGGCACCTGCGCGGCGCTCCGGAGCCGTGGACCTTCTGGGAGATCGATCATGAAGATGCTCATCAACAGCCGGTGGGTGGACGCCGGAGATGGAAAGACACGTCCCGTGCGCAACCCCGGCACCGGCGAGGTCCTGGATTCCGTTCCGGTGGCGAGCCTGGGTGACGTCGCGGCGGCGCTTGAGGCGGCGCGGGAGGGCGCGGCTCGCATGCGGGCTGCCCCCGCCCACCGCCGCTCGGAGATATTGACGAAGGCGGCGGCTGAAATCGCGGCGCGCGGGGAGGAACTGGCCACCCTTCTTGCCCGGGAGAACGGAAAACCGATCCGCCAGACGCGCGACGAAGTCGCCGTGACTGCCCGGATCTTCCGCGGGTTTGCCGAGGAAGGCCGGCGGATCTTCGGACGCACGGTTCCCATGGACGCGGTTCCCGGCATGGAGAGGCACTTCGCCGTAACGATACGCCAGCCCCTGGGTGTCGTTGCCGCGATCATTCCCTTCAACTATCCGGTGGAGCTGTACGCCCACAAGGCAGCCGCGGCGCTTGCCGCCGGAAACGCCGTGATTGCCAAGCCCCCCAGCGACTGCCCCCTCGCCCTTCTCGCCGTCGCGGCCATCCTCGAGGATGCCGGCATGCCGCGCGGGGCCCACCAGATGATCACCGGCCCGGGGGAGCTCATCGGCGAGGCCCTCGCGAAAAGCCCTATCGTGCGCCTCGTGTCCGTGACCGGAAGCACCGCGGTGGGAAAGCGACTGGCCCGCCTGGGGGCGGACAGCCTTCAGAAGGTCCATCTCGAGCTCGGAGGCAACGATGCCACGATCGTCTGCGCGGATGCGGACCTCGAAAAGGCGGCCGAGGCCATCGTGCTCGGCCGGCTGGCCCGGGGAAACGGTCAGATCTGCTGCGCCGTCAAGCGCGTGTTCGTTGCCGAGGAGGTGTTCGATCAGTTCGCCGCGCGGCTCGCGGAAAAAGCGGCGCGGCTGCACGTGGGCGACCAGCTTCTCGATGCCACCGACGTCGGCCCGCTGATCACCGAGGATGCCGCGCGGCGGGTGGAGGAGGCGGTGCGCGAGGCCGTGGGGGCAGGTGCCCGGCTCCTGTTCGGCGGCACCCGGCGCGGAGCATTCATGGCGCCGACAGTGCTTGCCGACGTGCCGGTGGAGACTCCGCTGTTCCGCGAGGAGACCTTCGGCCCGGTGGCGCCTCTCGTGCGGTTCCGCAGTGACGATGAGGCCGTCCGCATGGCCAACGACAGCACGTTCGGGCTCCAGGCAGCGGTCTTCACGAAGGACATCTCGCGCGCACTGGACATTGCCCACCGGTTGGAGGTCGGCGGGGTAATCGTGAACTGGTCCTCCGCCTTGCGGGCGGAGAACCTTCCTTTCGGCGGCACGAAAGCCAGCGGCTACGGCCGGGAAGGCCTCCATGATACAATCATGGAAATGACGGAGCAGAAAGTGATCCTCTTTCATGACGCGCTGCGCGGGCTTGCTCCATGACCGACGCCTGCCTTCTGCGGATGGAAGGGATCGCCAAGAGGTTCGGTGGAACGATCGCGCTCGCCGGCGTGAGCGCCTCGGCGCGTCCCGGGGAGGTGCATGCCCTGGTCGGTGAGAACGGGGCGGGCAAGTCCACGCTCATGAACATCCTCTCCGGGGCGCTGCGGCCCGATGCCGGGGCGATCTTCATCGACTCCCGGCGCGTGGAGATGACGAGCCCGCACCAGGCCAGCCTCCTCGGCGTTCGCGCCGTCCACCAGGACTTCAGCCTCGTGCCGCACCTGACCATCGCGGAGAACGTCCTCATGGGCAAGATGCCGACGCGCGGGCGGCGCCGTCTCTGGGTGGACTGGGCCGAGACAAACCGACGCGCCCACGCGCTCCTCTCCGAGCTCGGCTTTACCGGCCTGGACGTGCGCGCCCGCGTCTCGCGTCTCAGCGTCTCCCACCAGCAGGTCGTGGAGATCGCCAAGGCGCTTGCGGAGAAACCCCGGATCCTCATCCTCGACGAGCCCTCCGCTGTGCTCTCCAAGGAGGAGCTCGCCGTTCTGTTCTCCCTCATCCTGCGGCTCAAGAGCCAGGGGACCCTCGTGCTCTACATCTCCCACCGGCTCGAGGAGGTCTTCGAGATCGCTGACCGCATCACCGTCCTGCGCGACGGGGAGCTCGTCGGCACGGTACGCACCACGGAGGTGAGTCAGAACGACCTGATCCGGATGATGGTGGGCAGGTCCGTGGAGGAGATCTACCCGCCGCGCCCGGCGCGCCAGGGTGACGAAGTGCTCCGCGTGGAAGGCCTCGGCCGTGCCGGCGAGTTCCGTGACATCTCCTTCTCCGTCCACCGGGGGGAGGTTCTGGGGATGTTCGGGCTGGTCGGCAGCGGCCGAACGGCGGTGGCGCGCTGCATCTTCGCGGCGGACCAGCCGACCGAAGGCCGGATCCTCCTGGAGGGAAAACCGATCCATGCGCGCTCTCCCCGGGACGCCGTGCGCGCGGGTATTTCCCTGGTCACGGAGGACCGAAAGCGCGACGGTCTGGTGATGAGCTGCTCCATCCGCGACAACGTCAGCCTCGCGACGCTGCGGCGGATGAGCCGCGGCCTGTTCCTGGACCGGGGACGCCAGGACGGGCTGGTGGGGGGCAAGGTCCGGGAGCTGGCCATCCGCTCGGCGCATATCGGCATGCTCGTGAAGACTCTCAGCGGCGGCAACCAGCAGAAGGTCGTCCTGGCGAAGTGGCTCCTCACGAGCACGCGCCTGCTCATCCTCGACGAGCCCACGCGCGGAGTGGACATCGGGGCGAAGGTTGAGATCTACCACATCATCACGCGCCTGGTGGAGGCGGGAATAGCCGTGGTCCTGATCTCCTCGGAGATGCCGGAGGTGCTCGGGATGAGCGACCGCATCATCGTGATGCGCGAAGGCCGCCAGGTTGCCGAGCTCGGGCGCGCCGAGGCAACCGAGGAGAGGCTGCTTCTCCACGCGGCCGGCGTGCAGGCCGCGGATCCCCGCAGGCCGCAGGTGAAAGGAACGGCATGAAGACCCAGGCATCCCTGTTCGAAAAGACCCTCGAGACGGCGCGGCTGCGCTGGTCGGACTTCGTGTTCGTCGGGATCTTCGTGGTTCTCATCCTCATCAGCTCTCTCGTCTCGGAGACATTCTTCACCTCGCGGAACCTCATCAACATCTCCCGCCAGATCGTGACCAACGGCCTCATTTCACTCGGCATGCTCGTCGTCATCCTTACCGGAGGGGTTGACCTCTCCGTCGGATCGACGGTGGCGCTGTGCGGGATCATGGCCAC
>DATKLM010000164.1:0-4179 GCA_035542415.1 Spirochaetia bacterium
AGCTGTACCGGTCCGGAGAGCCGTTTCGGGATTTCGTGATCCGGGAGGAGAGCGACCGCGGCCTCCCCGGATGGATCAACCTCGTGGGCATGGAGTCGCCCGGGTTGACGTCCTGCCTGACGATTGCCGAAATGGTCGAAAGCCTGATCTAGGCGACGGGGAAAAGGATTCCCGTCAGCTTCCGCACCGTGAAATGGGGCCGCAGGTAGTGCGCACTCGTCCTGGCCAGCTCGACGTCTTCTTCGCTCAGTCCGAGCGCCTGCGTCGTTGTGGCCGCCCCGGCCAGCGCAAGCAGTTCCGTGATGCGGTCCGCCGGAGGCACTTCCGCCGCGACGGCCTGTACGTCCTGCCAGCGCTCGAGGATCTTTCGTTTCACGCCTTCGAAGGCCTCGGCCCCCAAGTCCAGGAACGGAGCCTGAGCGCTGATGATGTCTGCCGCCATCGGGCCGAACGCGCGCCGGATTTTCCCGACCTCCGCGGTGCGGTCCGGGCACGGGGACGACTCCAGCAGATCGTACGCGTCTCCCCGTGAGATCCCGCGAATCCGGTCATACAATGCCGCGACCATAACGGTCGCAACGCCCACCTTGGCGCCATGAAGAAGGGCCGGCCTCCCCTCCTGCAGCAGCTTCATCTCCCAGCAATGGGAGTAGTGGTGCTCCGCCCCCGACGCCGGGAGGGACGCGCCGAAATCCGTCATGCAGAAGCCCGATTCGACCAGGGCGTCCATGAGCCCGGCAACGCCCTGCGGGGTCCCGCTCCCGATCTCACGTGCCGCGCGGGCACAGGAATCTGCCGCTGCGAGCGCGCGCAGGGCAATGGGCTCATCGTATCGCTGGTCCCAGAGAAGATGGCCAAGCCTCCAGTCCGCAACCGACGTGTACTTGCCCAGCATGTCGCCGAAGCCCGCGGCAATCATCGGCCGCGGCGCCGAGGAGAGAACGCCGGTGTCCGCCAGAATGGCCAGCGGGCCGTGCGCCGTGCAGCTCTTCTTGATTCCCTCCACGATCAGGGGAACGTTTGTCGATGTATAGCCGTCCACGGAGGGAGCGGTGGGCAGCGAGAGAAAGGCGTTGCCGGTGCGATGACTGACGAACCGCGTAATGTCCGTGATGGTACCCGAGCCAACAGCGAGGAAGGTTCTGGGAACCGTGTCGTAGCCGAGAAGGACTTTCAGGACGTGGTGAGAATCGGCGACGACTTCCTCCTCGTCCGCGAAGACAACGCTCTGCACGTCCCAGCCGCGGCCGCTGAGACCCTTCTCCACCTTGTCCCCCAGGACCGCGTGCGTGTTTCTGTCCGAAATGACGAGAAACCGCCGAAATCCCGCGCGCTCGCATATCTCGTACAGTCTGTCGATGGCGTCGGGTCCGATCCTGACCTCGGGTCTCTGCAGTTCCAGTGTCACGCCTCCTTCACCCAGGTGCCGCGGCCGATCCCGGCCGTCGAAGGCGGATCATATCAGGAACGGATTGCTTGGACCACGCTCTCAGGGGAACAGCTCCTTCAGTCCCTGGGCCGCCACGTACGCGCTTCCGATTCCGCTCAAGACCCATGCGACCCGGAGTGCCTCCCCGATCTCTTCCTTCGTGGCCCCGGCGCTGACCGCCTCCCGTGCAAGGGCCCTGACGCCATTCTCCGCTCCGAGGGCCGCGTCGTACGCCAGGGCCATGAGGAGCTTCGTTGTGCGGGTCAGCGCCCCGTCAGCGAAAGCCCAGTCGTCTTCACGCCTCATGTGCTCGACGAGAGTCGGGTCGATCCTTGCCATCGTGCTCAGTGGATTCTCCGGCATCTTTTTCCTCCTGATAGGATGTGACAGTATACCCCAACCCATGAACACCTTGCTGATCACCGGGACCTCGATCGTTGTGTGCGCCCTGGCCGCCTACACCACGGCCATCATCGCGCAACTGAGGCACAAGCGTCCGACGCTGACGCTGAGAGTATTTCTGAGCGCCGGCGTCGCGCTGGACGCCACGGCGACTGGATTCATGATCGCCGGTTCACGAAGAATCCCTCTGACGTTCCACGGCCTCCTCGGCTATTCGGCCTTTCTGCTCATGGCCGCGGACCTGCTACTGATGTGGCGCGGATACCGACGGCATGGAACGAGCACGCTGCCGAAGCCTCTTCGCCGATACTCCGTTGCGGCCTACTGCTGGTGGGTGCTCGCGTTCGCGGCAGGGATCGTCGTTGCAATGAGAATAAGATGAAAGGAGCTGCCGGACCGGAGGCTACCCCTTCTTCAGGGTCTCCAGGACTCGGAGCGCAAGGTCCTTCGCGGCGCCTGGACCGTTGGCGGTCAGAATCCGGCCGGAAACAACGACGGCCTCGTTGTCCATGAGGTAGGTGATTGCGCCGGCCCCGCCGACAATGACGAGCGCATCGAAGTCCGCGAGCCTGGTCTCGCTGAGGGCCTGGTCGACATGCAGGGCCTTTCCGTCGTGGCTCACGGCATTTCTCCTGCTCGTGCTCGCAACACGGACGAATGCGCCCTGCGTGTCAGAAACCGCTTGGGGATCACCATACTCCTGGTCCGTGAAGTCCGTGGGCGCCACCACCATGACGATCCGCGGCGCCCTGGGTTCTGAGAAGCCGATGCTGACTGGGGACAAGGCAAGAACGGCAAGGAAGACCACGCCTCGCAGCCTGCGCATTTTCAATCTCCTCTGTCGACCATCCCATGGTAAATGGTGCGGCGCCGGCTGTCCATCCGCCTCCGAAGCGTCTCCGAAGCATTAAGAATATTTAACTTTGCCATAATACGGCGACAAAAAGTCCCGGCTACGATGCGCTATCATGAGAAGCAGAAGGAACAGCAGCATGAGCGCCGGCGGTGATGACGTGTTTTCCACGTACCTTGCCGAGATCCACCGGATTCCGCTTCTCTCCCGGCAGGAAGAGCGCGCGCTTGCCCGACGGGCCAAGAAGGGTGACTGCCTGGCGGAGAAGAGGCTCATTCAGGCCAACCTGAGATTCGTTGTAAAAGTCGCCAAGAGCTTTCGCGTCCCGGGCCTCCCCCTGGAGGACCTGGTGAGCGAGGGGAACATCGGGCTCATGAAGGCCCTGAAGCATTTCGATCCCGACCGGGGATGCCACTTCATCTCCTACGCGGTCTGGTGGATCCGCCAGAGCATCCTGAGAGCCATCGGGGAGAAGTGCCGCGCAATCCGCCTGCCGCAGAACAAGGTTCTGGAGCTTCAGCGGATCGAGAAGGTCCGCGAGGGCCTGCTCCGGGAGCAAGGCAGGGAGCCGAGCACGGAGGAGATCGCGCGTCGGCTCAACCGCCACGACGCCCGAGTGCGCGAGCTTCTGAGGGCCGCCGCTGATGTGCTCTCACTTGATGCCCCTGCCGGCTCGGATGACGAGTCTTCACCGCTGGAGGACTACTTGGAGGACGGGAGAAACCGCCTCCCGGAGGAGAACCTCCTGAGGAGCTCCGTGCGGGACGAGATCGACACGGTTCTCAGGTCTCTCCCGAGGAGAGAGTCTGAAATCCTGCGCAGCCGCTACGGGCTCAATGGCGGCGGGCCGATGTCGCTGGCGTCGATTGGCGGGAGGTGGAAGCTGACCAAGGAGCGCGTCCGGCAGATCGAGAAGAAGGCAATCGCGCGGCTGCGGGATTCATCGTCCCTCCGGATGCTGGAGGCAAGCTGACGATGCTGACGGTCGGCCGGCGTCACCGCCGGCCGTGCCGCACCGGCGGGGACGCTACTCCCGGTAGAAGGTGAAGTGCTTGTTGCCGAGCGCGCCGAACCCCGTGGGGAAGTCAACGCTGCTCCATTCGCCTTCCAGCACTTTCCCCGACGCGTGTATCTTGACTAGTCCGTAGTCCTTGGTCGCCTTCAGGTCGGAATAAGGGGCGATACACCCCTTGCCGGCGATCCTGTACCACGCATTCCCCTCGGAGTCGCTCCACTTCTTCTCGATCCTATAGCGGCCCTCGTCGTTGGCTGGCTGAGCAAGAGGCCTGCCGGTGCTCCAACCCTCAGATGACCCGTCCGGCTTGTATGTGAATCTCCACGTCCAGTATGAATGCTCGTAGTCCTTGTTTGTCCACGTAGCGTGCAGAGGCTCCCGAGCGCAGCCAATGACGGCAAAGATCACGATCGTGACCGCAAGGGCAAGAAACGCCGCTCTTTTCATTTCCTTCCTCCCGCTGATTGCATGGACTGCCAC
>DATKLM010000165.1:0-13625 GCA_035542415.1 Spirochaetia bacterium
AGGATGGCGAGGTCCTTCTCCAGCTCCTCCTCTTCCCCCGGCTTCGGGGCAAGGGCCCTGATCTCGTTCACCGCGTAGGTGAGCAGGTCCACGCGCCGCAGACGCTCCCGCTCGTCACTGACGAGCTTGGACAGCCTCTCCCGCAGCGACGCCAGCGAGGCATAGAGGGAGTGGAAGCGCTCCGCAAGTGCTTCCGTGCCGGCCCACCGGTCCACGAGCTTTCGATGGTTCTCCAGGTCCAGAAGGGACTGGTGGTCGTGCTGTCCGTGCAGGTCAAAGAGCAGGGAGGAGAACTCCTGCAGGTCCGCGCGTGTCACGGGTGTGGACCCGATGAACAGGGATCCGCGGCCATTGGACTTCAGCGCGCGGCGCAGGATCACGGCGCCGTCCTCCGCCTCGATCCCGCGGCCGGAGAGCCACTGGACCGCCTCCGCGTTCTCCGTGACGGCGATGATTCCGGAGACGCTCGTCTCCTCCGCGCCGGATCGGATGATGGAGGTGTCCGCCTTGTCCCCGAGGAGCAGCCCGAGGGCGCCGACGAGGATGGACTTGCCGGCGCCGGTCTCTCCGCTCAGGATATTGAGGCCCGGCGTGAACCGCACCTGGAGCTTGTCGATGATGGCGTAGTTGTGGACGTGAAGCTCCTCAAGCATTCGGCTCCCCCGCCCAGTTCAGTTTCCGCCTGAGCACTTCGTAGAAGCTGCGCCGGTCCGTCCTGATGATGAGCGCTTTCTGGGGAGCCCGGCTGATGAGCAGGCTGTCCCGGGGATGGAGGAAGAACGTTTCCTGGCCGTCGATGGTCAGGACCGTCTCCGCTTTCTGCGGTTCTTCCACCTCGATGCGGAGGATCTCCGACGCGGGCACGACGGTGGGCCGGTTGGAAAGCGTGAACGGGCAGATGGGAGTGAGGATGAAGGCTTCCATTTCCGGGTGGAGGATGGGCCCCCCCGCCGCCATGGAATAGGCCGTGGACCCCGTGGGAGTTGCCACGATGACGCCGTCCGCGCGATAGCGGCCCACGTACTTGTCCGAGAAAAAGATCTTGAGCCGGATCATCCGGGAGATCCCGCCGATCCCCACGACGGCTTCGTTGAGACCGAGGAACGATCCCACCTCCCGACCGTCCCTCTGTACGGTCACGGAGAGCATCAGTCTCTCCCCCACGCCGAGCTGGCCCTGGAGGTACTTCTCCCAGGTCTCCACGAGCTCCGTGCGGGAGACCTCCGTGATGAACCCGAAGTCACCCATGTTGACGGCAAGGATGGGGATCTCCTTCCCCCGGGGCCGGGCCTGCGCGATCATGCGCGCGCAGGCAAGCAGCGTGCCGTCTCCGCCGAGCGTGATGGCGAGGTCGACGCCGGCAAGGTTCTCACTGCTGACGTGATTGGAGTAGTCGATGAACACCGCATCCGCGTCCCGCGCCCGGGCGAACTCTTCTATCTCATGGACGGCGCTCTTCACGTCCTCTTTCTGGGAGTTGATGACAACTAGAACCTTGCGCATTTCGCGCTGCTTGGCCGCAACGTTCGGTGGTGAAGCCGCCATGTGCGCTAACTATAGTGGCGGCAGGAAATGAAGGCAAGGCCAGCGCGCCCGAAGGGCGCGCGAAAGAGGCCCCCTTCCGCGGTACTCCGCGGAGTTGGGCGGCAGCCGTCGCAGCGCGAGCGAGACGGCGGGAGCCATGGGGAGCGGCACCCTACGGAAGTGTCGAAAGCACCTTCCCGATTGTCTCCACGTCCCTCTTGCCCAGCGTGGGGTACAGGGGAAACAGCACGCACCGCAGCATGAGCGAACGCGCGGCGGGGCAACCGGCGCCCGGCCCGCCGTCGATGGCGGCGATCGTTTCGGCGAACGCCGGCAGCGTGTCCACGTTCTTCTTCAGCGCGTACTGGCGCACCTCCTTCATGCCGTCCGAAAGCGCGACGGGGAACGATGACATCACGCTGTCCGCCTCCAGCCGGGAAACCAGCGGCCGGTGGCGGCTTTTCATGAGAGCCTGGGAGAACGCCGCGGCGATCTCTCTGCGGACCGTGACGAAGATCTCCAGCGCCGCAAGCTGGGAAATGCCCAGGGCGGCGTTCATGTCGGCCAGCGGCGAGTACAGGGGAGAGCTCTCCACGATCCGCCGCAGCGCCGCGGCCGTCTGCTTGCTCTTTCCGAGAACGAGCGCGCCTCCCCCGCAGGTGATGATGTTCTCCGGATCCAGAGAGACGAGGCAGATCTCTGCCGACCCGCCGCAGGGCTGCTCTCCGCGCTTTCCCCCCAGCCCCTGGGAGGCATCCTCCAGGACCGGCAGGCCGTGCGCGCGAAGCGCCTCCACGTCACAGATCAATCCGAGGGTGTGATGCGCCAGGATCGCCTTTGCGCCTTTCTGAACGAGCGCGCGGACCTGTTCCTGGTCCATGGCACCGGATTCCGGCTCGACGTCAGCAACCAGGGGCGCGAGGCGCCGATCTGCCAGAACGCGAAGGCACAGGGACGGAGCGAGCGCGGAGAGGATCACCGAGTCCCCTTCCCCGAGCCCCAGCGCCTCCAGGGAGGCTGAAAGGGCGAGGTAGGAGTTGCCCAGTGTGACGCCGCCGCCGTGGCCGAGGAGATGGCCTGCCCGCGTCACGAGCTCCCGGGAGATCTCTCCGGGGCCGAGCTTGTCCGAGACGATGCAGGACAGGACGCTCCCCATGTCCTTTCGTTTGACGGTCGGGCGAAAGACGGGTATTGGCATGTGTCCGCTATGAGACGATGAGGGCGGGGCTTTGTCAAGCGAGCCGCTCAGCGTGCGCCTCCCGTCCATCCATGGACTCGGCGCACCTCGACATCCCTGTCTAGGCCGTGAATCCTCCGCAGCCGATGAGCGGCACGAACCGGCAGCCGATGCTCTCCTCGCTGACGAATGAGCTCCCGATCCGCTTGACGATCATGACGACCTGGGAGCGCCGCCAGTCCCCTACCGGCACCACGAGGATCCCGTTGTCGGCGAGCTGCCCGGCGAGCGCCGCCGGGACGGCCGGCGCGGCGGCGGTGACGATGATCCGGTCGAACGGCGCGCGCTCGGGCCAGCCCGAGCCGCCGTCACCGGTGCGGAAAAAGACGTTCGTGATCCCCAGGGACGTGAGGGTGTGCGCCGCCGCGGCGGCCAGCGCCGCGATGCGCTCAACGGTATACACTTCCGCGCACAGCTCGGACAGCACGGCGGTCTGGTAGCCGCTTCCGGTGCCGATCTCCAGGGTGCGCTCCGAGCCGCGGAGAGCAAGCGCCTGCGTCATGAAGGCGACCATGTAGGGCTGGGAAATCGTCTGGCCGTGCCCGATGGCAACGGGGAAGTCACCGTAGGCGCCGTGCCTGCTGCCGGCAGGCACGAAGAGGTGGCGCGGGATGGCCCTCATTGCCCCGAGCACGCGCTCATCCCGTACGTCGCGGTTCTCGATCTGGAGCTTCACCATGCGTTCGGCAGGGCTGTTCTTTTCCCACGGGATGGACACGAGAGTCTAGACGGCGACCAGAACCGGGAGCTCGCTGCGCCTGATCAGGTGGGAGGCGGTGGGGCCGAGGAGGTAGTCCCGGATCTTGTGGCGCCCATGGGCGCCGATGAGGATCACGTCCGAGTTCTCCCGGCGCGCCACGCGTGGAATGACATCCACCGGTCTTCCCGTCTCGATGAGAAGCCGGTAGGGGATCCCGTGAGTGCCGAGGTAGCCCAGCTCCGTGTCGAAGGGGAAACTCTCCTCCATCTCCTCCGTGATGGTGAGCACCACCATTTCCTCCCAGATGCTCCCCAGAGCGTTCACGCAATACTGGAGCGCTTTCTCCGCCCCCGGACTGCCGTCGTAGGGAAAGAGCATCCGCCGCGGGCTGCGGAACGGAGTGGGACATACCAGGACAGGCCGCGGAGAGGAGCGGACGGCGTCTTCCGTCGTGGAGCCGACGATGGCGCGTTCGATGTGGGCGTGCTCCCCTTTCTGTCCCAGAACAAGGAGATCTCCCGAGCGCGTTTCCTCCGTGAGAATGCCAGACGGCAATCCTTCCCTCACGACCGTGGACGCCTGCACGCCGGCGGATTCCGCCTCCCGGCGGCATTGGTCAAGGCAGTTCTCCGCGAAAGACTTGATGTCCTTGCGGACCTGGTCGTAGAAGCCCTTGAGGCCGGGATCAGGGGGAATGTAGACCCGTTCGAAGCCATAGTCGAAATGGCTTGCCGTGTAGATGATGGGAAGATCGGTCTTGCGGGAATCCACGACGAAGACGACCTTGAGGGAGGCCTTCACCCGGTGAGCAAGGTCGATGGCGTATTTGTATGCCGTGAGAGAGTTGAGCGACCCGTCGATTCCCGCGACGATCTGCCCGATCACCCCGACTGTTTCCCCCCGCCGCCGACTGCCTGGCCTTCCAGCGCCCGCGAGTCCTTGTCGTGGAGCTTGGAGAGCTTGTACTGCTTGAGAAGCATCCGGATGGCGTCGTTGACCCCTTCGGTCCTGCTCACGTAGTAACCCTCGTGGATCATCTCATCGAGCCCTTCGAGGAGCTCTGTGGAAGTCTCTACAAATGTCTTGGACACTGTCGCCCTCCCCTGGTGCGTGCTGGAAGCATACTACTCCGGCCTGCGCCGGAGCGCAAGAAGAATCGACCCTCCCTGGCTAGGGCAGCACAAGCTGCGCCATTCTCTGGACGTGCGTCCTGGCCATGCCCTTCCAATCGTCGAGAAAATCGACAAACCACCCCGACTCCAGTCCCGAGCGCACGAACCGGTAGAGGACCTGGGAGCTGTGCCGGGCATTTCTCCGGAAGTCCCGCAGGGAGTCCTCATCCCCGAGGTCGGAGATCACCCGGATGCTCAGCGGAGGAATGCGGGCCCGGAGGGCCGCTACGAAGACCCCGGCGGTCTCCCAGTTGCAGGCAATGGCACCGCTGACAGCATGCAGGGATTCCCGCACGGGGGCAGACTGGATGAAGAACTCCCCGCAGGCCTGAATCCCTGACCGCACGTGAGCCCCGAGCCCTGTGCCAAGCTCCACGGCCGCGCGCACGAGCCTCTGGGCATCCCGTCGAGGAAGCAGATCCAGCCCGGACGGGAGCCGCATCTCGGGAATGATCCGGTCCGGCAGGCCGTTGCCCGAGATGTCGTATTCCAGGCACGTCAGGCCCACCACGATGCTGTTGACGATCAGGTCCCCGTCCAGGGCGGCGCAGGTGCCGGTGTCCACCACGATCTCGGGCTGGAACTCCCGGATCCCCGCCACCGCGGCGGAGGCGGCCCGGACTTTGGCCGGCCCGGATTCCAAGGCAAGGATCTCCGTGCTGGCGACGGAGCCGCGGCACGTACGGCATCCGAACACCCGTTCGCCGTCACGAAGAGAAAGAGCTGTTCTGCAGTTGGTGAACTCGAGCGGAATGGGACAGACCAGGAGTATTCTCACTGGAGCTCCCCGCGCAGGGTGCTGGAAAAAATGTGGGGATAGGTAACACCTATCCCCAGGGTGAGACAAAGGGGCAAGGAAAGGAGGTGAAACTTACCCCAAGCGAATCTAGATTCCGTCCTGTCTCTACAATACAAACACCGCCGGGGGGGATTGGTTACACCACGACCGCGCGGTTTTGAGTATCTTCTACATCTCGAAAGGAGCGGGGGGTGCATGGAAGTCAACCCGAGCAAAGTGGCGATCATAGGAGCAGGATCGGTCGGCTCCACACTCGCTTTCAACCTGTCCCTGAAGGGGGCGGTCACGGAGATCGCCCTGATCGATTCGAACCGGGAGAAGGCGGAGGCGGAGATCCTGGACATCAAGCAGGGCGCTCCACTGGGCCGCTCTCTCAAGATCGAGGCCGCTGACTACGACCAGTGCCGGGACAGCGGGATGGTAATCATCACCGCCGGCGCGCGCCAGAAGCCGGGGGAGTCGCGCGTGGATCTCATGGGACGCAACATCGGCATCATGAAGTCGATCGTGAGGTCGATCCTCGATTCGGGATTCACGGGAATCTTCCTTCTGATCACGAATCCGGTGGACGTCCTCACCTGGGTGGCGTTCGCGGAGAGCGGCTTCCCGGCCTCCCGGGTCATCGGGTCCGGTACGATCCTCGACTCCGCGCGGCTTCGGGAGTACGTGGCCCGGCACTGCCGCGTGAGCCCGTTGAACATCCACGGCTACGTGCTCGGCGAGCACGGCGACACGTCGTTCCCCGCCTGGTCCCTGATGACCATCGGCGGAATCCACCTGAACGAGTTCTGCCCGGTGTGCGCCGCCTGCTTCGAGAACCTCGACTCCTTCCGGGCGCGCGCCGGGGAAGAGGTACGACGGACCGCCTACCGGATCATCGAGGCCAAGGGCTCGACGTGCTACGCGATTGCGCAGGCTGCCTCCGTGCTCGTGGAGTCCATCGTCCGCGACGAAAGGCGCATTCTCCCGGTCTCCACGGTGAGAAAGGACTTCCGCGGCATCGAGAAGACCGCGTTCAGTTTCCCTGCCATCGTGGGCAGGGAGGGAATTGCCCGGGTGCTCGACTTCCCGCTGCCTCCGGACGAGGAGAAGTGCCTCATGGAGTCCGCCCGCTTCGTTTCTGAGAACATCGCGCACGCGGGTTACTGAGGCCAATCGCGCAAAGCGCGCTCGGCCCCAGCTCTAGATCGCCGTCCACTCGGTGTGGAAGCTGCCGGCCCGGTCCACGCGCTCGTACGTGTGCGCGCCGAAGTAGTCGCGCTGGGCCTGGATCAGGTTCGCCGGAAGCCTCCCCGTGCGGTACGAGTCGAAATACGACAGAGCCGAGGAGAACGCCGGGATGGGGATCCCTCTCTCCGCGGCCACGGCGACAAGCCTGCGCCAGCGGGGCTGACCCTGCTCCACCACGTCCTTGAAGTACGGATCCAGGAGCAGGTTGGGGAGCGCCGGGTCCCGGTCGTAGGCCTCCTTGATCCTGCGGAGGAAGCGCGCCCGGATGATGCACCCGCCCCGCCAGATCATTGCAACCTCGCCGAACTTCAGGTCCCAGGAATACTCCCGCGCCGCGGAGCGCATGAGGCTGAAGCCCTGGGCGTACGAGCAGATCTTGGAGGCGTACAGCGCGTCATGGACCGCTTCCACGAGGTCTGCCCGGTTTCCGGAAAAGCTGCCCGCCGGACCGCGCAGCAGGCCCGAGGCGTGGATGCGCTCCTCCTTCATCGCGGAGATGCAGCGGGCGAACACCGCCTCGGCGATCGTGGGCGCTGCAACGCCCATGTCCAGCGCGGATTGCGTGGTCCACTTCCCTGTTCCCTTCTGGCCCGCGCGGTCGAGGATCACCTCCACCATCGGCTGCCCGGTCTCCGGGTCCTTCTTTCTCAGGATGTCCGCGGTGATCTCGATAAGATACGAGTCGAGGTCTCCCCGGTTCCAGGTCGCGAAGACCTCCGCCATTTCGGCGTGCGTCATGCCGAGGAGACTCTTCATGATGAAGTACGCCTCGGAGATGAGCTGCATGTCCCCGTATTCGATGCCGTTGTGGACCATCTTCACGTAGTGGCCGGCGCCGTCGGGACCGATGTAGGTGCAGCAGGGCTCGCCGTCCACCTTCGCGGAGATATCGCGCAGGATCTTCCCCACGGATTCGTAGGCTGCCGCGTGTCCTCCGGGCATGATGCTGGGCCCGTGGAGCGCGCCCTCCTCTCCTCCGGAGACCCCGGCGCCGAGGAAGAGAAAACCTTTCGCCTCCGCCTCGCGTGACCTGCGGATGCTGTCCTGAAAGAAGGAGTTGCCGCCGTCGAGGATGATGTCGCCGCGGGAAAGGAGCGGCGTCACGTGGGAGATCACCTCGTCCACTGGATTCCCCGCCTGGACCATGATCATGACGGTGCGCGGCCGCGCCAGGCTCTTCACGAGCTCCTCCAGGCTGGGCGCCGGCAGAAGGCGCCTCCCTTTTCCCGGCCCTTCCATCAGGACCCGGGTCCTTTCCGGGGTCCGGTTGTGCACGGCAACCGTGTAGCCTCTGCTCTCCATGTTCAGGGCGAGGTTCTGTCCCATGACGGCCATCCCGACCACGCCGATGTCAGCGCTCATTCAGCCTCCCCTGCGCGGTATCCCGCGCATTCCCTTCCGGCGCGGTATCCCGCGCATTCCTCTCTCTTTCCGCGGATGCTTTCGCCGATGTTTCCGCCCGGCGCAGCTCGACCCGCGGGCTCTCGCCGTGGATGATGCGCACGGGCATCCCGTCAGCAAGGATCGACACGCGGGCAGCCTCCACCGCAAGGTCCACGGCACCGGTGTTGGACGGAGTCGCGATGATTCCCGTTTCATCGATTTCAGCGCACCGGGCCCGGCGCGCCTGCAGCGCCGCGGAGGGCGCAGCGCACGCGGCGCTCTCCTCCACGCTTTGGGCGGCTTTCACGATGGCCTCGATGGAATCGAAACCGTAGCCCAGCGGCCGCAGCCCCGGTCCTTCCCACGGAACCAGGCGGAAGAAGTCCGGGCTCACGTACTGGAACGGGGAGCGCTCGGGAGACTCCGCGGCGAGATAGGAGTAGCTCACGCCCCGGTCATGATCCTCGTGGCGGATCAACCCGGTCTTCCCTTCCCCTTCGCAGTACATGACAAGCCCCTGGTCGTTGCTCCCCGCCGCTCCGTCCGGGTACCCCAGGCCGTTCGCCACGGAGAGGAGCGCGCCGTTGTCCCAGCGCACCCGGCCCTGCGACCAGAAGAACCCTTCCACCCCGTTCGCGAACCTCCCGCGGACTCCGGCAACGGAGACTTCCACGGGAAGGAGACCGGTGATGAATCTCACAAGGTCGAGATAGTGGCACCCGACGTAGACGAAAGGATCCGTGGTTTCCGCGCTGAACCACGTCTGGAAATTCGACGTCCGGTAACGCCACGGCTCGATGAGCCGCGCCTCTCCCATCACGAACTCGCCGAGCTTCCCGCTGCGGTACTCCCCGCGGGCGACGAGGGAGCGGCGGTCGAATCTCTTGTGGTACTCCACGCCGACGAACAGGCCGCGGTCCTTCGCCCGGGTGTCGATGAGGGCCGCGTCGGCGTACCGCAGCGCAAGCGGCTTCACGCAGAGCACGTGCTGGTCCGCGTCCAGGGCCGCCAGGACGATATCGCGGTGCAGGTGATCGGGAACGGCAACCGCGACCATCTGCCGCGGCGACAAGCGCCGCATGGCGGTTGTGTATTCCCCGGGCCACGCCGTGAACTCCTGGCCCGGAAACGCTTCACGGATGCCGCTGTTCTCGGAAAGCGTCCTGACCGTGGAAGAGCGAGAAGCGCAGACGCTGATCCCTCCGACCACGCCCTGGCGCCGCAGGTGATACAGAGACGGGAGGATGAGATCCGCCGTGATCATCCCGCCGCCGATCACCAGGACGTCCAGCGAGTGGCTCACCGGAGCACCTCCTCCATCGCCTCTCCGAGCGTGGAGATGCCCTCTTCCAGAACGTCGCGGGGCATATCCAGGGCCGGCGCGATCTTGATGCATTCTCCCGAGGCACCCACGGGAGCGAACATGAGGAGTCCCTTGCAAAAGCACGCCGTGTTCACGGCCAGGGCTGCTGTGGCATCGGGCTCGCGCGTGCCCGGTTTCACGAGCCTCATCCCCGCCACGAGACCGCGGCTGCGCACGGCGCCCACGCGGTCACGATGCCGGTCCTGCAGCTGCAGGAGACCGCCGCGGAGCACGGGATCCAGCTCTCGGGCGTTCTGCAGGTACTTTCCCCGCCGGAGCGTCCTGATGCTCGCCACGGCGGCAGCAACGGGGAGCGGGGAGCCGGAATGCGTGGACGTCATGGAGCCCGGCGGATACAGCTCCATCACGTCGGACCGCCCGATGACCGCGGAAAGAGGCAGAGAGCCGGAAATCCCCTTTCCGCAGGCGATCAGGTCGGGAACGATCCCGTACTGCTCGAACGCGAACCACGTGCCGGTCCGTCCGAAACCGGACTGGACCTCGTCCATGATGAGAAGCGCATCGTTGTCCCGGCACCAGGCGGCAAGCTTCTTCGCATAGTCGTCGGGGAGGAAGTCCGGGCCCACGCCCTGGTAGCTCTCCGTCATGACGCCGCAGACGTGGGACGGCTGCACCCCCCTCGCCTCCAGCGTCTCCCGGAAAAGCTCGAAGCGCAGATCGCGATTCGCGTAGCCATCAGGAAAGGGAACCTGCACGAACGAGTCATCCAGGCGGCCGAGCCACGCCTTCTGGCCCGGGCTGCCACCGGCGAGCTGCGCGCCCATCGTGCGGCCATGGAACGCATTCTGGAAAGAGACGAGGATGCGCTTCTCGGGGCCGCCCCGCGTCAGTCCCCACGTCCGCGCAAGCTTGATGCAGTTCTCCGTTGCCTCCGATCCCGTGGTCAGGAGGAACACCTTGTACCCGGGCGCCGGCGCCAGGGCCGCCAGCAGCTCGACGAGCTCGGCCCGTTTCTCGTGGGCGAACACGTAGGTGCTGAGCAGCGGCCGGTCCAGCATGTCCCGCAGGGCGGAAACGACGGCCGGGTTGGAGTTGCCGACGTTGGAGATGAGAACCCCGGACGACCAGTCCAGCCACTTGTTTCCCCACCGGTCGCGAACGCTCCACCCTTCCGCCCGGTCGATGACCACGGGCGGCTGGCCCTGCATGGAGGAAGGCTCGCACCTCGCCAGGGTCTCGAGAACGGGCAGCGAGGCCGGGACGGGGAGCTTCGTCACGATGCGCCTGTTGGGCGTCTCGACGCGCGGCACGTCGCGCGGCTCCAGCGAGTACTTGCGGGGATGCGTATTCATGCCGGCCTCGGAGTAATAATGGAAACGAGGCGGGGCGAAGTCAATGCGAGTCGCCCGCGGCAAGCTCGGCGCGCATCTGTTCCTTGATGTCTCCCTTCTTCGAGAGCCTTTCCGCGGCCAGCATGAACGACCTGAGATCGCCGCCGCACCGTTTCTCTTCATAGGACCGCAGGAGCGGAATGTCCTCCGTGTACAGGTCGTACAGGGACAGGTACGCGTTGTTCAGCGGAAGGTCCCGGGCCGCACGATACTCCGGTGTGCGGAAACGTCCGGCGTCCCGGCGGAAGGTCCCCTTGAAAGCCGCGATGATCCGCGCCTTTTCTGCAAGGGTCTCCTCCCGGGGGAGCGCCTGGTCGTAGACTTTCTTCAGCTCCGCAGAAAGCCCTTTCAGCTCCGCCACGAAAAGATCGAAGTCGGCTCTCTGGTCCAGGGCGTCCCGATACTCCTCTGATCCAGTTCCGTACCTTTCCTCCAGCCACTGAAAAGCGCCCGTGTCACCGACGAAAGTGGCAAGCTCCTCGTTGAACTCGGGCTGTCCCCGGACGAACAGCGTGGCGTGCGTCTGCTCGTGGATGATCGTGGAGGCAAGCTCGAACGGCGGATACTTCTTCATGAACGAGTACAGCGGATCGTGGAAAAAACCCAGCGTGCTGAACGCGTCCACGCCGCGCACAATGACGTCGTAGCCGGCCTTCTTGAGCCGTGAGGCTTCAGCCTCCGCGTCCGCGCGCTCGTAGAAGCCCTTGTAGGGAAGTCTGCCGAGCAGCGGATAGCTCCACTGATACGGGGCAAAGGAGACGGCGTCGCAGGCCTGGACGACGTCCACGAGATGGTCGCGGTCGATGCTCCGATAGCGCGTGTAATTGCCGTTGTCCCGAAGGCCGACCTTCTCAACGGCAAACCGCCTGATGTCTTTCACCGTGAGGAGGAAGCCCCGCGTGTCTTCCGGCGTGGACGGGGACTCCAGAAGGGAGTCGATGTTCCGCGTTCCCCGTGAGTAGTGGTAGAGCCAGCCGCCCTGCTTGACGAGGTAGCCGAGATCGGTCTGACACCCGCTGAGCGCCGAAATCAGGACTGCAAGGGCGAGCGCTGCTGCCTTCATGAGTACCCAAAAGTAGCGGGGAGGCGCCTCATGTGTCCATGCCCGCGCTTCATGGTTACATTGGTCACGATGAGGGGCATCGGGTTGATCGGGCCGTGCCTGACCGGAGTCCTCGTACTGTCCGCTGTCCTCACAGTCTCCCCGGTCCTGCACGCGGAAGACATCTTCGAGCTCAGCGCGGATGGCACGCCGGACCAGATCAAGGCCGCGATTTCCGCCGGCGCGGACGTCGAGGCCCGCGCCGCGGACGGGAGCACGCCGCTCATGTTCGCCGCCTCGAACAACGTTCGGGTAGAGGCAGTTTCCGTTCTCCTGGACGCCGGCGCCCGCGTGGAGGACGCGAACAACGCGGGGTGGACGGCCCTCATGGGGGCCGCGCAGTCCAACAGGAACCCGGCGGTCGCTGCCCGCCTGCTCCAGGCCGGCGCCGGTCTGGAAGCTCATGATTCCCAGGGGACCACGGCTCTCATGCTCGCCGCATCCGCGAACCCGTCCACCGGCGTGGTCGAGAAGCTCGTTGCCGCGGGGGCGAACGTGAACGCGCGCACGGTGGACGGCTGGACGCCGCTCATGGTCGCCTGCCGATTCAACGATCGGCCGCCCATCGTCCAGGCCCTCCTGGGGGCAGGAGCGGCCGCGGAAGACGAGAACAACGAAGGCGCCTCCCCGCTCATCCTGGCGGTTTCCAGCAATGCCGGCGCGGACGTGATTGTCCTCCTCCTCCGCGCCGGGGCGAAGGTGGGCCATACAACGCCGGACGGGTGGACCCCGCTCATGAGCGCGCTTCGGTACAACGCGGGCTCCGAGGTCATCAGCACCCTCCTTCGCGAGGGCGCTCGGGTCGACGGACGGACGTCCGACGGCGCGGGGGCGCTCCACATCGCCGCGGCAGGCACGAGCGATCCCGACGTGATTGCACTCCTGCTCGCTGCCGGGGCAGATGTGAACGGCCGTGCGGCGGACGGGCGCACGCCGCTCATGCTCGCCGCCCAATTCACCACGAACCCCGACGTCGTGATCGCGCTCCTGAAGGGAGGAGCGGACGGGAAGCTCGCCTTGCCGGACGGAAGGACCGCCCTCGATCTCGCCGCCCGCAACTGGATCCTCACGGCGTCCACGCAGTACCAGGAGCTGGTCCGGGCCTGCCGTTGAGGCTGCCGTCCGACATCACCGCGCGGATGGGCGCGCTTTTCCCTTGAACGGAGCGCATTTCCGGTGGATACTGGTGCCACACGTATCAGGAGGAGGGACGCCATGGCATCCGGAAAGAAGGTGAGGGTCGGGGTCGTCGGGCTCGGCTTCGGGGCGGAGTTCGTCCCGTTGTACCAGAAGCACCCGGACGCCGAGTGCTACGCCATCTGCCAGCGGGACAAGGCGAAGATGGACAAGGTCGGCGACATGTTCAAGGTCGAGCGGCGCTACACGCGGTATGAGGACCTTCTGGCCGACAAGGACGTGGACGCCATCCATGTGGTCACTCCCATCGCGGCGCATGCCCCCATGACCATCGCGGCCCTGCACGCCGGAAAGCACGCGTGCAGCACGGTCCCCATGGCCACCACGGTGTCGGACTGCCTCAAGATCGCAGAGGCTCGCAGGAAGGCCGGCATGGTCTACATGATGATGGAGACGGCCGTCTACACCAGAGAGTTCCTCTACGTGAAGGAGATGGTGGACAAGGGAGAGCTGGGAAAAATCCAGTTCCTCCGCGGCTCCCATCAGCAGAACATGAGCCTGCCCGGCTGGCCGCAGTACTGGTACGGCTTCCCTCCCATGCACTACGCCACGCACGCCGTGAGCCC
>DATKLM010000166.1:0-36314 GCA_035542415.1 Spirochaetia bacterium
CGTCCAGCGTCCGGTGATCACGGAAATGGCCTCCCTCGGGGCCTGCTACCTCGCCGGGCTCGGCGTGGGATTCTGGTCGGGAAAGGACGAGCTTGAGCGGCAGTGGAAGGTGGAGAAGACCTACGAGCCCCGCATGAGGACGGACCAGCGGGACGAGCTCTACGGAAGATGGAAGAAAGCCGTGGAGAGGACCTTCGGCTGGGCGAAAACCTGAAGCGCGGACGCCGGCGGCCTACTTCTTCTGCGCGCCGTTGCCCAGTTTGAACGCGAGGCAGTCATAAAGAAGGCGGTCCGGCTGGAACGTCGAGACCGACCGGGTCAGTATGCGGTAGCCCGAGCGTTCGAAGGGCGCGCGGGCGGCCAGCGGCGCGGCAATGTCCCCGCCGGCTTCCATGAGGGCGATCATGTCCTTGTCCTGGGACAGGACGATGGGTTTCGACCCCGGCACGATCACAACGGAAAGGGGAACGAGATTAAGCGCTGCAAGCGCAGACGCGGGGAGAGTCTCGGCGAACGCCGTGACGGCCTGCTTGGCTTCCAGCTGGATCATCCGCGCCTTCACGTCCGGGATGGCGCTTTCCACCGCCGCGGTCAGAAGGTCGATGAGCCGATGCCTGACCTCCCCCAGCTCCTTCGCATTGGACAGCTCACCGAGAGCGGGATTTTTCTGGATGGCCTTCGCGAGACCCGAGATCTCTTTCAGGTACGTGTTCTTCTGGGAGTCCGGAATGTAGTGCATGATGACGATGTGAACGGGCTTGCCGTCCGGTCCGCCGTAGTCTATCCCGTTGGGGCTCCAGCCGATGGCGCAGAACAGCTCCCCTTCCCCGGCGATCCTTCCGTGCGGGCAGGCCCACCCGTGGCCGATGGCGGTGTTCGCCAGCTTCTCCCGGGCGAGCACCGTCCCGGCAAAGTCCAGCCCGCTCCGCACGTCGGGGATAGCCTCAATCAGGGTGGCCAGCAGCCCGAGGCTCTTCTCCTTGTCCGTTTCCGGGAGCTCGATCAGCCTCCCGTCCTGCAGCGCGTCCAGCAGGCTCTTCATCAGTCGACTCCGTACTTGCGGAAGAACCAGGTCTTCACGAGGTGGGTGAGAACGCTGTAGAGCACGAGGAACCCCGCGATCCACGCCCAGAAAATGGCGGGAAGGGGAACGAAGCCGAGGGGACCGGCAAGGGGAGAGTAGGGCAGGTAGATGCCGACGGCCATGACGAGGAGCGTGAAGAACAGCATGACGGGGCTGGCCCGGCTCTGGATGAACGGGATCTTGCGCGTGCGGATGACGTGGACGATGAGCGTCTGCGTCAGGATGGACTCCACGAACCAGCCCGTGTGGAAGAGAGATTCGTAGTAGTCCTTCATGGCGGCGCTCGTTCCCGGTGCGGTGAAGGCGATGGCTCCGAAGAAGTAGAGCATGAGAAAGAACGTGGCGTAATCGAAGATCGAGCTCATGGGCCCGATGAAGATCATGAACCGCCGGATGTTGCCGATGTTCCACTTGCGCGGGACCTTTATGAACTCGGGGTCAACACGGTCGGACGGGATCCCGATCTGGGAAATGTCATACAGCATGTTGTTGGCGAGGACCTGGATGGGGAGCATGGGAAGGAAGGGGAGGAAGAAGCTTCCGCCCACGACGCTGAACATGTTCCCGAAGTTGGAGCTCGCCCCCATGCGGATGTACTTGATGATGTTGCCGAAGACCTTGCGCCCCTCGATGATCCCGTCGTCCAGGACGAGAAGGCTCTTCTCCAGGAGCACGATGTCCGCCGCTTCCTTGGCTACGTCCACCGCCGTGTCCACGGAGATCCCGACGTCCGCCCGCTTGAGGGCCGGCGCGTCGTTGATCCCGTCGCCGAGGAACCCCACCACGTGCCCCCGGCTCTGGAGGGCCTGGATGATCTGCTCCTTCTGCACCGGTGACAGCCGGGCGAACACCGTCGTTGTCTGCGCCACCTCCGCGAGCTGCTCCGGCGAGAGCCCCTGGAGCTCGGGCCCGGTCATGAGATGCTGCACGTCGATGCCGACGTCCTTGCAGACCTTGCGGGTGACCAGCTCGTTGTCGCCGGTGAGGATCTTCACGGACACCCCGGCGTCCGTGAGCGCCTTGATGGCCTGCGGCGTGGATTCCTTCGGAGGGTCGAAGAATGCGATGTAGCCGAGGAGGATCATGTCCGTCTCATCCGCGGCGGAGAAGACCTCCTTCTCCCGCGGGAACTCCCGGTAGCCGATGGCAAGCACCCGGTAGCCGTCCGCGCTGAGGGCCCCGTAGTCCTCCAGGACGTCCTGCTTGATCACGTCGATGAGCGGATTGACGTCCTCATCCACCTGGTAGCTCGTGCAGACCTTGAACACGTCCTCCACGGCTCCCTTGCAGATGAGCACGTGGTCCCCTTCGTACTCCACGACCACGGACATGCGCTTGCGGGTGAAGTCGAAGGGGATCTCGTCCACCTTCCTCAGCTTGCGCTCCACCGCGAACTCCGTATGGGAGAGGACCGAGCGGTCCAGGAGGTTGCGCAGTCCCGTCTGGTAGTAGCTGTTCATCCAGGCGTAGCGCAGCACTTCATCGCTGTCCCGTCCCGTCACGTCCACGTGCTTCTCGAGGACGACGCGGTCCTGGGTGAGCGTTCCCGTCTTGTCCGTGCAGAGAATGTCGATGGCGCCGAAGTTCTGGATGGAAGCGAGCTTCTTGACGATGGCTTTCTTGCGGGACATGGCCATGGCGCCCTTGGCGAGGTTCACGGTTACAATCATGGGGAGCATCTCGGGGGTGAGCCCGACCGCCACGGCCAGGCCGAAGAGCAAGGCGTCCATCCAGTTGTGTTTCGTCAGCCCGATGATGAGGAACACGATCAGGACCATGATCACCATGAACCTGATCATGAGCCAGGTGAATTCCGAGATTCCCTTGTCGAAGCTCGTCTTCACGCCCTGGCCGGCGAGCTTCCGCGTGATTGCCCCGAAATAGGTGCGGCTCCCGGTGTTCACCACGATGCCGCGCGCGGAGCCGGAGAGGACGGTGCTTCCCTGGAAGCATGCGTTGGAAAGCTCCAGCGCGGATTTCCCGTTCCCCGCCACGGCCGCCGAGGTCTTTTCCACGGGCAGGGACTCCCCCGTGAGAGCGCTCTGGCTGACGAAGAAGTCCTTTGTGGCGATCAGCCGCAGGTCCGCCGGCACGAGCGAACCGGCGTCCAGGACCACGACGTCCCCGGGGACGATTTCCGCCAGCGGTATTTCCGTCTCCCGTCCCTCCCGCATGACGTTCGCGGTGGTTCGAACCATGGCCTGGAGCTTCTGCACGGCCTTGCCGGACCTCTCTTCCTGGATTGAGGACAGCCCGACGGAGATGAGGATCATGCCCCCGACAACGATGGTGGAGCGCAGGTCTCCCGTGATGAAGGAAACGGCGGCAATGATGAGCAGCTGGATCACGAGCGGATTGGCAACCCGGTGAAAGAGCCGCGTCAGGGTCCCGCCCTTTTTCAGGCTGACCTCGTTGCGGCCAAACTGTTTCTGCTTCTCCTCGACCTCTTCCGCCGTCAGGCCCTTGTCCCGCCCTCCCAGCCGGGTGAGGCAGTCCTCCGCGGACAGGGAGCACGCCTCGATGAGCGTCCGTTCCTGCTCCGCGCCGACAACGGAAGCGGCCGGGTTTCTCATGAGCTAATCTCTACCGCTCCGAGGGAGGCGAGTCAAGCTTTTTCATGGCTCCGGGCTGTCGTCATCCGGCAGTTTTTCAGGTATCCTGCCGCGGGGAGGACCAGGGAATGTACACGGCGACCATGCTCTACCATTTCAAGGAAGAGGCTTTCGATGAGGCGTGCGAGATCTGGAAGAACGAGGTCATGGAGCACGCAAAGAGCCAGCCCGGCTTCATCCGCATGCAGCTTCTCACGGCGCGGCCGAACGCCATGGCCCTCGGGACGTGGCTCGACAACGATGCCGCTCGGCGCTTCATGGAGACCGGCGTGTTCAAGCGCCTCCTGGCTCGGCTCACCGACATGGTTTCCTCGCGCCCCGAACAGACCATCTGGGAATTGAAATACTTCGCGGAGAAATAGCGCCCCCATGCCTGAGATGCTCGATTCCCTCAACGCTCCCGCGGCGAAGGAGCGCCTCACCGCGCTGAGGTCCGTGGTTGCGCTGAGAAAGGCGTCCGGCGAGCGCCGGCCCGACCCGTCCCGGGAAGTCAACAACCACGTGCACACGTTCTATTCCTTCAGCCCGTACTCCCCGGCGGCCGCCGCGGAGAGGGCACAGGCCGCCGGACTGCTCGCCGTGGGGATCATCGACCACGACTCCATCGCGGGGGCGGACGAGATGCGGGAGGCGGGGAGGATTCTCGGCATCGCGACAACGGCCGGCTTCGAGCTGCGGGTCAATGCCACGGGCACCGCGCTCGAGGGGCGGAAGTTCAACAATCCCGATTCCCCCAACGTACTGTACATGACCGTGCATGGAATCCCCGCGCACAGCATCCCGCGTGTACGCCGGTTCCTGGAGCCCCTGCAGAAGGCCCGGGAAAGGCGGGACCGGCTCATGGTGGACAAGCTCGCGGGCCTTCTCCCCCGCTACGGAATTCCGCCGCTGGACTGGCACTCTGACGTGCGGGGGGCCTCGAAAGCGGCGGACGGAGGCACAATCACGGAACGGCACATCCTTTTTGCCGTTGCCGGCAAGGTGGTGGAAAAGGCGGGCCGGGGCCCGTCCCTTCTCACCTTTCTGCGGGACTCCCTGGGCATCCTGCCGTCGGGCCGGCTGGAGCAGTGGCTTGCCGACCCCGCGAACCCTTTCCTCCTGTTCGACCTCCTCGGCCTGCTGAAGAGCTCCTTCCTGTCCCAGGTGTTCGTCCAGCCCGGCGCCGCGGAGTGCCTGCCGGCAGCGCAGGTAGTCCGCTTCGCGGAGGAGGTCGGAGGGATTCCCTGTTACGCATACCTCGGTGACGTCACGGACTCCCCCACGGGGGACAAGAAAGCGGAGACTTTCGAGGACGGCTACCTGGACGAGTTGATGGAGGTGGCCCGGGACCTCGGCTTCCGCGCTATTACGTACATGCCGCCGCGAAACACGCTCTCCCAGCTCCTGCGGGTGCGGGAGTTGTGCTCCCGGCACGGGTTCATGGAAATCAGCGGGGTGGACATCAACAGCCCCCGCCAGTCCTTCCGGTGCCCCGAGCTGACCCGGCCCGAGTTTTCCCACCTCATCGGGACAACCTGGGCGCTCATTGCGCATGAGAAGCTCTCCGACGCTGATCCCCGCTGTGGCCTTTTCCATCCCGAAAATCCCCTTGCCGCCATGGGTCTTGCCGAGCGGATCGCCGCCTACGCTGAGGTGGGAAGCGCACTGGATCCCGCGGATCCGGGTCCCCCACGGATTCCGGCCGGATGGGTGCGATAACAGGAAGTTATGTTTCTTTCACGGCACGTCTATGGAAGAAATCCGCCGCGCCGTATAGCCTAGTCGCGTGCAGGCAAAAGTACTCATCGTAGAGGATGTACGTGAAATGGCCGAGCTGGTGCGCCTCTATCTCCAGAAAGAGGGCATGGAAGCCGTGATCCGGGAAACCGGGGAGGAGGGGCTTGCCGCGTTCGAATCGGAGAAGTTCGACCTCGTCGTCCTGGACATCAACCTCCCCGGCATCGACGGCTTCGAGTTCCTCCAGAGGCTGCGCAAGGCCAGCGCCGTGCCCGTGGTCATCGTTTCCGCCCGTGACACGGATGAGGACATGATCCTGGGCCTGGGGATCGGCGCGGACGAGTTCGTCACCAAGCCGTTCTCTCCGAAAGTCCTCGTGGCCCGGGTGCGGGCCATCCTTCGACGGGCAACGGACCTGAGGGCGGGGGTCAACGCGGTGAAGTTCGGCGACTTCACGCTCGACATCGACGGATACCTGCTGAAAAAGGCCGGGCAGAAGATTCCCCTCTCCACGAAAGAGTTCGAGGTGCTCGCCCTCCTGGCCACCCATCCCGGCAAGGCCATGACGCCGGAAACTATCTACTCCCAGGTCTGGAGCAACCAGTACGGGGACATCACCGCCGTGGCCGTGTACATCCAGCGCCTGCGGAAGAAGATCGAGGCGGACCCGACCACGCCGGCGTTCATAGAGACGGTCCATGGCATGGGCTACCGCTTCAACGGGGAGATGATACACGCATGAAGCTTCGCACGCAGTTTGTCCTCCTCGTTGCCGGCATCATCGTCGTGCCGCTCCTCGTCGGCGCTCTCGTGGTGATGCTCCAGTACCTCTCCTCCCGGGGGCGGGAGCCGGTGCCCAACTATCCCACCATCATGTCATGGCTGCGGCGGGAGGTTCCGAGGGCCATGAAGCACCACGACCTGCGCGAGCTGGCGGAGAACCGGCCGCCCGGGCTCGATCTCGTGGTCCTTGACGCGGAGAACACGATCTCCTTCTCCACGATCCCCGAGCTTCCCACCGGCACGCCCGCGGCCCGGGGAGAGCTGTTCGCCTACATGCGCCGCAACGTCGACAGCTTTCATTTCGCCATCGAAACTCCCCGCGACCCCGGCCAGTCCGAGTCCCTCGTGATTCTCAAGCTGCCCAAGGTGCGTCCCGACATCGCCTCTTTCCGCAGCCAGCTCCTCCTCGTCGTCACCTACAGCATGGCGACGCTGCTCCTGTTCTCCTCTCTCATGAGCGCGCTGATCCTCCGCTCCCTCAACCGCTCCATCCTCAAGCTGGAGGGCGCCACCCGGCGGATCGCGGAAGGGGACCTGGACTTCGAGCTGCCCGCGCGCGGGAACGACCAGATCGCGTCCCTGACGAGGTCTTTCGACAGCATGCGCCGGGCCCTCAAGGAGGAGTACGCCCGCCGGTCCAGGTTCATCATGGGCGTCTCCCATGACCTGCGCACCCCGTTGACCCTGATCCAGGGTTACGTGGAGGCCATCACGGACGGGTTCGCGGCGGAGCCGGAAAGCCAGAAGAGGTACCTGTCCATCATCCTCGACAAGACGCACGCGCTGGAAGCCATGATCGGAGAGCTCATCGAGTTCGTGAAGATGGAGACCGGCGAGTGGAGGATGACCCACCGGGAGGTGCCGTTTCGTTCGTTCCTCGAGGAGCGGGTGCGCCTCTTCGGGGAGGACGCCCTCATCCTCCGGCGGGAGTTCACGTCGTCCGTCGACATTCCCGACACGGTGTCCGTGCGCATGGACCCGGGGCTGTTTGCGCGCGCCCTGGAGAACCTCGTCGGGAACGCAATCCGCTACACGGCGGAGGGCGGGAAGATCCACCTCGGCGCTGCGGAGGAAGGGAACGGCGTCGTCCTGTCCATCTCGGATACCGGCATCGGCATACCCCGAGAAGACCTGGGGAAGATCTTCGATCCCTTCTATAGAGGCACCAATTCCCGCCGGGAGCAGGGCTTCGGGCTCGGGCTCACGACGGTGCGCTCGATCATCGAAAGCCACGGCTGGAGCATCGCGGTGAGTTCAGATCTCGGGATGGGAACGACCTTCACCATCCGCATGCCGGTCGTCGAACACGGGACGAACGGCGGGCAGTCCGCGCCGGCGTCGAAGGCCGCCGCGCGTGAAGGAGCCTCCGAATGACCCCGCGTCTCATTGCCGAGTCCATCCGGGAGAAGCTCGGATTCACGTATGCCCGTTCGGGAGGGCCGGGCGGACAGAACGTGAACAAGGTAGCTTCCAAGGTCCTTGCGCGGCTGCCGCTCTCAGCGCTCTCCTTCCTCCCGCCGGACGCGCGCACGATGGTGGAGATGCGCCTGTCCAACCGCATCAACGCGGACGGAGAGATCGTCCTCGCGGTCCAGGATACGAGGGAGCAGACTCGGAACCGTGAGATCGCCGTGGAGCGGCTCGCGGAGCTCATTTCCGTTGCCATGCGTGTTCCGAAAAAGCGCATGAAGACGAGGCCCACGAACGCGTCGCGGGAAGCCCGGCTGCGCCTGAAAAAACTGCGATCAACCGCAAAACGGCATCGCCGGATCGAGATTGACGACTGATCTGTGTTTTTGATTTATTAGAGATAATTTCTAATCTTGACAAACGATCCTCATGCAACTACGCTAGAAGACTGAAACCCAGTAATCCGTCTGAGATCATCCGGCACATGCCCGCAAGGGGGTGCTCCCGGAATGTATCCAGACCCGGAAAAGGGTATGGCCATGGCAGAAGATATCGAGAAGCTCCGTCAGGAAAACGAAAAGCTCAGCCACGAGCTGCAGGATCTTCGCATCCTGAATGAGAATACCATCGACCACAGCACGCAGCTGGAGAACACTCTGATCGAGCAGAACACCCGTCTCGACCTCCTCAAGGACAAAATGAAGAAGTACCTCTCACCCCAGCTCTACAAGGCGCTCGTTGGCGGGACGACGAACGCGGAGATCATTCACAAGCGCAAGAAGCTCACGATTTTCTTCTCCGACATCGTGAACTTCTCTTCCATCACCGACTCCATCGAGTCGGAGCTGCTCTCGGACGTTCTCAACCAGTACCTCAACCGGATGGCGGAGATCGCGACGAAGTGGGGCGGGACGATCGACAAGTTCATAGGGGACGGGATGATGGTGTTCTTCGGCGACCCGGAGTTCGTCGACGACGTCACGCATGCCCAGAACTGCGCGCGCATGGCCCTGGAGATGCTCTCCGAGCTCGGTGTCCTGCGGGCGCGCTGGCGCTCCATGGGGATGTTCCAGACCCTCCGCGTACGCATGGGAATCAACACGGGGTACTGCACCGTGGGCAATTTCGGATCGAACAACCGCATGGAGTACACGATCGTCGGAGGGCAGGTGAACATCGCCTCGCGCCTGGAGACGCTGGCAGATCCGGACTCCATCTACATCTCCCAGGCCGTCTACGCGCTTATCCAGGACGTGGCGGAATGCGAGTTCGTGGACAACATCACGGTCAAAGGGATCCACTATCCCATAGAGGTGTATCGTCTCGTCGGGATGAAGGGCGAACATCCCCTGTCCACGTCGGTTCTCCAGCCGCGCAAGAACGGTTTTGTCCTCAAGGAGCTCGCCTGGGACTCCTCTTCCATGGGCGCGCGGGAGAGGGAGGAGGTCCGCAAGGCGCTGCAGTCCGCGCTGAAACTCCTGGAGGACGAGAAAAAGGAGGAGGGGCCATGAACGGGAACATCGCCCTGACGCTGCCGGCGCGGGATTTCGCGCTGGACTGGCGGCGCTTCAACCTCGTGGCGAACTACATCGCCGAGTACGCCTCCTACAACTACGCGCACAAGGACCGGGCGGAGAACGTGATCTCCAGCGTGTTCTACGAACTGCTGGAGCACATGGCCTCCATCAGCAGGGAAGACGCCCTCCTCGCGCTGCGGCTGGCCGCGGACAACGGCCACATCCTCTTCGAGATCGCGAGCTCGGGAGTGGAGCCTCCCAGCCTCAAACGGCACGAGCAGCTCGTCGGTGAGCTGCGCCGCGGAGACCTCGACTCGTGGTACCGGGGCATTCTCGAAACCGAGCCGGAGGCCGCGCCGGCCGGCGGGCTTCTCGGGCTGGCCCTCATTGCGCACGACTATCACGCCGACATCTCCACCCAGAGCGGCGACTCCGGCGCCGTCATCCTTCGCGCCGCTCTGGGGCAGGAGGAGATGAATCCATGACGGTGAGCGGAGAGAAGTACCTCATCAGCTTCGATGCCCTCGACCAGCAGGTGAACTTCGAGGGGTACGTGCGCACGGCCAGCCGAGAGGACCTGACGTCCATCATGGACTACCTGGTCGACGTGCACGGGAAGCAGAACGGAAGCATGAGCCTGAACTTCCGCAAGCTCCGCTACATGAACTCCTCGGGTGTGAAGGTAATCGCCGACTTCCTGCGCTACGCGCGGCAGGCGAAAAAACTCACCATCAAGCTCGTCGGCTCCAAGGTCATTCCCTGGGAGGAGAAATCCCTGGCGCCGCTTCGAGGCCTGTGGGACGGGATCGAGTTCCAGATCTACGACGAGCGCTTCTACGAGAGCCAGGGCATCATCGAAGACGCCGCCTTCATTCCCCTCCTGAGAAACCAGACGCGTCTCCTGTGGCCGCGGGAGAAGCCGGTCCTCGTGGAGCACGGGCTGCGCGAGGGGATGCGGGCCGCCGACATCTGCTGCGGCTGCGGGGACGTCGCGCTGCTCGTTGCCCGCGAGCTCGGCGTGGGAAGCATCGTCGGCGTCGACCATTCCATGCCGGCCATCGACTACGCGAACCGGCTCCAGCGGGAGTTCAAGGTCAACAACGCCGAGTTCCGCCTCGGGGACGCCACGGCGCTGCTCCTCGACGACGAGATCTTCGACTTCGTGCTCTGCCGGCTGTCCATCCAGATCTTCAGCCGGCCCGACGAGATCCTGAGGGAGCTGCACCGCATCCTGCGCCCCGGCGGCCGGCTATACCTCACGGGGGAGGACTACGACCTCATCGTGGGCTACCCCAACGAGGCCGAGATCCGGAGCGTGTACGACAAGGCGGGCCGCTATGGGCAGCGCATGGGCATGGACCTCTACAACGGGAGGAAGCTCTACGCCTCCCTCGCGGGGATGAAGATGAAGAACATCAAGGTCGACACGATCGACGCCGACAACCTCGGCACGCACCGGCCGACCTTTGCGGAGATGATCGCGAGCTGGCGTTCCTTCTCCGCGGAGACCATCGGGCAGGAGCTCGGGATCACCGAGAGCGAGCGGGCGGAGCTGCTCGCCGGCTACGATGCCCACCTGGCTACGATCCGACACCCGCACGGCTACACGAAGTGGAGCGTCGTCGCCGCCTCGGGCGAGAAGTCGAAGTAAGGGGAGGCCGCCATGCGAATCCGGTTCAAGGCAAAGCTGCTGCTGTTCACCCTCTCCATTGTCCTGGTGCCGACGTTCGGGCTCGTGTTCTTCTTCATCGGCAACTTTAACGCCCTCACGCGCTTCTCCCTGGAGAAGAACTCCGCCGGCATCCGCCAGTCCAACCAGGACTACCTCACGAACCTGGCCAGCGACAAGGCGCGCCTCATCAGCCTTCAGTTCAAGCGCGCCGTGGACAGCGTGACGATCTTCGGCAAGGCGGCGCAGAAGCTCGTCGACGATTCCGGCGAGCTCGCGGGACTGGATGACGTGTACCGCACGAAGCTGTTTCACGACGAGCTCGTCCCGTACAAGGGCGCCCTGACGAACGGGCCCAAAGACCCGGTGAACGTGCTCGTTCCGCCCTCCCTTGCCGCGAGAGCGCGGGCCCGCAGCCAGCTGCGCGTCAGCTCGCTGCTCAACCTGCTGATCGGGCCGGTTTTCGAGAGCTACGAGAACAACATCTTCCTCTACTACGTCGGGGACCGCGCGGACCCGGTGACACGGGCGTTTCCGAACATCGACCTTGCCGCGAACCTCGGGGATTCGCTGGACACGCTGTTCTGGAAGGACTTCTTCAAGGAAAACGTGCCCTATTGGGAGCGCTACTACACGGACAAACCCTTCCGCGACGGCGTGCAGGCATCTGTGGCGAGCCCCGTCACGTTCGATCCCCCCTATGAGGATGCGGCGGGGCAGGGAAAGATCATCACCCTGTTCTACCCGCTCTGGAACAGCAGGACGAACGCGTTCGCCGGAGTGGCGGCTGCCGACGTCTCGCTCCAGAAGATCGTCCGGAACGTCCTGGACGTCCACGTGGCGCGCACGGGATACGCCGTGCTTCTCAACGGCAACGGGGAGATCATCGCCATGCCCGAGCAGGCGGACAAGGGCCTGAAGGTGAAGACGGACAAGATCGAGCGCAACGCGCTGAGCTACGTCTTTCGGTCGCTGTCCACGAGCCAGGACGCGGGGATCCACGGGGCGTACGAAACGATCATGTCGTCCAAGGCGGGCTACATGTCGGTGCGCATGGACGACGGCCAGACCCACGTCCTCGTGTACGCGAGCCTCGACCCCATCAACGACAATCACTACGAGACGGACAGCTGGAAAGTCCTCATCAATGTCCCGGAGCGGGAGACACTCGACACGCTGTTCACGACGTATGACGCCATCACCGCGCGCAACGCCAGCATGACGGGCATCTCCCTGTTCGTCGTGGCCGGCATCGTCGTCCTCGTTGTCCTGTTCACCTTCTTCATCGCGGACCGCATCACGCGCAACCTCGGCCAGCTCTCCCTGGCCGCGGCGAAGATCTCCCGCAAGGACTACTCCATCGAGCTCGACATCCAGTCCCGGGACGAGATCGGGGACCTCGGGAACGCGTTCACGCAGATGAGCCGGGAGATCAAGGGCTACACCGAGCACCTCGAGGAGCTCGTGCGCGAGCGCACGGAAGAGCTGGAGAAGGCCGTCCAGCAGATCTCCCTCCTGAATGACAAGCTCAAGGACGAGAACCTCCGCCTGAGCGCGGAGCTCGACGTGGCGCGCCGCCTCCAGCTCATGGTGCTCCCCAGAGAAAAGGAGCTGTCATCGATCCGGGACCTGGACATCGCCTGCTCGATGAATCCCGCGGAGGAGGTCGGGGGGGACTACTACGACTGCTTCCGCTCAGACGGCTCCGTCAAGATGGGCATCGGAGACGTGACCGGCCACGGTCTGTCCGCCGGCGTCGTCATGCTCATGGCGCAGACCGCCATCAAGACCATCTCCCTCATGGGAGAGCCGGACATGAAGCGCTTCATATCCCTGGTAAACAAGGTCCTCTACAGCAATATCGAGCGCATCACCGAGGACAGGAGCATGACCCTCTCCCTCATCGACTACCATGACCGCACGTGCACCATCGTGGGGCAGCACGAGTCGGTGATCATCTGCCGGGCGGACGGCGACCTCCAGGTGAAGGACACGAACGACCTGGGGATGTTCGTGGGCTTCGAGCCCGACATCTCGAAGTTCATCCACGAGTTCAAGGTGACCCTCGATTCCGGGGACGTGATGGTCTTGTACACGGACGGGGTGACGGAAGCGATGAACGACCGCAACGAGGAGTACGGGCTGCGGCGGTTGTGCCACTCAGTCGTCTCCCACCACGCGCGGCCCTCCGCCGAGATCCTCGAACTCGTGCTCGCGGATCTTCGCAAGCACATCGGCAAGGCGCGGGTGCGGGACGACATCTCGCTCCTGGTGGCAAAGCAGAGGTAGGTGCCATGGAAGCCACGACGGTCCTGGGACGGTGGTCGGAGAACACGGAGGGCGCGCACCTCAGCGAGGCCCTCCTGCGCCTGCACGCGTCGGACATCTTCCAGAGCTGGAGGCGCTGCAGCCTGACCGCGGACTTTCTTGCCCGTTACTACTCCTACTACTTCCCCTACCGGGAGAAGGCCACGGACCGCATCAGCCGGGAGACGGCGGAGAACAGCATTTCCTACATCCTCAACGAGCTGATCGAGAACACGGCGAAGTACTCCGACGCCGCGGACAAGTCCGTGGATGTCGCCGTTTCCCTGCGGGAGAAGGACATTCTCTTCCAGGTGACCAACCGGGTCACCGAGAAGAGGGCCGGAGACTTCGTGCGGATGGCAGGAGAGCTCATGGGCGGAAACACGGAGGAGCTGTACATATCCCAGCTGGAGAAGGAAACGGATTCCTCGGGGCTGGGATACCTGACAATGATCAACGATTACGGCGTCACCCTCGGCTTCAAGGTCGAAAAAAGCGCCGAGAACCTGTTCAGCGTCGCCGTCCAGGCGTCGATGAATTGGAAGGAGGCTTGAGATGGAGCTGAGAGGTGAAGACTACGTCGTCACGTACGTCGAATCGCGGAACGCCGTGGAGTTCTTCGGCACGCTGCGCCTGCGCGACTCCGCGGACTACAAGCCGCTCACCCAGATGCTCGAGCAGGCCCTCCAGGATGCCGCCGGCACGCTGATCCTGGATTTCCGCAACCTCCAGTTCCTCAACAGCGCCGGCATCAACGTCGTCAGCCGGTTCGTGATCGCCGCCCGCACGGCCGCGACGGCCCAGCTGCGGGTGCTTGGAAACAACGAGATCTCCTGGCAGCAGAAATCCCTCGGCAACCTCCAGAAGCTCTGGGCAAAGGTGAGCATAGAAATCAGATAGGAGGCACCGCCGTGGAGGTATCCTGGTTCTGCGCAACCTGGGGAATGCCGGGAAAGACCCTGGCGGAAAACCTGGAGCTGGCAAAAGAGGCAGGATTCCACGGCGTGGAAACCGGGGTCCCCGCGGACGGCCGGCAGCGCCGGGAGCTGCGCGCGGGCCTGGACCACCTCGGGCTCTTTCTCATCGCCCAGCAGTGGACCACGGGACCGGACGGGGCGGCCCACGCGGCGAGCTTTGAGGAGCAGTACCGCCGGGGCGCGGAGCTTGCGCCCCTGTTCGTCAATTCCCATACGGGCCGGGACGTCTTCCCGCTCGCCCAGAACATGGTTGTGTTCGAGAAGGCCGCGAAGCTGGAACAGGATCTGGGCGTCGCCGTGCTTCACGAGACTCACCGCGGCCGTCCCACCTTTTCCGCGCCTTCCACGATGGCCCTCCTGGACGCGGCTCCGTTCATCGCCCTGACCGCTGACTTCTCCCACTGGTGCTGCGTCCATGAGTCCCTGCTGGAGGACCTGGGACCGTCCGTGGAGCGCGCCATCCAGGCAAGCTGGCACGTGCACGCGCGCGTCGGCCACGCCCAGGCCCCGCAGGTGCCGGACCCGCGTGCGCCGCGGTGGAAGGCCGCGCTGGACGCGCACCTGGCGTGGTGGCAGCGCATCATCGACGTGCGCCGGGCCGGCGGGGCGGGCCGGGTGACGATCTGCCCGGAGTTCGGCCCGCCGGATTATGCCGTGACCCTGCCGGAGACGGGCAGGCCAATCGCCGACGTCTGGGAGATCAACCGGGCCATGCGCGGCATTCTGGAGAATCGGCTCCAATTCTGATAGAATCCCTCCAACCATGAAACAGAAAGGCCTCGAAATGGCGCTGTCGCGGTACGGCTGCCTGTCCCGTGAGCCGTCCGCCGTGAACCGCATGATGTCGTCCTTTGCCTCGGATTTCCGGGAAGGGATCGACATCAACCTCGGAGTGGGGTACGTCAACGAGAACACGATCCCCCGCGACAGGATCCAGGAAGCCCTGGCCCGGGTGCTCTCGGATCCGCGGACGTACCGCTCGCCGCTGAACTACGGCGGGCCGCAGGGCTCAGCGCGCCTGATCGAGTCCATCCGCCGCTACCACGTGAGCCGCGGAATCGGGGGTCTGACCGACGACATCCTCTCGAAGAAACAGATCATCATCGGCGCGGACGGCGCCACGAGCCTGCTGGAGGGCCTGGCGCAGGTGCTGCGCCCCGGGATCGTGATCACGACGGACCCCATGTACTACATCTACTGCGACTTCCTGGAGCGGACGGGCTTCACCGTGGTGACGGTGCCGGAGGGTCCCGACGGGGTTCGCGCCGCGGACGTCGAGGCGCGCATCGAGGCGCTTGGCGCCGCCGCGTCGGAGATCAGCTTCCTGTACGTGGTGACGGTGAACAACCCGAGCGCCACGATCCTCTCCAACCGTGAGCGCACCGGCCTCGTGCGGCTGGCGTGCGCGCTGTCCCGCCGCCTGGGCAGGCTCGTGCCCATGGTCCTGGACAAGGCGTATGAGGACCTGATCCACGACCCGGCCGTGGAGAGGCCGCGGTCGGGCTTCCTCGATGACGAGGAAGGGGTCGTCCTGGAGGTCGGCACCCTCTCAAAGATCATTGCCCCCTCCCTTCGCGTGGGGTATCTCATGGGCAACGACGGGCCCTTCCTCCAGGCGATGATCCAGCGCACGAGCGACATCGGCTTCAGCGGGCCGCTCATCAACCAGGAAATCGCAAGCTGGCTGCTGGACAACGTCGTGGACCGGCAGCTTGAAGAGGTCAACCAGGGATACCGAAAGAAGGCGCTGGCCGTGAAGGGCTGGATCGACCGGTTCCTCGGCGCGGCCCTGGAAGAGTGCCGGGGAGGACAGGCGTCCTTCTACTACTATCTCACGCTGGACGGGATCCCGACCGCTGAGGGAACGCCGTTCTTCCGCTGCCTCTCGCGCACCACGGGGGATCCGGATCTGGACGGGCCCTCGGAACGGAGGCGGCCCCGCGTTGCCTACATCCCCGGGCAGTTCTGCGTTCACCCGACGGGAAGCATGGTGGAGCGCGGCGGGCGGCAGCTGCGCTTCTCGTACGGGTACGAGGAGGCAGAGCGGCTGGAGGAAGCCGTGCGCTGCATCGCGGAAGCCGTCTCGTACGCCCGAGCGGCGCCGTCGCTGGACAGCCGGCGGCGAGCAGGGTAGGCTCCCGGCCATGGCCCCGGAGTATATTGTGCTCACCGCAATCGGCGCGGACCGCGTCGGAATCGTGGACGATCTGTCGGGCGCGCTCCTCACGGCGGGGTGCAACATTGAAGAGAGCAAGATGGCCATCCTCGGCGGGGAGTTCGCCGTCATCATGCTCGTCTCGGGCCCGGCCGCCGCGGTGCAGTCCCTCTCGCGGTCTCTCGCGGACCTGGGCGGAAAGCTGCACCTGCGCATCGATGCGAAACCCACGCGGGAACCGCGCCCGCCGGCCGCGGGCCGGCCATATCTCCTGGAAGCGGTCTCTCTGGACACTCCGGGAATCGTACACTCCGTCACGGCGATACTGAGAGAAGCCAACGTCAACATCGAGGACCTGGAGACGGACTCCGGCGCCGCTCCGTGGACGGGGGCGCCGATGTTCCGGCTCAAGGCCCACCTCATCGTGGAGCCGTCGGTCTCCATCGCCCGGCTTCGGGAACGCCTCATGGGCCTGGAGCAGGAGCACGACCTGGACATCACCCTCACCCCCGTATTCGAAGGATGACATGGGGCACATCGAGACGTTCCTCGCCGAAAACGGCCTGAATCCCGCCGGCATCGACGCTCTGCGCTGCACCAATGACTTCCTCGCGGAGATGACGCTCGGGCTGGACGGGAAGCCCTCGTCCCTTGCCATGATCCCGACCTACATCGAAACCTCGCGCGCCGTGCCGCGCGGCCGGCGCGTGGTCGCGCTGGACGCCGGGGGAACGAACCTGCGCGTTGCCACGGTGATCTTCGACGAGACCGGCCGCGCCCGCATCGAGAATCTCACCCGCCACCGCATGCCGGGGATCGATGAGGAGATCGACCGCGCGGAGTTCTTCCGCCAGCTTGCGGCGTACGTCCTGCCGCTCGCCGGGCGGGCGGACCGGGTGGGGTTCTGTTTTTCCTACCCCGCGGAGATCCTGCCCAGCCGGGACGGCAAGCTCATCCAGTTCACCAAGGAGGTGAAGGCACGCGGCGTGGAGGGGGAGCTCCTCGGCGCCAACCTTTCCCAGGCCCTGGAACGCGCCGGAGCGCGGGCGCCCGAAAAGGTCATCCTCCTCAACGATACCGTGGCCACCCTGCTGGCGGGGAGGAACGCGGCGCCCGAGCGGCCGTTCGATGGGTTCGTCGGCATCGTCTGCGGCACCGGGCTCAACGCCTGCTACGTGGAGAAGAACGAGCTCGTGCGCAAGGTCGCCGGGCTGGATCCGTCGGGGTCGCAGATCATCAACACGGAGTCGGGATCCTTCGGTCCCACGCCGGTCGGTTCCGTGGATGACGCATTCGACCGGACCACGGCCAACCCCGGCCGCTACCGGCACGAGAAGATGATCTCAGGGGCATACCTGGGCGGCCTGGGCCTCTTTGCCGCGCAGGAAGCGGCGCGGCAGGGCTTTCTGTCGGCCGCAGCGCGCCGCGCGCTCGACCAGGCGGGCTCCCTTTCCACCCGGGAGCTCAATGATTTCATTCTGCGGCCGGAAAGCCCGGACAACACGCTGGGCGCGCTCTGCCAGGGCCTTCCCGCGGAGGACCGCCGTGACCTGACGCGTCTGCTGGACTGCCTGGTCGAGCGCGCGGCGCTGCTCGTGGCAGTGACCATTGCCGCGCCGCTGCTGAAGAGCGGGCGGGGCCGCGAGCCGGGCGCTTCCGTGTGCGTCACGGTGGACGGCACTACGTTCTGGCAGCTGAAATCGTTCCGCGAGCGAGTAGAGACGGGAGTGCGTTCCATCCTCTCCGGTGAGCGTGCGCGCGCCTGGGAGATCGCCTCCGTCGGTGATGCGCCGCTGCTTGGCGCCGCCATCGCCGCATTGACCAACTGAGTCGCGGCTGAATATCCTTGTGCCGGAGGAATCCCGACGTGGAGAAGCTCTCGAACGACATGATCGCGCGCAGCTATGACGACGCCCGCAAGACATATGCGGTCTGGGGAATCGACACGGAGAAGGCGCTGGCGGCGCTCCGCGGCATCCCGCTCTCCCTCCACTGCTGGCAGGGGGACGACGTGGGCGGGTTCGAGGGAGGAGGCCTGTACGGCGGGGGGATCCAGACCACCGGCAACTACCCCGGCAAGGCGCGCAACCCGGACGAGCTTCGATCAGACCTGGAGCTCGCCCTGTCCGTGATCCCCGGAAAGCACCGCGTCAACCTTCACTCCACCTACGGCGACTACGGTGGAAGGAAAATCGACCGGGACCGGCTCACCCCTGAGCTGTTCTCCGCATGGATCTCCTGGGCGAAGAAGCTCGACATCGGCCTGGATATGAACGGCACGTTCTTCAGCCACCCCCTGGCGGATTCCGGCTTCACGCTTTCCTCCCGGGACAGGAAGGTGCGTGACTTCTGGGTGAATCACGCCCTGCGGGCCCGGGAAATCGGTGAGGCCATCGGGAAGGCGCTCGGCAGCCCGTGCATCGTGGACCTGTGGATCCCGGACGGCAGCAAAGACCTGCCGGCGGACCGGCTCGGCCCGCGCGCCCTCCTCAAGGAGTCGCTGGACAGGATCTTCGAGAAGAAGGGCGATCCCGTCGTGATCAAGGATGCCATCGAAGGCAAGCTGTTCGGGATCGGCTCGGAGTCCTACGTCGTGGGCTCGCACGACTTCTACCTCAGCTACGCCGTGAAGAATGACCTGATGCTCTGCATCGACATGGGACACTACCACCCCACGGAGTCCGTGGCGGACAAGGTTTCCTCCGTCCTGCTTTTCACGAAAGAGCTGCTTCTCCACGTGAGCCGCGGCGTGAGATGGGACAGCGACCACGTCGTCACCCTCGGCGACGAGGTGAAGGCCGTTGCCTCCGAGGTGGCCCGGGCGGACGCGTGGGGCCGCGTCCACGTGGCGCTGGACTACTTCGACGCGAGCATCAACCGCGTCGCCGCGTGGGTCATCGGCACGCGGGCCACCCTCAAGGCCGCGCTGTGCGCTCTCCTGGAGCCCGCCGAGCTGCTGAGAAAGGAAGAGGCCGCGGGGAACACCACGGCCCGGCTGGCCCTCATGGAAGAGATCAAGGACCTGCCCTTCGGGGCGGTCTGGAACCACTACTGCCTCCAGGCGGGCGTTCCCGCAGGGGCCGCGTGGATGGAGAGCGTGACCGAGTACGAGAAGACCGTCCTCTCGAAGAGGCGATAGGAGCCTGCCAGTATGGACTTGAAGGATCTCATCGAGATTTCCCGTTTCTACGGGAACGGCAAGGATTTCACCATCGCCGGCGGGGGGAACACGTCCGTGAAGGACGGCTCCCGCATCGCCATCAAGGCCAGCGGCGTCGGTCTTCGCGGAATCACGGAGGATGGCTTCGTGGAGCTCTCCCGCCCGGCGGTCCGCCAGATCCTGTCGCGGTCGTACCGTGATGACCCCTTCGAGCGTGAGGAGCAGATCAAGAACGAGCTCCTTGCCTGCCGGACGGAGCCGGAGCGAGGCGGACGTCCCTCCGTGGAGACGTCGCTCCACGAGATGATAGAGCTGAAGTACGTCGTGCACACGCATCCCTACGAGGTCAACGCGCTGATGTGCGCCCGGGATGCAGAGCGGGAGACGGCGCGGCTCTTCGGCAAGGACGCGCTGTTCGTTCCCTACACCGACCCGGGCTACCGTCTGGCAAAGCTGATGTTCGAGGCGCTGGAAGGCCACCGCAAGGCCCACGGCGCCATCCCGAAGATCGTTCTCATGCAGAACCACGGGCTGGTGGTCTCGGCGGACACCACCTCGGAAATCAGGAAGCTCACCGACGATGTCCTGCGCAGGATCCGCTCCTGCTACCGGGCACCCCTTCCCGGCGGAGAGCCCGCCGCGCCGGACGCGGTGACCCGGCTCCTCCCGGCCCTGAGGATGCTCCTCTCCGACGGGGAGGCGGTGAAGGTGGCGGGCGCCAGGAACAGCGCGCTCGCGCAGCACTTCCTGCGGCCGGGCAATCGGCAGAAGATCTCCCTGCCGTTCATGCCGGACGACATCGTGTACTGCAAGTCAGCGCCGCTGTTTCTCGACTGGACCTCCGATCCCGACGAGGCGCTGGCAGCCTTCCCGAAAGCCCTGGAAGCCTTCCGCGGGAAGTGGGGGTACCCGCCCAAGATGATCCTCGCTTCGGGGATCGGACTGATTGCCGTGGAGGATTCACCGCGCTCGGTGGAAACCTGCCTCGACGTGTTCGAAGACCTGATGAAGGTAAGCTGGCTCTCGGAGAGTTTCGGCGGTCCTCGCTTTCTCCTGCCTCGGGACATCGAGTTCATAGACACATGGGAAGTGGAGAACTACCGGCGAAAGGTCGCAAAGAGCGGCGCTGCCCGGCGCCGCGTGGACGGACGCGTGGCCCTCGTTACCGGCGCGGCCCAGGGATTCGGCAGGGGTATCGCGGAAGGGCTTTTCCGTGAGGGGGCGAACGTTGTCGTTGCTGACCTGAACGAGCAGGCAGGCCGCGCTCTCGCCGACGAGCTGAATGCCGCCGCCGCGGGCGCAGGCTCCGCCAACCGGGCCGCCTTCTGCCGCGCTGACGTGACCGATCCCGCCTCCTTGCAGGCGCTTGCGCGGGACTGCGCCGCCGCTTTCGGCGGCCTGGATCTGCTTGTCAGCAACGCCGGGGTGTTGAAGGCAGGTTCCCTGGAGGAGATAACGCCGGAAGCCTTCGACCTTGTCACGAAGGTCAATTACGCCGGGTACTTCCTCTGCGTGAAGTACCTGTCTCCCCTCATGAAACTGCAGCGTCGATACGCGCCGAACCGCTCCACCGACATCATCCAGATCAACTCGAAGTCCGGCCTGGAGGGCAGCAACAAGAACTTCGCGTACGCGGGGGGGAAGTTCGGCGGCATCGGCCTCACGCAGTCATTCGCGCTGGAGCTGGTGGAGCACGGCATCAAGGTGAACGCAATCTGCCCGGGCAACTTCTTCGAAGGCCCCCTGTGGTCGGACCCGAAGAACGGTCTTTTCGTCCAGTACCTGAAGGCGGGCAAGGTGCCCGGGGCCAAGACGGTGGAGGACGTACGCAGGTCCTACGAGGCGCGCGTCCCAATGGGCAGGGGCTGCGGCGTTGAGGATGTCCTTCGGGCGGTCCTGTACCTCGTGGAGCAGGAATATGAGACTGGCCAGGCGCTGCCTGTCACTGGCGGGCAGGTGATGCTGGGCTGACGGCGCGCTGGCGCGGTGGGCCGGCCCGGCCATTCCACCACCCGACAAAACCAGTTTCGGCCTTTGCGACCCGCTTTACACGCAGGCTCTTTTCATGTATTTTACAGCGTTCAGCAGACATGACGGCAAGGCAGGAAAAGAATGGCACGCACGTGTGACATATGCGGCAAGGGGACTGTTACCGGCAACCGGGTGAGCCATGCAAAGAACCGGACCCGCCGCGTATGGAAGCCCAACCTCCACAAGATCCAGACCATGGTCGGGAATACCAAGACCACGCTGAAGATCTGCACCCGCTGCCTGCGCGGCGGAAAGGTCGTCAAGGTCGTCTGAGGGCGCCGCGCCCCAAACTGCGCACAAAAAGTCAAGATTTCCCGCCCGCGCTCCCGCTATCATGATGTCCGTGGACGGTGACGGATATCGAAAACGGCTCCAGGACGCAATCGAGTTCATCGAAACGAACCTGACCGCCGACCTGCCGCTGAAGGACGTGTCGCGGCAGGCAAACGTTTCTCTCTACCATTTCCACCGGCTGTTCCGGGTGTACGTCGGAGAGTCGCTCAAGGAGTACATCCGCCACCGGCGGCTTGCTGCCGCAGCGCGCGAACTCATCGACACGAGAAAACCGATCATCGAAATCGCGCTGGACTACCAGTATTCCACCCCGGAGAGCTTCCTGCGCGCTTTCAAGGCGATGTTCGGAAGGACACCGCGGTCGTTCCGGAAAGAAGGTGCCGGGGACTTCCGCGCCCGCCATAGGAAGGCAGACCTGATCAGAGGGAAGGCTTTCGCCTCGAAAGGAGCATCCATGGAACCGTCATTCATCGAGAAACGCCCATTCACGCTCGTCGGAGAGCTCATCCACACGAGCCACGGCGTCTGCAAGGAGGATGTGCATGGTCTCTGGGCAAAGGAAAGGGCGGACGACCGGATCAGGGCCTTTGCCGGGAAAGCGGCTGCAGACTCCATCTTCGGAGTCTGTTTCGGCGCTTGCGACGGCTGCGGGACGAGTCTCAAGGCTGATTCCGAGCTCTTTCCGTACCTGATCGGGTGGGAAGCAGACGACGGGCTTCAGGTTCCCGAGGGATTTGTCCGCATGGCGATCCCCGGGGGGAAATACGCTGTCTTCACCGTGGAAGGAGACACGAAGGATATCGACCGCGCGGTGAACCGGATCTACGGCACGTGGCTTCCCGCAAGCGGTCACGAGCTGTCCGACTCACCGGTTCTCGAAAGGTATGGTCCCGCGTGGAACGGCGCACGGGGAACCATGGAGATCTGGCTTCCCATCGCGTAGAGGCGCTCCATGAAAGCGGAAAAACGGCTCAATGCTGCCGTGCTCCTGCTCGGCTTCCTCGCGTTCTGGGCAAACGGCGACACCTACGCGGCGGCTCCCCTTCTGATCCGCATGTGCTCCGATTTTTCCGTCGATATCGGGAGCGCGGCCTTCACCGTGACCGCCTATATGCTGTTCTTCGGTCTGCTCACCGTTTTCTTCGGCCCGCTTGGGGACCGATACGGAAGAAGCCGGATCCTGACGATTGCCGCCTTCAGCTCGGGCGCTCTCGGCATGGTGTGCGGCTTTGCTCCGAACCTGCCGTCACTCATTGCCGTCCGAGCTTTGAACGGCGCCTTCGCGGCGGGAATCATGCCGCTCGCCGTGGCGCACGCCGGAGACTCTGCAGCGCCGGAAGCAAGGCAGACGCGCATCGGGCAGGTGATGGGGCTGATGTTCCTGGGCGGCGCCCTTGCCACGGTCATTGGCGGTGCCATTGCCCACGCCGGCTCCTGGAGAGCGGTGTACCTCGTGTACGGGGCGGCCCAGTTTCTTCTCGCGCTCCCCCTTGCATTCCTGCTCCAGGACGCTTCAGCACCTTCCCGGAATGTCCGCATGATCGCTTCCTACAAGGCGATTCTGTCGATTCCGCTCATCCGCAGGACGGTCGGACTTCTCCTTTTCGTGGGCCTTTCGACTCTTGGCGTCTTTTCCTACCTCGGAAAGTTCACGCAGGACCGCACCGGGTTGAACGTCATGCTCGTGGGCTGCCTCCTGAGCGCCTACGGCGCGGGGACGTTTCTTGGAGGAAGGATCGCGGGAAGGATCAGGAAGGCTCTCGGCGTCAGGCTCCTTCCTGCCGCCGGCGCGCTCGGCGCTGCCGGTCTGCTTGCTTTCTGTCTCGCGGATGCGCGGCCCGCAGTCGCGGTGCCGGGACTCTTTCTCTATGGGCTCGGTTTCATCTGTCTGCAGAGCTCGTTCATTACGACGGCACAGGACCTTGCCGCGGGTTACCGTGGAACGGTGATGTCATTGGCTTCTTTCACCATGGTGGTGAGCGGCGCCCTGGGCACGCTGGTGAACGGCCGGATCATTGCTGCCGCAGGGTTTCCCCCCGTTCTCATCGGCGCAGCCGTGGCGTTCGGATCGGCCGGAGCGCTCGCGGCCGCGCTCCTGAAAGAGCCCGCATCGGGCTCAGCCGGGCGGCGCAGCGCCGCGAGCAGATGATCGGGGCCTTACTTCGCTGACTTGAGATTCTCCGCCACCTGAGCCCAGGAGACGACGTTCCATACGGCGGTGATGTAGTCGGGACGCCTGTTCTGATACTTCAGGTAGTAGGCGTGTTCCCAGACGTCCAGGCCGAAGATCGGGTGCAGACCCTGGGACACCGGATTGTCCTGGTTCGGCGTTGTCGTGATGGAAAGATCGCCGGACGGATCAACCACGAGCCATGCCCACCCGCTTCCAAACAGGTTCGCCGCCGCCGCTGCGAACTGCTCCTTGAACTTGTCGAAGCTGCCGAACTTTCCATCGATCGCCTTCGCAAGGTCGCCGGACGGCTGTCCGCCGCCCTTCGGGCTGAGCATTTTCCAGAACAGCGAGTGGTTGTAGTGGCCGCCCCCATGATTTCTCACCGCCGTCTGGATGTCCCGGGGAAGCGAATCGAGGGAGCGCAGGATCTCGTCCACCTGCCTGGTCTGGAATGAAGGCGCCTTTTCCAGCGCCGCGTTCAACTTTGAAACGTACGTCCCGTGATGCTTGTCATGATGGATCTCCATCGTCTTGGCGTCGATGTGAGGCTCCAGCGCGTCAAAGGGATACGGGAGATCGGGAAGCGTGAAAGCCATCGAGTTTTCCTCCTGGTTTTTCGTTTGCCCTTAAATATTAGTGTTTTAGTCAGGTATCGGCAAAAGGGAGGCTCGATGGCGCTCACACGCAGGGGTTGTCCCGTGACCGCCCCCGGCCGTCAGTCGGTCACGAGCTGAGCGGGCTGGGACATGAGCTCCATGAATCGGGCGAGGAACTTGCAGGCATAGACGCCGTCGATGAGTCGATGATCCACGACGAGAGACAGCGGCAGCACCGACGCGGGGCTCACCGTGCCGTCACGCACCACTCCCAGCTCGTGGATGCGCCCCACCCCGAGGATCGCCACCTGGGGCGGAAGGATCATTGGATTGCCGAACACGCCGGAGAAGGAGCCGAAGTTCGAGATGGTGAACGTCCCGCCCCGGATCTCCTCCAGGGTGAGCCGTCGCTCCTTCGCTCTGCCGGTGAGGCGCACAAGCTCCGCCTGGATGCCCTCCAGGGACAGTGCCGCGGCGTCCCTGATGACCGGCACGACGAGCCCCTCCTCCGTGTCGACGGCAACGCCGATATGCGGGGTCTCGTGCGTCTCGTACTCGCGTTTCTCAGGGAAGTAGATCGAGCTGAGGAGCGGGAACTTCTTCAGCGCGGCGGCAGCGGCCTTCACGAAGAACGCCAGAAGCCCGATTTTCTCCCGCAGCCCCTCGTTGATCGTCCTGCGGAGCCTGAGCAGTTCGTCGACGATCGTCCAGTCGTGGACGGCAGCTGCCGGGATGGCCTGGCTCTTCTCCATGGCGATGGCGATGGCGGTCCGCGTCGTGGAGAGCTTCTTCCGATTGGATCCTCCGTTGCGCTCCTCCAGCGGGAGGTCCTTCTTCAAGATTCTTCCCAGGGGGCCCGAGCCCTGCACGGCGGCCAGATCGATTCCAGCGTCCGCGGCGACCTTGCGGGCAAGCGGTGTGGCACGGACAGACCTGCCGTTTTGCAGGGGGGCGGGCGCGGGGGCGGGGGAGAGAGCAAACGTAGTGGCCGGAACCTCCAGACCCTCCGTGCTGGGAGGAAGAATGCCGTCCGCCGCTGTTTCGAGCTGGCCTACAACCGACGCGCCATGATCGGTCTCCACGGCAGTCGAAGCGGCCTTCACCGCGGTGCGGATCAGCGCGACGATCTCTCCCACGTGAATCACCTTGCCAGGGCCGATGGGAAGCTCAACGATCACTCCGTCGAAAGGTGAGGGGATCTCCGTGACCACCTTGTCCGTTTCCACCACGGCCAGGGCGTCGCCCTGTCGAACGGACTGGCCCGGCGCCACCTTCAGCTCCACGATCGTGCCCTCGGTGAGTCCCTCCCCGATATCGGGGAAGCGGAACTCGTGCATCGTGGGGTCATGGCTCATAGGCGAGCACTTTTCCGGCCTCCGCGATGATGGCGTCCGCGGAGATCAGGTAGAATCGCTCAGCCCGCGGAAGCGGGAAGATGATGTCGGGACCGGTGAGGCGGCATGGCGGGGCGAGAAGGGATTCGAAAGCCTTGTCCAGGACCGTGGCGATGAGCTCGGAGGCCACGCCGAAGCTCTGCGGACCCTCGTGGACCACCAGGAGCCGGCCTGTCTTCCGCACCGAGCGGATGATGGTCTCAGCGTCGAACGGGTAGATGGTGCGCAGGTCGATCAGCTCAACGGACCTGCCCTGGGCGGCAAGGCGCGCCCGCGCCTGCCGCGCCTCGATCATCTGCGCCCCGTAGGACACGAGGGTCAGCTCGGACCCTTCCGCCTCCACCTTGGCCTTGCCGATCTGGATCGCGAAGCTCTCCTCCGGCACCTGCTGCCGCACGGCGCGGTAGGCGCGGGCGGGCTCCAGGAAGATCACCGGGTCGGGGTCCCGGATGGCCGCGATCAGCAGTCCCTTGGCGTCGTGCGGCGTTGACGGCACGACGACCTTCAGCCCCGGCACGGAGCCGAACAGCGCCTCCGTGCTCTCCGAGTGGTGCTCCGGGGCCCGGATGCCGCCTCCGTAGGGGGTGCGGACCACGAGCGGCGCGGTCAAGGCGCCCCGCGTGCGGTTGCGAATGCGGGCGGCGTGGTTGGCGATCTGGTTGAACGCGGACAGCGCGAACCCGGTGAACTGGATCTCCACCACGGGTTTCAGCCCGGCAACGGCCATTCCGATGGCTGCCCCGACGATGCCGGATTCCTGCAGGGGGGTGTCGAAGCAGCGCGACTCTCCGAAGTCCCGCTGCAGCCCTGCGGTCGCGCGAAAAACGCCCCCCTCTACCCCCACGTCCTGGCCGAAGACGACGACGGATTGGTCCGCCGCCATCTCAGTGCGAAGCCCGTCGGTGACCGCTTCCAGCAGGGTGAGGACTTTCACGCCTTCCTCCGTTCCATCTGCTCACCAAGAATCGAAGGAACGTCGCTGTAGAGGTAGCGGTAGGTGTCCTCGAAGGACGGATCGTCCAGCTGCTCGACCTCTTCGAAGCTCCTCCGCGCCCACGCCAGTGACTCTTCCCGGATCGCGCGCATGTCCTCCGCTGTCAGGATCTCTCGGCCCAGGAGGTAGCGCTCCAGCCGGATAATGGGGTCCCGCTCCCGCCAGCGCTTCACCTCTTCGTCCTTGCGGTAGCGGGTGGGATCGTCCGAGGTCGTGTGGGCGCCCAGGCGGTAGGTGAGCCCCTCGATCAGGGTGGGCCCGCCGCCGCTTCGCGCGCGCTCCGCGGCGACCTTCACGGCAGCGTACACGGCAAAGATGTCGTTTCCGTCCACGCGCACTCCCTCGAACCCGTAGGCGAAGGCCTTCTCCGCGAGAGTCCGGCTCGCGCTCTGCTTCTCCCACGGAAGGGAAATGGCCCAGTGGTTGTTCTGCGCGTAGAAGATCACGCCCGCCTTCCAGACACCGGCGAGGTTGCACGCCTCGTGGAAATCTCCTTCCGAGGTGGCCCCTTCTCCCATGAACGTGACTGCCACGCGGTCTTTGCCCTTGTAGCGCTCCGCCCACGCCAGCCCGACGGCGTGCACCATCTGGCTGCCGACGGGCACGGCAATGGGCATCATGTGGAACTTGTCCGGGGGCAGCCGGCTGCCCTCTTCGTTGCCGTACCAGTAGCAGTAGTACTGGGCGAGGGTCACGCCCCGCATGAGAAGCCCGCCGAGCTCCCGGAACGCCGGCACGAACCAGTCATCCGACCTCAGCGCCATCAGAGCGCCGACGGAGTTCGCTTCCTGGCCCTCGTTGAGCGCATACGTGGGCATACGGCCCTGCCGGTTGAGGCTGAGCGCCCACTCGTCCGCCGCCCGGGCGAGGATCATGGTGCGGTACGAGGTCAGCGCCTGCTCGTCGCTGAGCAGGGGAAAACCCTCCGGAGGAGTGCGCACGGTTCCCGACACGTCGAGAATCGAAAGCATCTTTCCCTCGCGGGGATCGAAGCACTCAAACATGCGCATAAGATAGGGAAATCCGGCGCCGGGGGCGAGGAAAAACCATCCGTATACGGACGATTTTTCCCAAGCTATACGTTGGTGGGCAATGACACGAGGAGCGCGTGCCACGCCAGCGTCGCGCACTTCACCCTCACGGGAAACTTCGCCACGCCCTTGAATGCGGCGAGGTCTCCCATTCCGTCCAGCTCATCCACCGGCTCCTCACCCCGCAGCGCATGGATGAACGTGGTCGCCAGCGCCCGCGCTTCAGCGACCGACAGTCCCCGAAGCTTCTCCGTCATGAGAGACGCGGAGGCCGTGCTGATGGCGCATCCCCGTCCGTCGAAGCGCACGGCCTGCACTTTGCGGGCGTCGTCGAGGACTACTTCCAGCTTGATGGAGTCTCCGCAGGTGGGATTCTCGTGCACCATGCTCTCGGGAACGTGGTCCAGGTGCGCCCGGTTCCGCGGGGACCTGTAGTGATCAAGAACGATCTCCTGGTAAAGGTCGTCGAACGCTTCCGCCGCGCTCATCCGTAGAACTCCGCCGCGCCGCGCAGAGCGACGACCAGCCGGTCGATCTCGGGCAGCGTGTTGTAGAAGGAGAGGCTCGCGCGCGCCGTGCCCGCCACGTCGAGGGACCGCATGAGGGGCTGCGCGCAGTGATGCCCGGCGCGGACTGCAATCCCTTCCCGGTCGAGGTACTGGGCTACATCGTGCGCGTGGATGTTCCCGAGGTTGAAGGAAAACACCGCCCCGCGCTCGCGCGCGGAGCCGTACAGCGTGAGGCCGGGAACCTCCCCCAGGCTTTGCAGGGCGTAGCGGCTGAGCTCCGCTTCCCAGGCTTCGATGGCCCCCAGCTCCAGGCCGTGGAGGTAGTCGATGGCCGCGCCCAGGCCGACGGCGCCCTCCACGTTCGGGGTGCCAGCCTCGAACTTGTACGGGATCTCGTTCCAGGTCGACCTTTCCGCCCACACCGCGCTGATCATCTCCCCGCCGCCCATCCACGGGGGCATCGACTCGAGGAGGCGCTCTTTCCCGTACAGCGCGCCGATGCCCATGGGCCCGCACATCTTGTGCCCCGAGAAGGCGAGGAAGTCGCAGCCGATGTCCGCGACATCCACGCGGAAGTGCGGGACGGACTGCGCCGCATCAACGAGCACGGCCGCGCCGCGCGCGTGCGCCATATCGCAGACAGTCTTCACGTCGTTGATCGTGCCCAGGACGTTGGAGACGTGCGTCAGCGCGACCAGCCGGATGCGGTCCGTCCAGGCGTGCTCCGCGGCCGCCAGATCCAGCTCGCCTTCCGGGGTGACGGGAATGAAAGCCAGGGTGGCGCCCGTGCGTTCGCAGAGGAGCTGCCAGGGCACGAGATTGGAGTGGTGCTCCATGCCGGTGAGGAGAATCACGTCGCCCTTCTTCACGAACTTCGAGCCCCAGGACCAGGCGACCAGGTTGATGGCCTCCGTGGTGCCGCGCGTGAAGACGATCTCCCGCTTCGAGCGGGCGTTGAGGAAGCGCTGGACCTTGCCGCGGCTTGCCTCGAAGAGCGCCGTGGCCTCTTCTCCGAGCGTATGCAGCGCGCGGTGCACGTTTGCGTTCTCCCGCTCGTAGTACACGCGCATCGCGTCCAGCACGGCGCGCGGTTTCTGGGAGGTCGCGGCGTTGTCCAGGTAGGCGAGCGGCTTGCCGCCGACGGTGCGGTCGAGGATGGGAAAGTCCTCACGGACTTCCTCGACCGAGCGGGCCCCCATCAGCTTGGCTTTTGCAACTGCCATTCTATCCAGATCTCCCCATTCTCGATTTTCACCGGCCACGCTCGCACGGGCTGCGTTGCCGGAAGTCCCGTGACCTCTCCCGTGGCCAGGGCGAAACGCGACCCGTGCTTGGGGCAGTACACCTCGCCTTCCCAGACCTCGCCCTCGGAAAGGCGCGAGTATTCATGAGAGCACACGTCGTCCAGGGCAAACACGCCCTCGGGCGCTCGAAACAGCGCGACGGCGTGCCCTTCAATGGTGACGCACATGCTGCTCACCAGCTCCGCCTCAGAGGCAACGCGGACCCACGTCCCCACCGCGGCGCTCATGCCGCCAGGGCCATGCGGGAGCGGATCCGGTCCAGGGCGCCCTCCCGGTACAGCTCGGGCGCGCGGGCCAGCAGGTCTTCGAAGTAGCCGACCACCAGCATTTCCCGCGCATCGGCGCGCGCGAGGCCGCGGCTCTCCAGGTAGAACATCTCTTCCTCGTTGAGCCGTCCCGTGGTGGAGCCGTGGCTGCAGCGCACGTCATTGTTGCCGATCTTCAGCGTCGGGATCGAATCCGAGCGGGCCCCGTCTCCCAGGATGAGGTTGCGGTTCGTGAGGTACGCGTCGGTGCCCGATGCGCCCTCGTCCACTTCGATGAGGCCCTGGTACACGGTGCGGCCGCCGCTGGCGACTGCCCCCTTGTAGTAGGCCCGGCTCGTGGCCTGCGGCGAGTGGTGGCGTTGGACCGTGCGGAGGTCCATGTGCTGGCCCTCCCGGCAGAAGTACACGCCGTCCAGGTACGCCTCCGCGCCGCGGCCGGCCAGGCCGGTCTCGATGCGCGTCTTCACGAGACGGCCGCCGAAAGCCGCATCGAAATGCTTCAGAGAGCTGTCCCGGCCGCCGCGCGCCCGCGCGCTCCTGAAGAACAGCGACTGGCTTCCCAGGTCCTGCGCCTCGAAATAGTCCAGTCCCGCGGCGTCCGACAGCAGGAGGTCCAGGCCGGCGTTGCAGAGGATCCGGTCCCCGGAGCCCCGGAAGCGCTGGATCACCGCCGCGCGCGCGCCTTCTCCGAGAGACACGACGACGTGCGGCATGCTCAACGCGCCGTCGCCGGACTCGCTGAAGTCCATGATGAACGGCTCCTTGATTTCCAGCCCCCGGGGAACGGAAAGGAAGGCGCCGTGGCTCCACGCGGCGTAGTGCCACACGCCGAACCGGTCGTCCGCGGCATCGAGGGCTTCATCCAGGATGTCGCTGAGAGGCTTCTCGAACTCCTCCAGCGCCTCATCCAGGGAGAGCAGGCGCACGCCGCGGCTCTTCCACTCCTCCGACACGGAGGAATCCACCAGGCGGCCGGACTCGAAGCGAAGCACGCCCGCGGCGCCGTTGCGTTCCCCGACGCGGGAGGTGGGCGCCCCGGCCGGCGCGGCGGAAGCGGACCGGGGCGCAAACGACAGCGGGTTGATGCCGCTGACATCCGTGCGCCTCCATTCCTCGTCTGAGGTCATGGGCCAGCTCATTGTCTCGAATCTTTCCTTCGCCTTGGCGCGAAGGTCCCGCATCCACACGGGCTCGTGACGTTCTGCCATCATCCCACCGTGCCTTCCATCTCCAGCTCGATGAGGCGGTTCAGCTCCACGGCGTATTCCATGGGGAGCTGCTTCACGAGCGGATCGAGGAAGCCGTTGACGATCATGAGGGAAGCTTCCTGCTCACTCATGCCGCGGCTCTGCAGGTAGAACAGCTGCTCTTCGCTGATCTTGCTGACCCGGGCCTCGTGCTCACTGGAAACCTTGTCCGAGTTGATCTCCATGTAGGGGAAGGTGTTGCTCCGGGAGCGCTCGTCGAGGATCAGGGCGTCGCACACTACGCGGGAGCGCACGTCGTGCAAGCCCTCGTTCACCTTGAGGAGTCCGCGGTAGGTCGCCACGCCGCCGGCCTTGCTGATGGACTTGGCCGTGATGATGGAGGAGGTGTGACTGGCCGCGTGCACTGCCTTGCCCCCGGTGTCCTGCTCCTGCCCCTTGCCGGCAAACGCGATGGACAGGACCTCTCCGTGCGCGCCCTCGCCCACCAGATAGATGGAGGGATACTTCATGGTCCGCTTGGACCCGATGTTGCCGTCCACCCACTCCACCGTAGCGTCCTTGTGCGCGAGCGCCCTCTTGGTGACGAGGTTGTACACGTCGTTGGACCAGTTCTGGATGGTCGTGTAGCGCACGCGGGAGCCCGGCAGCGCGATGATCTCCACCACGGCGGAATGGAGGCTTTCCGTGGCGTAGATCGGCGCCGTGCAGCCCTCGATGTAGTGAACGAAGCTGCCCTCGTCCGCGATGATGAGCGTGCGCTCGAACTGGCCGAAGCTGCGCGCGTTGATGCGGAAGTACGCCTGCAGGGGCACGTCCACTTTCACGCCCTTGGGAACGTAGACGAAGCTGCCGCCGGACCACACCGCGCTGTTCAGCGCGGCGAACTTGTTGTCCAGGTACGGGATGACGGTGCCGAAGTACTGCTTCACGACGTCGGGGTGCTCGCGAACGGCGGTCTCGGGATCCGTGAAGATCACGCCCTTCTTCGCCAGGTCTTCTTTGATGCTGTGGTAGACGACCTCGGAGTCGTACTGCGCGCCCACACCGGCAAGGAACTTCCTCTCCGCCTCGGGAATCCCGATGCGCTCGAAGGTTTCCTTGATGTACGCGGGAACGTCGTCCCAGCTCTTTTTCTGCTCGTCGGTGGGCCTGGCGTAGTAGTACAGGTCGTCGAAGTTGATGTCGGAGAGGTCCGCGCCCCAGTTGGGCATGGACTTTTTCTGGAAGGCGCGCAGGGAGCGCAGCCGGAACTGCCTCATCCACTCCGGTTCGTTCTTCGCGTGGGAGATCGCGTTCACGACCCCCTCGTCCAGGCCCTTGCGCGTCTTGAAAACGGACTGGTCGGGGAACGAGAACCCGTGCTGGTACTCGCCGATGTCAACGGTTGCTGGCGCTTGCGACTTCATGAACGTCCTCCTCGATGCCGTACTGTTCGCGGATCCAGTCGTAGCCCCTGTTCTCCAGGGTTTCCACGAGGTCCTTCCCTCCCGACGTCGCGATGCGGCCCTTGTACATGATGTGCACGTAGTCCGGCACGATGTGCGTGAGGATGCGCTGGTAGTGAGTGATGATGAGCGCGCCGAACCCCTCGCCGCGCAGGCGGTTGACGCCCTTGGCGACGACCTTCAGGGCGTCGATGTCCAGGCCGGAGTCCGTCTCGTCCAGCAGGGCGAACGACGGCTCCAGGAGGAGCATCTGCAGGACCTCCATCCTCTTTTTCTCTCCGCCCGAGAAGCCCTGGTTGAGGTAGCGGTTGATGAACTGCTGGTCGATCTCCATGAAGTCCATCGCTTCCCGAAGCGTCTTGATGAAGCCGGTGACGTCCATGGCCCGACCGTCCAGCCGGATCTCCTTTGCCCTCTTGAGGAACTTCCCCACCGTCACGCCGGGAATCTCCACGGGATACTGGAACGCCAGGAACACGCCCTTGCGGGAGCGCTCGTCCGGGGAAAGCTCAAGAAAGTCCTCGCCGTCCAGGAGCACGCTGCCCCCGGTAACGGTGTAGGCGGGATGGCCCATGAGGATGTTCGCAAGCGTGCTCTTGCCCGAACCGTTGGGACCCATGAGAGCGTGGATCTCTCCTGCCTTGATCTCCAGGTCGATTCCCTGGAGGATCGGCTTCCCCGCGATTGATGCCTGGAGATCCCGCACCTGTATCAGTTTTGACATCTCTATCTCCTGTTTCTTTCCGGCCGCGTGTGAAAGCTAAATGGGGTATCCCAGCGCCAACCGGGCTTCCTCGCTCATCCGCTCGGGTCCCCACATGGGAGACCAGACCACGTTCGCCTTGATCTCGGGCACGCCGAACGCGTCACGGAGCGTCTCGATGATGTCGCGGCGGATCATCTCCTCTGCCGGGCAGCCCGGGTAGGTGAGCGTGTAGTCCACCTCGATGCTGTCCTCCTTCGCGTCCACCCGGTAGACCAGGCCGAGATCGACGATGTTGAGCATGATCTCGGGGTCTTCGACGTTCTTCAGGACCATGAGAACAGCCTCTTGTGACACCATCTGAGCCGACCCTCTCTTACCTCATAAGTTGACTAACCTGACTAAATTAGTCAAGTTTAATGGGATGAGAATCCTCGAAATTCTCTGCCATCCACGGCCCGGGAGCTTCAACCACACGCTCGCGGAGCGTGCCAGCGACACCCTGCGCTCCCTCGGGCACGAGGTTCTCTTTCACGACCTGCACGCGGAGGGATTCGACCCGGTCCTCGACTCCTCGGAGCTTTCCCGGCTGTACAGTCTGGACGAGCTCGTTCAGCAGCATTCACGGCAGCTGTCAGAATCGGACGGGCTGGTGATCTTCCATCCCGACTGGTGGAGCCAGCCTCCGGCGATGCTCAAGGGATGGGTGGACCGGGTCTTCCGACAGGGCATTGCGTACGAGCTGGAGGGTGAGGAAGGGGAGAAGCGATGGAAGCCCCTTCTGTCCGGGAAGAAGGGGCTCGTGTTCTGCACGTCGGATGCGGAGGAAGGCGAGCGGCCGGGAACCCTGGAGACCCTCTGGGAGGACGCCATCCTGGGCCGGTGCGGCATGCAGGCCGAGTGCTACGTTGTACGCGAGATGCGCGGCCCGGTCCAGGCCCGCAGGCGGGACTGGATAGGCTTCATTGCCGCGACTCTGGCGCGGACGTTTCCGGCGCTCTACGAGATGACCGATGCGGGCGCGAGTGCGTCAGGGCTGATCGCCCCGGCCTGAACTCCCGCCATTCCGGTCGGATACGATCTTCCGCGTGTCCACAGCTCCCGGGCCAGAGGGATGAAAAGCTCCTCGCCTCCGCGCACCCTTCCCCACGAAATCCGTGGAGCGCCGTTCGCCGCGGCGTCCACCCCGACGTCCAGAAGAAGGTCAGGCTTTTTCGGAGCGCTGCTCCCGCGCGCAAGATTGAAGAGATAACCTGCGTTTCTGGAGTTCCACAGCAGGAGGATGCGCGCGCGCCCTTTTACCGCGAGGAGGCTTTCCAGCGCTCCTGCCGGCGCTTCCTCGGGATTCACCATGACTTCCACGGGTGTCCCGGCAGAGAGCGCCTCTGACAGGGCGGACCCCAGGGATCCAGCCGCCGGGAGAATTCGGGATGCCGCCCTGCGGGCCGTCTCATCGTCATGACCGACGATCCACAGGTCCCGCAGCCCGAGCTTCCGCAGGCGCATGGACTCCGTGAACGCAACGTTGTTCGAGGCCGCGATGTCGCCCACGAGGATGCGAAGCCCCGGGGCTCCGGCCGCGCCGGGCTGCCCGGCCGGGTTCTGTCCGGCCGGGTTGGCCGGCTCCAGATCTGCCCACCTCGTGTCGAGCCTCTCCAGGCCCGCCGCGACGACCGCGATTCTTTTCCTGCGGGCCGCCGTGACGAACGCGTCGATGGCTTCCGCGCTGAGATACGGAGAGATGCGCATGAGCGGCGCTTTGGCGCCTTCCAGCATCTTCGACGCGGCCTCCTTTGCAGCCTCCATATTCACCGGCGCTGGTTCGGCGTCGTTCAGGAAATCATGCCCGAACTTGCCCTTGCGGCACAGCTTGCCGTGGTTCGGCGCCTCGTAGCGCTCCGTGATCCGGGTGAAGAGACTGCCGTGCCAGCGGTACTCGATGGCGCAGCCGACGGAGCAGCGCGTGCACGTTCCCTCTTCCACCCGCTCCAGCAGGGGCACGGTCTTTGCCGCGGGGAGCTTCTCCGTGAGCGCTCCTACCGGACAGGCGGAGACGCACTGCCCGCAGGAGATGCACGAGGTGTCATCTCCGAGCGCGACGCCAAATGACGGCGCCACTATCGAAGAGAAGCCGCGGTGAATGTAGCCGAAGACCCCGATGCCCTGCACCTCGAGGCAGACCCGGACGCACCGTCCGCACAGGACGCACTTGGAGGGATCGCGGGCAATGAGGGGATGGGAATTGTCCACGGGATGCACGGGGATCTCACCGGCGAACCGCTTTGCCTCGGCATCGTACTCCGTGGCGTGGCGCTTCAGATCGCAGTCACGCACGTCCTGGCACCCGCACTCCAGACACCGCGCGGCCTCCTTCACCGCGGCGGCCTGCGTGAGCGTCGTCTCGATCTCCGCAAAGTTCCTTCTGCGGGACTCCGCGCTCATGACGGCCGGCTTCCCTCGAGACGCGCGCACGGTGTCCGCGAAATCCGAGCTCACCGGTTCCTTGAAGTCCGACTTCTTCGAGAGGAACTCCTTTGGTCGTGAGTATGTCCGGCCTTCCAGGTACGCCAGGACGGCGCGCGCGGCGTGCTTTCCGCCGGCCACCGCCCTGATAGCGATGTCGGTTCCGGTGAGAAGGTCGCCCGCGGCGAACACTCCCGCGGCCGGCGTGATCCCGGTCATCAGGTCACCCGCGAGGTTTCCCTTCTCATCGACAAGGCCGGGGACAGAGGCCAGGAGCTTCGTGTCCGAGTACTGTCCGACGGCGGAGATGACCGTGTCCACGGGCACGGAGAACTCCGATCCTTCCACCGGTACGGGCCGGCGCCGGCCGGACGCGTCCGGCTCACCGAGCGCCATCCTGAGCAGGGTGAGGCTCTTCAGCCCGGAGGCGCCGTCCGCCTGGATCGACACCGGGGCAGCGAGGTAGACGACCTCGATGCCCTCTTCCAGAGTCTCCTCGATTTCCGCGTCGGA
>DATKLM010000167.1:0-15832 GCA_035542415.1 Spirochaetia bacterium
TCACCCTTCCCATGGGCGCGGACCCGAAGGTGGGCGGCGAAAACGACGGTTTCCGTCCCCTGGAGCTCATTCTCGTGGGCCTTGCCGGCTGTACGGCAATGGACGTGATCTCCATTCTGGCAAAGAAGCGCCAGCGCGTGACGGCGTTCGAGGTGAAGGCGCACGGTGAGCAGGCGGAGAGTCACCCGCGCGAATTCACGAGCTTCACGCTGGAGTACATCGTCACCGGTTCTTCCCTCGATCCGGAGGCCGTTGCCAGGGCGGTGGCGCTGAGCCAGGAGAAGTACTGCCCGGTGAGCGCCACGCTGAAGAAGGCCGGCCCTGTCGAGGCGAAGATCACCATTCGGGAGGGCTGACGATGGGTGCAGAACCTGCCGCCGTCTCCGGCTGCCTGATCTGCGGCGCGCCGCTCGTGTACGCGCAGGAGCACTCGGCGCGGACCTGCGCCATCTGCGGGGCGCAGGCAAGCTCAAACGCGGCGTGCGAGGCCGGCCACTACGTGTGCGACTCGTGCCACAGCGGCTCGGCCAACGACCTGATCCAGCGGGTGTGCGCGGTCAGCAGCTCTGCCGCGCCCCTGGAGATCGCCTCCATGATCATGCGCAGCCCGCTGGTGAAGATGCACGGACCCGAGCACCACTTCCTGGTCCCCGCTGTCCTGCTCTGCGCGTACTGTAATGCGAAGGGACTCCCCGCAGAGGAGAAGGACCGCATGATCAGGATTGCCCGCCGCCGCGCTGAGGACGTGAAGGGCGGCTTCTGCGGCTTCCTGGGAAGCTGCGGCGCCGGCATGGGCACGGGCATGTTCGTCAGCATCGTCACCGGCGCGACGCCGGTGTCGCGCTCTGAATGGGGCCTCGCGAACCTGATGACATCCGAGAGCCTCCGCGTGATCGCGGAGCACGGGGGACCCCGCTGCTGCAAGCGGGACTCGTTCTTTGCGATCCTTTCCGCCGTGTCGTTCCTGCGCTCCCGCCTGGGAGTGGATCTGGATGCGACCCCTGCGCCTGTCTGCGGGTGGAGTGACAAGAACAAGGAGTGCCTCCGGGAGGAGTGCGTGTTCTACTCCGCGTCGGCGGGATCGTAGGCGGCGCCGGGCCCTCAGATGTCGAGGCCGGCGTCCCTGATCTTGTTGATGAGCGTCCGGCGGCTGATGCCCAGCTCAGCGGCCGCGCGCGTCCTGTTCCCCCCATGCTTGGAGAGGACCTTCTCAATGAGCTCCCGCTCCTGGTCTCGAAGCCTTCCGGCGCGAGGTGCGCGGGCCGGGCGGGAGAACGGCTCACCGAGGTCGCGCGCCGTGATGAGGTCCGATGAGCAAAGGATGTAGGCCCTCTCCACGCGGTTTTCCAGCTCGCGGACATTGCCGGGAAACGAATACGCGGACAGGCGCGCCAGCGCGTCGGGGTCGAAGCCGCGCACGCGGCGCCCCATCTGACGGTTGAGCTTCTCCACGAAGGCGCCGGCAAGCGCGGGAATGTCCCCTCGCCGCTCCCGAAGCGGGGGGATTTCGATGCGGATGACATTCAAGCGATAGTAGAGGTCCTCGCGGAACGTCCCCTCCTGGAGCTGAGACTCGAGGTCCCGATTGGTGGCGGCCACGATCCGGGCGTTGATGGGAATGGAGAGAGTGCCGCCGAGCCTCTGCACCTTTCGCTCCTGCAGCACGCGCAGGAGCTTGACCTGGAGGTGGAGGGGCATGTCGCCGATCTCATCCAGGAAAAGCGTGCCGGCCGCGGCAAGCTCGAACATCCCGCGCTTGCGCTCCCCGGCGCCCGTGAACGCGCCTTTTTCGTGGCCGAAGAGCTCGCTTTCCAGGAGACCTTCGGGCACGCCGGCCACGTTGATCGCAACGAACGGGCCGTCCCGGTTTGGCGACAGCGCATGGAGGAGACGGGCAGCCACTTCCTTGCCCGTACCGCTTTCTCCGGTGATCAGGACAGTAGATGCCGCCGGCGCCACCTTCTCCACAAGCGCGCGGACGGCCCTCATCTTCTCATCCGCTCCGATCCACCCCGTCTCCGCCAGCGCACGCCGGCCCGCCTCCACCTGGCCGGCAAGGGCATTCTCTGACAGGACGCGGCGCAGCCGCATGACGAGCTCCTCGGGATCGAAGGGCTTCACGAGGTAGTCACGGGCGCCGAGCTTCATGGCCTGCACTGCATCCCGCACGTCGCCGTACGCCGAGATGACGATGACGGGCACCGGGGGGCCGGACTCCTGGAGCCACGACAGGAGGGACAGGCCGTCCACCTTCGGCATGCGGAGGTCGAGGACGAGGCATTCGAAGGCCTCCTCCTCCAGGAGCGCGCGGGCCTCCGCGCCGTCGGCGGCGGTGGCGGACTCCATGCCCTCCGCGGCAATGTACGCCGCGATGGATTCGCGGATGTTCTTCTCGTCGTCGGCGATCAGCACTCTCACGACGGCTCCTCCGCGGGCAGCGTGACACGCGCCTCGGTCCCGCCGCCGCGGCGCGGCAGGAGCACAAGCGTCCCGCCCGCCGCCTCGACGAACCTGCGCGACAGGGAGAGCCCCACGCCGGAGCCGTGCACCTTGTCCGTGTAGAAGGGATCGAAGACGCGCTGGGAGAGCTCCGGCGCGATTCCCTTTCCCCGGTCCCGCACGGAGATGACGGCGTTCGCCTTCTCGCGCGAGAGCTCCATCTCCACCGCGCCCGGGCGCGCGCCGTCGCCGTAGCTTTCCTCCGCGTTTCGAAGGAGGTTCTCCAGCACGGAGCGCAGAAGCTCAGCGTCGAAGGAGACACGGGTTTCCGACTGGTCTCCGACGGTCGTGAACGCCGCGGGCTCTGACAGCTTTCCTGCCAGCTCGCGCAGGAAGCTCTCCAGAAGGATCTGGCGCGGCTCGCCGCGAGGATTCCTGATGAAGTCCGATACCCGCCGCGTGAGGACGGACAGCCTCTCCACCTCTTCGTCAATGGCGTCCAGGTGGGAAGACTCCGCCGCGCCGGTCTTCCTTCGAAGGAGGCCGGTCTGGATGCGGATGGCGCCCAGGGGATTCCTGATCTCGTGCGTGAGAGTCCGCGCGCTCTCTCCCAGCCGAGCGAGGGTTTCCCGCTCCTCCGCCCTCCGGCGATGCCGAGCATTGCTGGCGAGGAGGGAAAGGAAGAGCGCTGCCACGCCCGCCACGGCGAACGGGGCGATGGCGGCCGCCGTCCGGTACATGAGCCGCGTGCGGTAGTACGAGCTGATGTCCATCGACAGGAAGAATGCGCCGCCGGGGCCGCGGAGAGGCCCCCGGGGTCCCGGACCATCGCCCATCATCCCCGGCGGAGGCCCGGGCAAGCGTCCGCCCGGACCCATCATGCCGCCCATCATCCCGCGCATGGGCGGCCCGGCCATGCCGGCAACGCGCATGAGCGTCAGCCGATGGCGGTGCGGGTCATAGAGGAACCCGGGCCGCACGTCCTCCGGGACCAGCGTCTGGGGCGCATCTCCCACGCGAACGAACGGGTCACCGGATGGGCGATACAAGGCGAAGCCGCGGACCCGCGGATCCAGGGCAGCAGGGTCGAGCGCGCCCGCTGTCCGGAAAGAGTCGGCGAGGAGGGAGTACGCGGTGCGGTCCGCCTCGTACTCGACGAGGAGCCGCGCCCTGCGGGATTCTCCAATCAGAAGAAAGACCGAAAGCACGGCAAGCCCCAGGAAGAGGATGAGGAAGGCGGGCACGAGGAACCTCGTCTCGTTCAGGGGCCGCTGCATTCCGGTCAAGGATAGCCTCCGTGGAAAAAAAGGGCCAGCGGTTGCTCCGCTGGCCCAAGGGCAGATCGCGCGAAGCGCGATATCCGGTGGAAGCGTCTGCCAGTGTCGGACTGACCGCTGCCTCTAGTCGTCGTTATCCCAGCCGCCGGGTCCGCCTCCGAACCCGCGGCCCATCATGCCGCCGTAGCCGGGCCCGTAGCCCCGGCCCGTCATGCCGAACCCGGGACCGAAACCGCCGGGGCCAAAGCCGCGCCCGCTCATCATGCCCCAGCCGCCCATCATCCTGTTGGCGTAGTAGCGCGTGAGGTCATAGTCCTTGCCGTCAATGGTCGCCTGCGTGACGAACAGCCCGATGTACTTCGCGTCATACATCGGCATCCGCCGGGTCTGGTAGCCCTGGACCGTTACCTGGGCGCCGTCCTTGACGCCCGAGGCATCAACGAGCCGGGGCGGGACCATGAGCACGTATTGCTTGTCTCCGACCTTCAGAACGGGATGCGGATAGTCCTGCAGACTGATCGTGCCTTTCAGGACCAGCTTGTCTCCCTGGAGCGCTCCGTACTGGTCTTCCTTCTGGCCCGCGGCAAATGCGGCCGTTGCCAGGGCTAGCGCCAGGAGCGATATGAAAAATCTCTTCGCCATGATTGGCCTCCTTCAGATTCTCTGCCTCCCTTGAATGCAAACGCCGTGCCAGAGGATGCACGTGAAAAGCGCCAAATTCGGCCGTTTTTGAGGCTCGACGGTCAGAACGGTGCGCATTTTTTTCACAGCGGCTGCGTTCCGGGAAAGAGTTTCACATCTGCTCGGCTTGACGAGGTCCGGACGCCATGCTAGGATGCCTGCGTTCTGCTGGAAGAACGGCGCGAGAGAGAACCCCGGCGGCGTGACGCCGCCTGGAGGGGTCGCCGAAGGGGCAAGCAGCGGTCCGGCGCACGGACCCTCCAAACTCTCAGGCAGAAGGATCGCGCGGGGACAGCACTCTGGAAAGTAGCCGCGTGGCTGCCCGCCGTGGACCGGGGCAGGCGCCAGGCAGCGGCCGCCGACGGGGCAATCTCCGGGGGCAGCCAGGGGCGCACAGGCGCGGCGCCGCTTCCCCCGGGGAGCAATCTCTCAGGCCCATGACAGAGGAGAACGGGAACGTCCCGTTCTCCTTTTTTGTTCGCCGGCCGGGGAAGGAGGTTGCATGCAGACGAAGCTGCACGCGTGGCACCTGAAGGCGGGTGCGCGGATGGTCGATTTCGGCGGATGGGACATGCCCATCCAGTATGAGACCGGACCGCGGGAAGAGCACCTGCGCGTGCGGTCCTTCGCGGGGCTCTTCGACATAGACCACATGGGCCGGTTCGAGATCACGGGACCGGGCACGCTTGTCTTCCTTCAGTTGGTGCAGACCTGGGACGCCTCCCGCATCGCGGAGGGGCGGGCCCACTACAGCCTCCTGTGCTCGGAGTCCGGCGGGATCATCGACGACATCTTCCTGTACCACCTCCCGCGCTCCTGGCTCATGATCGTCAACGCGTCCAACACTCCCAAGGATCTCGCGTGGCTGCAGTCCCGCGCCCGCGGCTTCGACGTCAAGATCCGCGACGCGGGCGCGGACACCTGCATGCTCGCGCTGCAGGGCCCCGGCGCCCGGGACATCCTCAAGCCGCTCTGCTCCGGCGTGGACCCGGCGGCCATGGGGTTTCACCGGGTCGTCGAATGCGGCATCGACGGCTCCCGCGCCATCCTCTGCACCACCGGATACACCGGTGAGCCCGGCTTCGAGATGCTCCTGCCGGCAGCGCGCGCCGAAGTTTTGTGGGAAAAGATATTGCTGGAGGACAGGGCGGCCGGCCTCATACCCTGCGGCCTCGCTGCCCGGGATTCCCTGCGGGCGGAGGCGTGCCTCCCGCTCTATGGACATGAGATCGATGAAACGACGGATCCGTTCACCGCCGGCCTTGCCCGCGCCGCCGTCTGCATGGACGGCCACGACTTCGTGGGTCGGGCGGCGCTCGCCGCCGTCTCCAGCGCGCCCTTGCCCCGGCAGATGGTCGGCTTCGAGATGGTGGACGCCGGCGTGCCCCGGCAGGGGTACGCAATCCAGGCCGCGGGCTGCGCTCCCGGGCGCGTGACGACCGGGCTTGCCAGCCCGTCCACCGGGCGCTTCGTCGGCATGGGCTACGTGGAGTCCGCCTGTGCGGAGACCGGCAGCGCCGTTCGCATCGTGATCAGGGACACGGAAAAGGCCGCGCGGATCGTCGCCCGGCCGTTCTATACTTCGCCCCACTGGAGGTGACGGATGGAGTATCGATTCGACGACAAGGTCCGATATACGAAGACCCACGAGTGGGTGAGGGTCGAGGGAGCGGAGGCGGTGATCGGGATCTCCGACTACGCGCAGAACAAGCTGTCCGATGTCGTCTTCGTCGACCTGCCGGCAGAGGGAAAGGCCGTGAAGAAGGAGACCGCCTGCATGGTCATCGAGTCGGTGAAGGCGGCCGAGGAGGTGTTCGCCCCCGTGTCGGGAACGGTGAGCGCGCGCAATGAGAAGCTCGCGAAGGGGCCCGAGCTCGTGAACAGGGACCCCTTCGGCGAAGGGTGGCTCTTCCGCGTGCGCCTGAGTGACCCGAAGGAAGCCGACTCCCTCATGGACGCGGCGTCCTACCGCAAGCTCGTGGAGACCCTATGAGCTTCATCCCCAACACGGATGCAGACCGCGCCCGGATGCTGCAGGCAATCGGCGTCTCCTCCACGAGGGATCTCTTTCACGACGTCCCGGAGGCGTTTCGTTTTCCCCGGCTGGACCTGCCGCCGGCGCTCTCCGAGCAGGAGATCCTGTCAGAGCTGGATCAGCTCTCCCGGCAGAACGCGGACTGCGCTGCCCGGCCGTGCTTCCTGGGCGCCGGCGCTTACAATCACTTCATTCCCGCTGTCGTGGACTTCGTCGTGTCGCGGTCCGAGTTCGCCACCGCGTACACTCCTTACCAGCCGGAAATCAGCCAGGGCACGCTCCAGGCGATCTTCGAATACCAGAGCATGATTGCGCGTCTCACCGGCATGGACGTGTCCAATGCGTCACACTACGACGGCGCAACGGCAACGGCGGAGGCCGTCATCATGGCGCTCTCCGTGTTCCAGCGGCAGAGAAGCCGCGTGGTCCTCTCCGCCGGCCTCCATCCGCAGTACCGCGCCGTGGTGCGCACCTACACGCAGGGGATGGGTCTGACGTTCGCGGGAGATGACGCAATTTCACGCCCGCCGGAGGACCTTGCCTCCCTCTGTGACAAGAACACTGCCTGCGTCGTGATCCAGAATCCCGACTTCCTGGGGCGGATTGCGCCGCCGGCCGTGATGAAGGCCATTGCCGCCGCCGTGCATGCCTGCGGCGCCCTGCTGGTCGTCGTCGCCAACCCCGTGTCCCTCGGCCTGCTCGTTCCTCCCGGGGAAGCCGGCGCGGACGTGGTTGCGGGAGAAGGGCAGGCCCTGGGGAACCACCTCTCCTTCGGAGGGCCCTCCCTCGGGTTCTTCGCGTTCCGGCGCGACCAGATCCGAAGGTCCAGCGGGAGGATCGCCGGTGAGACCCGGGACCGCGACGGCCGCACCGGCTACGTGTTCACGCTCAGCACGCGGGAGCAGCACATCCGCCGGGAGAAGGCTACCTCGAACATCTGCACCAACCAGTCCCTGAACGCGCTCGCCGCCGCGGCCTACATGACAGCACTCGGCCCGGGCGGGCTGCGTCAGGTTGCCGAGCTGTGCTGGCACAAGGCGCATTACCTTGCGGACCGCATCAGGAAGCTGCCGGGGTTCACGGTGCATGCGGGAGAGTTCTTTCACGAGTTCGCCGTGAGCTGCCCGCGGCCGGTGGCGAAGATCAACGAGATGCTCTTCGAGAAGCACGGGATCGTGGGCGGCTACGACCTGGGACGGGACTACCCCGAGCTGAAAGACGCCGTGCTTCTGTGCTGCACGGAGACGAACACGAAAGCGCAGATCGACGAGCTCGTCGACGCGCTGGGAGGATCGCGCCATGGCTGAGCCGCTCATCTTCGACATTTCGCGTCCGGGCAGAAGCGGCGTGACCCCGCCGGCGTGTGACGTGCCCCCGGCCGTCATTCCGGCCGAGCTGCGTCGCTCGGCGATCCCGCTTCCGGAAGTATCAGAAGTGGACATGGTGCGCCACTACGTCCGCCTCTCCCAGCTCAACTACTCCGTCGACACCGGCCTCTATCCCCTGGGCTCCTGTACCATGAAGTACAACCCCAAGGCCAACGAAGCGGCGGCCCGGCTCCCCGGCTTCGCGTCGCTTCATCCGCTGCAGCCCCCGGCGCAGACGCAGGGCGCGCTCGCCCTCATGCACGGCCTGCAGGAGATGATCGCCGAGATCGGCGGATTCGCGGCGGTGTCCCTCCAGCCCTCCGCCGGCGCCCACGGGGAGCTTGCCGGCATCCTCATCATGCGCCGCTGGCACCACGACCGGGGAGACACGGCGCGCACGCGGATCCTCGTGCCGGACTCCGCGCACGGCACTAACCCCGCGTCGACCTCGATGGCCGGCCTGGAAGCCGTGGAGATTCCCTCCGACGCGCGGGGGAATGTCGACCTGGCAAAGCTCACGGCGTGCCTCGATGAGCGCGTCGCCGGGCTCATGCTCACCAACCCGAACACGCTCGGGCTGTTCGAGGAGAGCCTCCAGGAAGTCACGCGCCTTGTGCACCAGGCCGGCGGCCTGGTCTATGGAGACGGGGCCAACTTCAACGCGATTCTCGGCGTCACAAAGCCGGGAGCGCTGGGCATCGACGTGATGCACTTCAACCTCCACAAGACCTTCTCCACGCCGCACGGCGGAGGCGGTCCGGGCGGGGGCGCGCTCGGGGTGACAGCGGCGCTGGCGGAGTACCTCCCCGGGCCGGTGGTCCAGGCTGCCGGCAGCGGCGCCGAGCGTCGGTTCTCCTGGCGCGTGCCATCGCGGGGCATTGGGCGCCTGAAGAGCTTCCACGGAAACTTCGGGATCCTGGTTCGCGCGTACACCTACATCCGGATGCTCGGCCCGGATGGGCTCCGGGCCGTGGCGGAGAACGCCGTGCTCAACGCGAACTACCTGCAGGCCCGTCTCTCCGCCGTGTACCCGGTGCCGCACGGAGACAGGACGTGCATGCACGAGTTCGTTGCTCAGGGGAAGATTGCATCTGCGCCTGAGATCCACGCGCTGGACATCGCCAAGAGGCTCATCGATTACGGATTTCATCCGCCCACGAACTACTTCCCGCTGATCGTGCCCGAGGCGCTGATGATTGAGCCCACGGAGACGGAGAGCCTGGAGACGCTCGACAGGTTCATCGACGCGCTCCTTGCCATTGCGCGGGAAGCGGTGTCCCATCCCGAGCTCCTGCATGATGCGCCGCATGCATCGCCGGTCCGGCGGCTGGACGAGGTGAAAGCCGCGCGGGAGCTGAAAGTGACGGCGGGCTAGCTAGCCGGGGGCCCCCGGGACGCGGGGGACCTTGTCCCGGCCGGAGTCCAGGAGAGCGCGAACCCTCTGCAGAAGGTCAGCGGACGTGAACGGCTTGGGGATGAACGCGATGCCTTCTTCCAGCACGCCCTGGTGGACAATGGCATTCTCCGTGTAGCCGGAGATGAACAACACGCGGACGCCGGGGAAGCGGGCGCACACCCGCCGCGCCACCTCCTTGCCGTCCATGCCCGGCATGACGACGTCCGTGACAAGGAGATGAGGTGCGGCGGTTGCGTTCGACAAACCATCCAGCGCCCCGGGACCGTCTTTTTCCGAAGTGACCCGGTAGCCGCCGCTTTCCAGGATAGACGCGGTGACGCGGCGCACGGCGTCATCATCCTCCACGAGGAGGATCCTTTCGGTCCCCCGTCCGATGGCGGCGGGCAGCGGCTCCGCCTGTGTCGGTTCGTCCGCGGCGCCGGCCCGGGGGAGGTAGATCTTGAACGTCGTTCCCCGGCCGATCTCGCTGTAGCAGAAGATGTACCCATCGCTCTGCTTGACGATCCCGTAGACCGTGGCCAGGCCGAGTCCCGTTCCCTTGCCCGTCTCCTTCGTCGTGAAGAACGGCTCGAAGATCCGCTCCTGCGTTGCCGCATCCATGCCGACTCCCGTGTCGCTTACGGCGAGCATGACGTAGGGGCCTGTCTTGATCTCCAAGTGCTCCTGCGTGTAGCTCTCGTCGAGGACCACGTTCGATGTCTGGATGGTGAGCTGCCCGCCTTCCGGCATGGCATCCCGGGAATTGACGGCGAGGTTCATCACTACCTGTTCGATCCTGCCCGGGTCCGCGCGCACGCTCCACAGGTCCTGCGGGGTATGAAGATGGACCTCGATGTCTTCCCCGAGCAGGCGGGAGAGCATGTCTTCCATCCCGGAGACGAGCGCCCCGAGATTCAGGATGCGCGGCTGAAGGATCTGCCGCCTGCCGAACGCAAGGAGCTGGGAGGTCAGGATTGCCGCGCGCCGGGATGCCCGCTTGATCTCTTCCAGGTCCATGCGAAGGGGGTCCTGGGAGCCCGTGCGGGCGATGCCCATCTCGCAGTAGCCGTTGATCACCGTGAGGAGGTTGTTGAAGTCATGGGCGATGCCGCCGGCGAGCCTCCCCACGGCTTCCATCTTCTGGGCCGCCTGCAGCTGCTCCCGCAGCCTCTCCTGTTCCTCCTGCGACTTCCTTCTTTCCGTGAGGTCCCTCGCGAATGACTGGACGATTCCCGCGCCCTCCGCGCTGACCACCTTGACGCTCACCTCCACGGGAAAGCGGCTTCCGTCCTTGCGGACGTTGACCGCTTCGAGCACGAGAGAGCCGCTCCTCCTGATCTGGTCAATGTGCCCGGCGAACTTGGCGCGGCTCTCCTCGGACAGGAACACCCCCACGTTCCGGCCGATGAGCTCCTCCCGCGCGTAGCCCAGCGAGCGGCACACGTTCTCGTTGATGTCGATGATGGTACCGGAGAAGTCGTGGATGACCAGTTGGTCGTTGAGGTTCTCCACGATGGTCTGGTAGCGCCGCTCGCTGGCGATCAGCGCTTCCTCAGCCTTTCTCTGCGGCGTGATGTTCCTGCTGATCCCGACGAGCCCCCGAACCTGGCCGTCAGTGTCCACGATGGGGACCTTGGTCGTCAGCGTCCAACGCTGCTCCCCCTCCGAGGTCACGTCCCGGGCGAGCTTCGCGACCAGGGGCTTGCGGTCCTCCATGACGATCCGCTCCTCGGCGCGGAACTCCTCCGCAATCTCGCGCGGATACAAGTCCCCGTCGGTCTTGCCCACCAGATCATCCGGGCCCGCGGCGTGAACGCTGTCGCTCACGGCCTTGTTGACGAGAATGAACCGGCTCTCGCGGTCCTTCAGATACACGCCGTCCGGCAGGTTGTTGATCAAGGTCAGAAGCTGGGCTTTCTCCTCCTCGACGCGCTGCTCGAGAAGGGCCTTCTCCGTGATGTCGTGGAACGTGGCAAGCGCGCCCGCGAAGCGCCCGTGTCCGTCGTACTGGGGCGCGGCCGTGACCCGGAGGTAGCGATCCTCACCGTCCAGCCTCCGGATCCGGATTTCGTAGGTGCTCGTCTCTCCCCGGGAACGCCGATCGGTCTCCGCGCGGATATGACGGAACTCCTCCTCGCTCATGAAGTCCTTCAGGTTCATCCCCATGAGGCTCGTCCGGCGTCCCGCAAAGATCATCTCGGAGGCCGGATTGGAGAACGTGATGGTTTCTTCGGTGTCGACGATGACGACGCCCGTGGCCAGGTGATGGACAACCGCGCTGAACTTCCTCTCCTGCGCCTGGAGCGCGGCCTGCGCCTCCAGGCGTTCCAGCGCTTCGTGCTGCCACTTCCGGAGGCGGTCCCGCAGAACGAAATACAGCAGGATGGCGGTGACGACGACGAAGCCCCAGCCCTTCCACGTCTGGATGGGGATGTTGAGCTGCGGGGAGGGAAAGAACAGCTCGACGGCGCGGTCGGAGAGGATGATCCAGAGGCCAGCCAGAATGGCATACCCGATGCTGATCCTGAGAGCCAGACCGAAGATCTTGCGCCCCATCCGATTCTCCCCCGCTCAATTCTACATCGAAATGGCGGGCCGTGGCAGGTTTTTCCGATGATCCTGGCGGAAAGAGGGGCCGCGCGTCAACGGCCGGGCGCGACGAGCGCGCGCCGGCCCGATCGCTCCTCAGACAGCGCTGAAGACCAGGGCCACCTTCGTGGCGCCGAAGCCGAACGAGTTGGAGAGCACGGCGTTCATCCTGCGCTCCTGCGCCTTCAGCGGCACGAGGTTCATTCCAGCGTACTCCGGCTCGGGGTCCTCCAGGTTGAGCGTCGGAGGAACCATTCCACTTCGGAGGGCGCACACGGAGAAGATGGCTTCCAAAGCGCCTGCCGCCCCGCAGGTGTGGCCCGTTGCAGACTTTGTTGAGGAAACAGCGGTCCGCTCGTTGTTGCCGAACACCGCGCTGATGGCAGCCAGCTCGCCCAGGTCTCCGACTCCGGTGCTCGTGGCATGCGCGTTGACGTAGCCGATGTCGCCGGCGGAGAGGCCGGCCCGCTCCAGCGCCCAGCGCATGGCCCGCTGCTCCCCCAGTCCCTGCGGGTGGCTCGCCGCGATATGGTGCGCGTCGCTTGCAGACGCGAATCCCCTGAGCTCGGCGAGGATCTCCGCGCCCCGGGCGCGGGCGTGCTCGTATTCCTCTATGATGAGCGCGCCGGCCCCCTCGGCCAGAACGAATCCGTCCCGGCCGCGGTCGAACGGCCGCGACGCGCGGCACGGCGTGTCGTTGAAGTGCGTGGAGAGCGTGTGCAGCTTCTCGAAGCCCGAGAAGCACATGGGGTGCATCGTGGCGTCAGCGCCTCCGACCACGGCCACGTCCGACTCCCCGAGGAGAATGGCGCGGGCGCCGGTGGCAACTGCTTCGGCGCCGGTGGCGCATGCTCCCACGACGGCGAAGTCCGGACCGAGGAACCCGTGTCGGATGGCGATCTGTCCGCTTGCCAGGTTGATGAGCTGCGCCGGAATGAAGAACATCGGCAGACGGTCCCGTCCCTTGGAGTAGTAGTCCACGGCGCCCGCTGTCAGGGTCTGAAAGCCGCCGACGGCAGAGCCCATGATCACCGCGGTTCGCTCTCTCTCCTTCTCCTCTTCGGGCTTCCAGCCGGCCTGGGCAATGGCTTCCTCCGCCGCGGCGATGGCGTAGAGAATGAAGGTATCGTTTCGCCGGACCTCCTTCCCGGAGAAGACGGTCTCAGGATCGAAGCCGCCTTCCTCTCCCTTCGCGGGAACCGCGCCCGCGACACGGGAGGAAAGGCCGGTCGTATCGAACATGTCCACGGCGCGGAGACCGCTGCGGCCCGCGATAAGCCCGTCCCACGTGCGTTGAACGCCCACCCCGAGCGGGGAGACCGCTCCCATTCCTGTCACGACGACTCTTCTCATCTGGTGTCTCCTGTTGCGGCTGCTGCGGCGGAAATGGCGGCAGCGGCCTTGAGGCCCGTGGAGAGGATCTCCTTCCGAAGCCGGGGGCTCACGACCATCCGCGCGAGGTTGAGGTGCCCGAATGCCATGGCAAGGCTCGCGAGGGCCGCTTCCCGAGCGCTGAGGGACGGCCGGGCCGCCGCGCGCTTGCCGGCGCCGTTCTTTTCGCGTGACCGGCTGGATCTGGACGAGGCGGCGGGAGCCCCGCCCTCTGAGAGCGTCCGGGCGTAGAACGCCACCGAACTGTCGAAGAGGCGCTCCGCCATGCGGCGCGTGGTGAGGTCAGCCCGCGGCAGCTCGCTCAGAAGCGCCGCCCACGCGCACCCGTTGTCGCGGTCATCCACGTGACCGGCGGACAGGTAGTCCTGCAGGAACCGGGGCAGCCACTCCGCCGGCCGCCGGCCCTCCAGCAGGAGGTTGACCCGATCACGCCTCTGCTTCACCGCCTCGATGAAGGCGTGGCGGATCATCTGCTGGCGCGAATCGAAGTGCGCGTAGAAGCCGCCCACGGTGAAGCCCGAGCCCTTCATGACCTTGTGGACGCTCGTGGCCTCCAGGCCGTCACGGCGGATCATGCGGGACGCGGTTGCGCGGATCTTCTGGTGGGAGGCATCTTTCGTGACGGTGCGCCTGTTCATATTACGTCTATAATATTATCGATGTACTATCACGTCAAGCCGGCGCCGGGTCGACGTGCCCTCGCGGGGGCGGCAGCCTTGACCCCGAGCTGGAATAGAGCGCTGGGAAGCTCGTCTCACGAAGCGGATGCCTCGCGCGCGATCCTCAGCATCGCGGCGAGGCTCTTCTGGCAGTCTTCCCGTGTCGTTGCCCAGGAGGAGACGCTGATCCGCATGGCAGCGCGCCCGGCCCGGATGGTTCCCCCGCACCAGCACGTCCCGTCACTCTGCAGGCCCGCAATGACGCGCCGCGTCGTCTCGTCAGTGCCGAATGAAACGAGCACCTGGTTCAGAACGACGTCGTTCAGGATCTCGCATCCGGCGCGGCGCAGCCCTTCCGCGAAGAACTCGGCGTGCCGACAGGACCGTTCGATCAGATCCGCGAGGCCCGTTCGTCCCAGGCTCTTGAGCGCTGCCCACACCTCGATCCCGCGGCCGCGGCGGGAAAGCTCGGGCACGTACTGCTCGGGCTGGCGGCTCTGTGCCGCGAGCAGGTAGTCCGCGCTGACCGCCATGGCAGCTCGGAGGTGGCGTTCTTCCCGCACAAAGACCAGGCCGCTGTCGTACGGGACATTCAGCCACTTGTGCGCGTCCGTTGCCCAGGAATCCGCTTCTGGTAACCCGCGCACGAGCGGCGCGCGCGCCGGCGCGGCAGCCGCCCACATCCCGAAGGCTCCGTCGATGTGCACCCAGCTCCCCGACGCCCGCGCGTGAGCGCAGATGTCGGGCAGCGGATCACACGCTCCTGATGCCACGTGACCGGCCTGCGCGCAGATGATGGTCGGTTCAGCAGGGGATGGCAGACGTTCCGGGCGCATGCGTCCCTGGGAGTCCGTGGGCACGCGAATGACCCGGTCCCGGCCCAGCCCGAGCAGCCCGAGCGCCTTGAGCACGCTCACGTGCACGTCCTCACTGACCACAACGGTGATCGGCGGCGCCCCGAACAGGCCCTGCGTCTCGACATCCCAGCCCGCGCGTTCCAGCAGTGCGTGGCGCGCGGCAGCGAGCGCCGAGAAGTTCGCCATGGTGGCGCCTGTCACGAACCCGACGCCGGTGCCCGGAGGCAGGGAGAACAGCTCCACGAGCCATCGCGCACAGACCGTTTCCAGCTTTGCCCCGACGGGCGAGGTGACTTCCTGTCCGCTCTCCTGGTCCCAGGCCGCGGCGAGCCACGATGCGGCGACCGTCGCCGGCAGCGAGCTGCCCACGACGAATCCGAAAAAGCGGCCGCCGGCCGTTGCCATGGTTGCCGGCGAACCTGATTCATCCAGCTGACGCAGGACCGCCTGAGGATCGGTTGGTTCTTCCGGGAAGGGCTCGTCGAAAGCGCTGAGGTTGTTCAGCGATTGCGCGGACGGAGTAACCGGCCTGCCGGCAAGACTCTCCCGGTAGAGCGCTCCTCTGCGCGCGGCATCCATGAGCAGGTCTCGCATGGAGGGACTGTACCGGAAGGCCCAGGGATAAAAAAGGCTGCCCGAAGGCAGCCTTTCTTCTGGACGAGATCCGTTCAGAGCTTGGTTACGTCGTAGGTGAAGCCGTCCGCGGTGATCGTGCCGGTCGTCACGGGGTTCCCTGAGGGCGGAATTGTCGATGTGATCGTGATATTGCACCCGAGCGTTGAAATTGTACCGCCGGAGAGCGACAGACTGCCTGTCATGACAATGATCGTCGTTTGTTGAGACGCCGCGGGGTCAGAGAAGGAAGCGGAGATATTTATCGTTCCGTTGAAAGTATAGCCGCTGTAGGAATCGTATACGTTCGTCAGAGTTAGAGTTCCCGCAACCGACCAGGGTCCGGGTCCGCTCGGATTTCCGGTGGCCGTGTAGGACACTGCAATGCTGCCCCCGCCTACAGTGATGGTGGGTGTGTAGGGCCCCGTTTGATATGCAGTTTTGGCTGCGGCACTATTCGGAGCGGGCGCCTGCTGCTGGCTCAGGCTCATTCCCTGAAAAGCCTTCGTGACATCAGCCGCAGAAGGC
>DATKLM010000168.1:0-5814 GCA_035542415.1 Spirochaetia bacterium
CCTTCCAACATCCCTTCCGTCACTCCGTGACGGATCCTCAGGTTCTCCCTGTCCCTTCCCGCCGTTCCTCCTTTGGCCCTCCCTCAGGGGGCATTCAGGTACTTGTACAGTTTCTGCCCGGTCAAGACCTTGACGAGGTCGAAGTTGAGCGGACCGATGACCTTGGTCACTTTCCGGGTGGCATCCATGAGCTCAATGGTGTTGTTGATTGCGATGATCCTTACTTTGCCTTTTCCGTCGAGGACATCGCCGTACTTTATATCACTTTCATCCCCGTCCGCAGTCGTATATACCTGCCTGCCCAAGTAAGGCCCGACAACCAGCTTGTTCTTGAACTTCGGGTCAGGCTTGCCCGCCGTGCCCTTTGGAAAGACAACAATCTTGGGTTTGGTCTTCAGGAGATCGGAAACCTTCTTGATGACCTCCCCCGAATCAGGTCCATGGATCTCGTACACGACGTTGGAATTGTCGGACGGGGTCACCTCGATCCAATCCCGGTCGACATTGACGCGGATTTCAGCATTGGAAGGGATCTTGTCGCCAACCTTGACGACGACCCAGTCGCCGGAACCGACGCGGGAGCTGATGTATCCGGCGTCCGTTTCCGAATAGAGTCCCACGCACGTCACGCTTCGCGCCTGGGCGCCGGCAGCACCTGCGCCAGCCATCATCAGCACAAAGATGCTCGCTGCCGCCATCCCCTTCAGAGTCATTTTCATACGTGGCCTCCGCTCTCGGCTATCTTTGCGACATCACTCCAGCCGAGTCCAGCACCATAGCCATTCAAGCACACTTCGGGGGTGGCGTATTTAGACGAACCGGCTATTTTTTACACTATTCCGCCACGCGTGGCCGCGCGGCGGAGCGGTCAGTATTTCCTGTACGGAAGCACCTTCGCGGCCACCTCGGCGGGGAAGACGCTCTCCGAGGTGATGATGCGGACCGGCAGCTTCTTGCCGGCGAAGTAGTCCTTGACCGCCTTCATGAGCTGCGGCCCCAGGAGCGGGCTGCACTCCACGGTGCAGTTGAGCTTGCCCGCGATCATTGCCAGGAACGCGCCCCGTGCGGCGTCCACGGACACGATCACGACGTCCTTGCCCGGCTTCAGGCCCACCTCTTCCAGCGCCTCGATGGCGCCCAGACCCATGTCGTCGTTGTGGGCGAAGACGGCGTCCACCTTCTGGTTCTTCTCCCGCAGGTCCCTCAGGATCTTCCGCATCACTTCCTTGCCCACCTCGCGGAAAAACGCGCCGCTCTCCGAGGCGATGATGCGGTAGTTGGGGTGATCCTTGAGGACTTCAAGGAAGCCGACCGTGCGGTCAATGGCCGGCGCGGAGCCGATGGTGCCCTGCAGCTCCACGATGTTGACCGGCCGCGTTGTCTTCATGTAGTCCACGAGCCACCGGGCCGAACGGCGGCCCTCTTCCACGAAGTCCGATCCCATGAACGTGAGCCAGAGCGACTCGTCCTTCACATCCACCGCCCGGTCGGAGAGGATCACCGGGATGCCCGCCGCCTTGGCCTCCCGCAGAACAGGCTCCCATCCGGATTCGACAATGGGGGAGAAGGCGATGATGTCGACCTTCTTCTGGATGAAGGACCGGATCGCCTTGATCTGGTTCTCCTGCTTCTGCTCGCCGTCCACGAAGATGAGGTCGATCCCGGCGTCCCGCGCCGCTGCCTTGATGGACTCCGTGTTGGCCACGCGCCACTCGCTCTCCTTGCCCACCTGGGCGAAGCCGAGCACGATCTTGCGCTCCGGATTGTGCAGCGGCCGCAGCGGGTCGCTGAGGGCCCCCTCCGCAATGGCCTGCTTGGTGAGCAGGCTCGTTCGCAGGAGCATCCTTTTGGGAATCCCCGTCTCGTGATGAAGGATGTCCATGGCGTAGATGAGGGCTTCCCTCCCGCCGGTGGGACACGTGAAGGTCGCCGACAGGACTCCCGTGTTCACGAGATCGACCCCGCCGCGGGGTCCGGGGAGGCCGTCGATGCCCACGAAACGCATGCCGGCGATGCCGAGCTTCGTCGCGGCGCGCCAGGCGCCGTACGCCATGGCGTCGTTCTGGGCGAAGATCACGTCCGCGCGCCCGTTCTTCTTCAGCCAGACCGACAGCTCGTCCTCTGCCTTGTCCCGCAGCCAGTCCGCGACAATGGAGCCGACAATGGTGATGTTGCCGGTCTTGGCGATGGCCTCGCTGAAGCCAAGCTTCCGGTCCAGGGCGGGCGGCGAGCCCGAGCGGCCCAGGATCTCCACCACCTTGCCGCCCTTCGCGCCGAGCATCCGCGCGACGTATTGCCCCGCCTGCTTTCCGATGAGCCGGTTGTCGGGTCCGATGTACAGCGTGTATCCGTAGCCGATGACCGCGCGGTCCAGGAGGATGACGGGAACGTGCCCGTAAACGTCCGCGATGACCGGCGTGAGCGCCTCCGCGTCCGTCGGGGAGATGATGAGCAGGTCGATGCCGGAGTCCATGAGCTTCTTCACGTCCTGGATCTGGCGGGCGCTGGAGTCCGCCGCGTCCATGAACACGACGCGGAGGTTGGGGTATCGCACCGCCTCTACCCGGATCTCCTCGCTCATATTGATGCGCCACGGTTCGGTGAGGTTCGCGATGGAAACGCCGATCACGTACTGGTACGCATCCTGCTCCGCGCTTCGGCGTACGCAGGTTCCCAGAGAGATCGCGGCAAGCGCCAGGAAAACGAAACAGGTCACACGCCTCATGAGGATGCGGCTCCTCCCTTTCGGTATTCCACCGGAGAGCGACCGAAGACCCTCTTGAATGCCCGGCTGAAATAGTGCTGGCTCTGGTACCCCACGGCTTCCGCCACCTCGTAGATCTTGACTGCAGGGTCGCTCATGAGCTGAACCGCCCGCGTGATCCGCACGCGCGTGAGATAGTCCACGAAGGAGAACCCGGTCTCCCGCTTGAGGAGCCTGCTGAGATAGCCCGGGCTCACCTGGACTTCGGAAGCCACTTCTTCCAGGGTCAGGTCCGGCTCCCCGTAGTGCGAATCGATGTATCCCTGGGCGACGAGCACGAAGGTGCGCAGGCCGCTCCGGCGGGCCACCTCCGCGCTGAGAGCTTCGTAGGTCTCCGGGATGCCTTCCGGCCCCTCCACCACGGGGGAATGGGCGATCAGCACCGCGTGCGTGAGTGACCGGGCGGCTCCCGCCTCGATGGCCGCGATGGCACGCGCCAACTCCGGGCCGCCGGCGCACCCGGTGAGGGCGGCCACGTCGTCCTGCTCGTCCTGGAAGATGACAATGGGAGGGAAAGGGCGGAAGGCATCCTCGGCGAGCCGGCGGACCGCGAAGGACTCGATGCGCCGGTCTTTTTCGCCGGGAAGCTGCGGCGCTGCCGGCCTCTCCATGATGTGGATGAGCGCCATGGTCCGGGTCCCGTCCGCCTGGATGCCGAGGAATGCCGCCTGCTCCTCGATCTCCGTCCGGGACAGCCGGCCCCGCACCCAGTCCCGCAGGTGCTGCTCCCGCAGCAGAGGCATGTTGCGCTCCAGCTGATCCCGCGCCCACGCCAGGTAGTGGCTGCGGCGTCGCATCCCGGCCAGCTCCTCAGCCGCGCGGGTGAGCACGCCCGCCAGGACGTCCTCCGGCACGGGCTTCAGGACGTACTCGAACACCTTCAGCTGCAGCGCGCGCTGGGCGTACTCGAACTCGTCGTGCCCCGAGACGACGATGATGACGCAGTCCTCCCGCACGCCCTTGATCCGCTCGATCAGCTCCAGGCCGCTGAGGAAGGGCATGCGCACGTCGATCATGAGGATGTCCGGCTTCTCCCGGGACACCAGGGACAGCGCCATCTCCCCGTCCTCCGCCTCGGCCACGACGGTCATGTCGGTGCGGATACGCTCGATGGTGGTGCGCAATCCCCGCCGGATCTTCGGCTCGTCATCGGCGATCAGCAGTCTCCACATCCGCGTCACCCCTCCCCCGCGATCAGGGGGTGCAGGATCTCGACGGTCGTTCCCCGACCGGGCGCGCTCTCGAAGCGCAGGCCGTATTTCTTGCCGAACGAGAGCTGGATCCTCTCGTTGACGTTGGAAATTCCGTAGCCGTTCTTCGCCGTGCTGTCCACCGGAGCGGCCGCGCAGAGCGCCCGGATGGAGGCGAGCTTGTCCGCGCTCATGCCCACCCCGTCATCGCTCACGCGCAGCACGAGCATCCCGTCCCGCGTCAGGGCATCCACGCGGATGGTGCCGTGCCCGCGGCGCTCCTTGATCCCGTGGTAGATGGCGTTCTCCACGAGCGGCTGGAGCGTGAGCTTGAGGACCATGTTCGGCAGGATCTCGTCCTGCACGCAGAGGGAGAAGTCGAACTTGTCTTCATAGCGCGCCTTCTGAATGATGAGGTAGCTCCGCACGTGCTCCAGCTCGTCGCTGAGGCTGATCATCTCCTTGCCCTTGGACAGGGCGATGCGGAACAGGCTCGTGAGGGCGTTGACGATCCGCACGATGTCTTCCGCGCCGTGGTCCTGCGCCATCCAGTGGATGGTGTCGAGGGTGTTGTAGAGGAAATGAGGCTTGATCTGCTCCTGGAGCGTCTTCAGCTCCGCCTCCCGCTTGCTCTGCTGCTCGCGGTAGACCATGTCGATGAGCTTCTGGATCTCCTCAATCATCGTGTTGAAGCTCTTGCCCAGGTGGCCGATCTCGTCCTCCTGCCGGCCCTCGAATCGCACGGCGAGGTTGCCCTCCTCTGCTTCCTTCATCAGGGCGCGAAGGGCGATGACGGGACGGGCAATGGAGCCGGTGAAGAAGATGGAGACCACGACCGCGACAAACAGCGTTACCCCCGCGATGATGAAGGAGTAGTACCGGATCAGGCTCACCTGCCCCATGATTTCATTGAGGGGAAAGACACCGATGGTCTTCCAGCCGGTGTACTCCGATCCCTGGGCGATGATCTGGAAATCTCCGCCCTGGATCCGGCGCACGGTGCTCGTCTTGGGTCCGGTCAGCCATTCGCTGCGCACCCGGTACACCACGGGGTTCACGGGCGCGTACACCGTCCCTCCCTCCGCGTCCTCGATGAAGAGGAATCCCCCCTGGCCGACCTTCATGTCCACGAAGATGTCCTGGACCACCTGGAGCTTCATGTCGATGAGAACGACCCCGCGCACCTGGCCGCTCTTCGGATCCACGACGGCCTTCACGATGGAGACCACGTCGTCCGCGCTGTACCCCGGCGTGTTGCGGAGGTTCCGTCCGACGGGCCTCGGCAGGAGCTGGACCGCCGGAGAGGAGCGCACGGCGTGCTGGTACCACGCCTCGTCCAGGAGAGGGTCCCGCGTGATGGGCTGGATCTCGTTGCTGAGGTATTCGTCACGGTCGTTGACGAGGAGAACTCCGGCGATCTCCGTGTTCACCTCCGTGACGTTGTGCATCAAGCGGAGAGCGCCCGCCGTCGCGTCGCGGGAGAATCCCGCCCCAACTCCGCCGATCCCGTAAAAGGCCTGCACGCTGGAGTCCTCTGCCAGGATGGAGATGATTCCCTCCATCTCGCGTACGTAGAACTCGATGTTGCGCGTCACCTGGCGGATGAGCTGGACGGTGTGGTTGGTCACCTCGTTCTCGATGATGCGCGCTGAAATGATGGGGCCAAGGATGCCGAGGGTCAGGAGGGGCAGGATGATGACGGCGACAAAATAGAAGAGAATCTTGACCCTGATGCTGCGATACTTCAGTGACGGCCCCCGTGGCTGCGCTTCTGATCGTAGCCGCGGGGGCCTGAAAATGCAAGAGAAGCGACCGGCCGCAAGTTCCCCAGGGCTCCCGGCGTTTCGCGCCTTCGGCGCT
>DATKLM010000169.1:0-7266 GCA_035542415.1 Spirochaetia bacterium
GGATCGGATCCTCAAGGCAAAGACGGTGGTCTGGAACGGGCCCATGGGCGTCTTCGAGTTCCCGGAGTTCGCCCGGGGCACGGAGGAGATCGCGAAGGCAGTCGCGGAGTGCAAAGGAACCACCGTGGTGGGTGGAGGGGATTCGGTGGCCGCGGTCAACCAGTTCGGTCTTGCGGACCGCATCACCCACGTGTCGACGGGCGGCGGCGCGTCCCTCGAGCTGCTGGAGGGCAAGCAGCTGCCGGGCGTCGTGGCGCTCCAGGACAAGTAGAAGACCATGCGCCAACCGTTCATCGCCGGCAACTGGAAGATGTACAAGACCTCGGGAGAGGCCATCGCCCTGGCGAGCACCCTCGTCTCGGCGCTGTCCTCGGAAAAGGGCAAGCGGATCATGATTGCGCCTCCCTTCACCGCCCTGCACGTCGTGCGGGACGTTCTGGAAGGATCGCCCATCATGCTCGGCGCCCAGAACGCCGCCTCCGAGCTGGAGGGCGCCCACACCGGGGAGGTCTCTCTGAGGATGCTGGCAGACGCCGGCGTCGCCGTCGTCATCCTGGGTCACTCCGAACGGCGTCACACGTACGGTGAGACGGATGCCCTGGTCAACAAGAAGGTGAGGCTCGCCATCGCCGAAGGGTTCGAGGTGATTCTCTGCGTCGGGGAGACGCTCGACGAGCGGCAGAAGGGCGTCACGGAAAGGGTCGTTGAGGCACAGACCACCGGCGGCCTCGCCGGTGTCTCGGAAAAGGAATTGTCGAAGGTCACGATCGCGTATGAGCCCGTGTGGGCCATCGGCACGGGGAAGAATGCCACCCCGCAGGACGCGGACGCGGTTCACCGCTTCATCCGCGGCGTTCTCGGACGCCTCTACGGGGACGCGGCAGGGCGGGGGATGACCATCCAGTACGGAGGGTCGGTGAAGCCCGACAACATCCGTGACCTCATGAAGATGGAGAACATCGACGGCGCGCTCGTCGGCGGAGCTTCCCTGAAGGCGGAAACCTTCCTGCCCATCGTGCAGTACGATCGTTAAGGGGGATCGGGAGAATGGGTGTTATCAGCGTAACGCTTCTGGTGATTCTGGTGGTCAGCGCGGTGCTCCTCGTGCTGGTCGTCCTCGTGCAGGACGACCAGGGTGAGGGACTGGGAGGCATTTTCGGCGGCGGGAGCACGACTCCGTTCGGGTCCCGCTCGGGAAACGTCCTTACCCGGTTCACCGCAATCCTCGCCGCCGTGTTTCTGGTCTGCATCTTCGGGCTCGCCTGGGTGAACAAGAACCCGGAAGCCGGCAACGTCATCAGCAAGGCTCGCCAGGAGTCGCTTTCCGGAGCGGCGCAGCAGAGCTGGTGGGTCCAGACAACCCCTTCCCCGGCATCCGGTGGTGGCGGTGCATCCGGCGCGCCGGCCCCCGGTGCGGCCCCGGGAGCCGCCCCGGCCCCTGGCGCGGCCCCGGGAGCCGCCCCGGCCCCTGGCGCGGCCCCCGCGCCTGTCTCGGCTGCTCCGGCCCCCGCGACCCCTGTGTCTCCCAAGACGGGAGGCAACTAGGGTGGGAATTCTCCTCCACGAGCTTTTCACGCCTTCCCGCATCGCGTGCCGTCTCGAGTCGGAAGACAAGCCGGAGGTTTTCGAAGAGCTCGTGGACCTGCTCGTGACCCAGTACGGCATCAACAGCCGTGACGAAATCCTCGATGCCATCCGACGACGGGAAGAGAAGATGTCAACGGGGATCAAGAAAGGCATCGCCATTCCGCACGCCAAGACCCGGTTCACGCGCGGTGTCATCGGGGTCCTCGGGATAACGGATCGGGGGATCGACTACGAATCCCTCGACGGCGAGCCGGTGCACCTGCTCTTTCTGCTCGTTAGCTCCGAAGAGGATGCCGGGACCCACCTGGCAGTCCTGAAAAAGATCGCTCTCCTCGTGGAGAACGCGGACTTCTACCGGGAGATGCTCGCCGCGGGAGACCCGCAGAAGGCGAACAGGATCATTCGGAAGTACGAAGAAAGGCTCGATTCATAGGGAAACCAGCCACGAGCCGCAATCGGGCCCCTTGCGGGCCCGCCGCGGGAGACTCCCGCGCGCGTTTCGAACAGGTTCCCCTCTGAGGGACGGGTAGTGAAATGTCCGACATACTCGACAAGCTTCTCGGCGTAGAGAAGACCGCCGCGGAAATGGTGGCGGCCGCTGAAGAGGAGGCTGCAGCCCGCAAGGCTCGCGCGCGCGCCGAGGGACAGAAGATGCACTCGGAAGTCCTGAAAGAGAAGGCTGCCGAGGCAGAACGCGCCGTGTCCGCAGCCCGGGAAAGCTGCGCCCGGGAACGCCAGGACAAGAACGCGGCCTACCGGGCGAAGCTTGCCGGGAGGCAGGCTCGTCCCGCGGAGCTCGCCCGCGAGGTGATGCGGTTTCTCGACCAGGGCGGCGCATGATCCGATCGTTCCGATACGCCTACGTGCTCGCCAAGCTCTACGGGATGCTGGCGCGGACGTACGTCGGGCGCAATTTCGAAGACCTGCTCAGGCTTCGGAAGCTGGAGGACCTTTCCCGGAGGCTGTTTCCGGAAAAGGCCCCGGGGGGACCGCAGCTCGGACATCCCCTTGAAGCGGACGAAATCGAGGAACGGATCGTCGGTCAGACGATCCGCTCTCTTCTCGGCGTGCTCTCTCTCCTCGGGGAGCCTGACGAGATTCTCATCCACCTCCTGCGCTCCTACGAGTACCAGGGCGTGAAATCCGTGATGCGCGCAATCGTCAACGGGACCGGAGAAGAACCGCGGATCCGGGACCTGGAAAAGTACGCCGGGATCCGATTCGTCCCCGGGGGAGACCACGAAAAGTCTCTTGCGTCGAGCCCGTATTCCTGGATCCTCCCCCTGCTGAAGGAAAAGCCCCTGTTCGAGCTGGAGAACATGCTCGACCGGGACTACTATGCCACGCTTCGGCGCCTGGTCCGGAAGCTCCCGCCGGCGGACCGCCGGGGCGTGGAGCGCCTTGTCACGCTGGAGATCTCACTGGCGAACGTGACGTGGGCGCTGCGCCTCAGGTTCTTCTTTTCCGTCGATGAGGAATCCGCCCGTCCGCTGCTCATCCCGGGCGGTGCTGCTTCCCAGCGCCGCGCCCTTGCGGAGGCCTTTCAGATTCAGGCCGACTCCCTGGATGGCTGGCGGGCGTGGAGGTATTCGTGGCTCCTGGAGGATCAGCTCGGAGAGAGCTTTCGATCCCCGGATCCGGTGCGCGCTGAGCAGAAAGCCGCCCGGCGCCTGTACGTCCGGGCGCACCAGCTTTTCCACGAGGATCCTTTCACGCTCACCCCCATCGCTTCGTTCTTCCGGCTCAAGCAGTTCGAGACGTCCCTGCTCATGACCGCTGTTGAAGGGGTGCGCCTTGCGATTCCCGAGCAGGAAATCCTCTCTTTCGCGGGGGGGCTGTAGTGCTCTCCATGGAACGGATGAGGAAGATCGAGCTGCTCGTGCTGAAGAGGGACGTCGACGAGGTCATGCAATACCTCGGCCTTGCCGGCTGCCTGCAGCTGATCACGGAAGCGCACGAGCAGGCGGAGAGCACTCCGGATGAGCGTCAGACCGCGGAATTGAAAGCGAAGGTGGAGGCGGTCGCGCGGTTCCTCGATGTGCCCCTCCGGCCCGGTGCTGCGCCGGCGGCAAGGCCGCGTTCGCGTGACGCGCTGCGGGAGGGAACCGCCGCGCTGGTGTCAGAGGCGGCCGGGCTGATCGATGAGGAGAACCGGCTCGTGCAGCAGCGTCTCAGCCTTCGGCGCACGCTGGACGAGCTGTCCGCGTTTTCGAGCCTCCCGGTGCCCCTCGCGGATCTCTCGAATCTGAGCTATCTCACGGCGAGGATGGGCACTGTAGCCCCGGAGAAGCTGGAAGGTCTCGCGAAGACCCTGGAGAACCGGGCCGTGCTCATTGCCCTGGACACGCCGGGCTCAATCCTCGCGGTTTCGACCCGGCGCGGCCGCTTCGCTCTTGACTCCGAGCTTTCCCGGCATGACTTCCAGCCCGTCTCACTCCCCCAGGATCAGACGGGGGTCCCGGCAGAAGTCCTGGCTGCTGTGAGGCAGGACCTCGAGCGCGTGGACGGATCCCTCGCGGAGCTGGAGAGCCGAAAACGCGCTCTGCGGCAGGCGCGGGGCGCCGTGATCACGGCGCTCGCCGACGAGCTGGACATGGCCGTCGTGATCGACTCCGTCAAGCAGGGTTTTGCGGGCACCGGCAGCGTGCAGAAGGTCACCGGGTGGATCCCGCGCAGGAAGTTCCCGGAGGTGTCCGCTGCGCTGGAGCGCATCACGCAGGGGAGGATGGCCCTCAAGTCCTTCGAGCCGGAGGAACTGCCCGACGTGCGCTCGGGAAAGACCAAGGTACCGGTTGCCGTGCACCACGGGCGGATCGTCCGCTCCTTCGAGCGGATGGTTTTTTCCTACAGCGTTCCCCTGTACGGCACCGTCGATCCCACGCCATTCGTCGCGGCGATATTCGTGCCGCTGTTCGCCATCATGTTCGGTGACGTCGGCCAGGGTGCCGTGGGGCTCATCCTGGGGCTTCTCATCAACAGCGGATGGGTGAAGTCCTTCGAGAGCTATCGGAAAAAGGGCTTCGGGAACATCTTCGTCGTCGTCGGCATTGCCTCCATGATCTCGGGTTTCCTCTACGGTTCCTTCTTCGCGAACGAGGAAATCCTCGTGCCCCTCAGCAGGGCCGTCAGCGGTTTCCTCCTGGGACGTCCCCTGGATCACATCATCTCCCTTTCCGGGTTCCAGAAGATCCTCCTCTTTTTCGGAATCACGGTGGGGATCGGCGCGGTCATCAATTCGATCGGCCTCGTCATCAACCTCATCAACCGGATGCGGTCACGGAACTGGCACGACGGCCTCTTGTCGAAGACGGGCCTCGCCGGTGCCCTGTTCTTCTGGTACGCGCTCTTCGTCGCCGTGCGCGTCCTCCTGGGCCGGGGGCTCCACGGGTTCGATCTGCCGGCCCTCGCCGTTCCTCTCCTGGCACTCTTCTTCCGGGAGCCTCTCATCCGGCTGGTCGAGCACGAAAAGCCCGTTCTCAAGGACGGCCTCTTCGCGTTCATCATGGAAGGGATTGTCGAGGTCCTGGAATCCGCGATCTACTACGTTTCCAATTCCGTGTCGTTCCTGCGTGTTGCCGCGTTCGCCCTTGCCCACACGGTGCTCAGCTCGATCGTCTTCCTTCTCGCCGACATGGTCGGCGGCGCGGCCGGCGGCATCATTTTCCGGATCCTCGTCATTTTCATCGGCAACGCGATCATCATCGTTCTTGAGGGTCTCATCGTGACCATCCAGGTCGTGAGGCTCGAGTACTACGAGTTCTTCTCGAAGTTCTTCACCGAATCCGGAGAAGAGTTCAAACCATTCACCCTGCGATCAACGGGAGGTTCACGGTGAAAAAGCGTCTCGTGTCGGCGTTCCTCTTCGCGGCGGCCGCGGTGCCTGCGGTCTTTGCCCAGGCGGCGAGCGCCCCCGCGTCGAGCCCCTTCAAGTACCTGGCAGCGGGTATTGCGGTTGGGTTCGCGACCCTGGGCGGCGGCATCGCTGTCGGGCAGATCGGTGCGGCGGCGATGGCCGCCATGAGCGAGAACCCCGACCTTTCGGGCAAGGCGCTGCCGTTCGTCGGGCTTGCGGAGGGAATCTGCCTTTGGGGATTCATTGTCGCGCTCATGATCCTGTCCGCCGCGTAGAGACGCCGGCCGCATGGACGTCGCGGAAAGCCGTAACGGCGTCACGGGCTTCTTCGTCATAGGCGATGACGAGATCGTCATCGGGTTCGGGTTCGTCGGGGTTCCCGGCGTGGTTGCGCGCTCCCCGGAAGAGGCGCTGAAGGCATTCCGGGAGGCCACGACCCGAAAGGGCGTGAAGGTCCTCATCCTGACCGAGCAGGCATCCGCGCTGATCCCGAGAGAGGTGATGGACTGGCAGATGAACGGCTCCTACCCGCTCATCGTGGAGCTTCCGGGAATCGGCGGGCACGTCGCGGGACGGAAGAGCCTCATCGATTCCATTCGGGAGGCCGTGGGAATTCACGTGTAGCCCCCGGCAGGGATGTCGAGGTGCGCCCAGTGCGGAGGTACCCGCTCGGCGAGTACGCCGTGCAGGGATGCACGCCGGGCCGAACCAGGGACAGGGGAGACTATGGAAGTTCTCAGATCAAGTGAGGCGCTGGAGAGCCAGATCCTGGACGATGCCAGGGCAAAGGCGAACCGCATTCTGCAGGATGCCGACCGCGAGGCCGCGGCCATCAGCCAGGAGTGGCGCCGGAAGGCCGACGCTGAGGCGAGGCGGCTGGACTCCGAGCGCGACGAAAGAATCGCGGCGGTCCGCCAGGAGCTGGAGGCGTCGTTGCCCCTGGACTTCATGAGGGCCAGGCTCTCCTTTGTCCAGGACGCCCTGTCGCGGGCTCTGGAGGAGCTGTTCGCGGGGTTGGCTCCGTCGGTGCTCGCCCGCATCCTCGGCGCCCAGCTTCGTTCCCTCCCCGCGGCGTTCGGCAGCGCGCCTCTTGTCGTCACGGCCTTCGGCATATCGTCCGCGGACGCGAAAGAGATCGTGGAAGCGAACATTCCGGGAGCGGTCGTCGCTGAGGTGAAGCAGCCGTCCGGCACCGGAAACGCGGCCGGGAACCGGGGCTTCGTGATCGAATCCGCGGATGGACGGACCCGGTTCCGGGGAACGACGGGAGAGCTCGCCGGACGCCTTCTCGAGGAGCGTCGGGAGGAGCTGGCCGCAGCACTCCTGGGGAAAGACGTGGAAGAGAAATGATCGAAGGAAAGGTGATCCGCATCAACGGGCCCATCGTCACGGCCACCGGGCTCGGCGGAAGCGGGCTCTACGACGTCGTGGAGATCGGGGACAAAAGGCTGATCGGGGAGATCATCCGCCTGGAAGGCGACACGGCGACCATCCAGATCTACGAGGAGAATACCGGCATGCGCGTCGGGGAGAGCGCATGGTCGCTGGAGCGTCCCCTGTCGGCGCACCTCGGGCCCGGTCTCCTCGGTGAGATCTACGACGGCATCCAGAGGCCGCTGGAAAAGATCAAGAAGACCGGCGGCGGCTTCATTGCGCCGGGCATCAAGCTCCCCCGTCTTCCCATGGAGAAGAAATGGCACTTTGTGCCGGTGCTCGCCGTGGGCGCCGCGGTCTCCCGTGGCACGATCCTCGGCGAGGTGAAGGAATCCGCCACGATCATGCACAAGATCGTGGCCCTGCCGGACCTGAAGGACTCCCGTCTGGAG
>DATKLM010000170.1:0-22325 GCA_035542415.1 Spirochaetia bacterium
TTCATCGTTCCGATGGGCCTGCTTGGGGACTACGAGCGCCTTGTGGACAGCACGCAGGGACTCTCCGCGGGCTTCGATGCGGTGCTGGCGCAGATCGATGACGCTTCGCACGACCTGCGCGAGGTCGTCGTCTCCGTGAAGTGCGGGAAGAGGACGGAGCTGAACCTCGAGCAGCACATCGACAAGATCCTCGCCGGCAATGACTCCATCCTGGGTGGCGCCGGCAATGACCTCGTGATCGGAGATCGCTGGAGCGTGGTCACCCCGGCCATTTCGGTCGTCCCGGGCGGCTGTCCCTGCCGCCACCACGATGACTGCGGTCGCTGCGACTTCGATGGGTGGAACAGCGAAGACGACCGCGCGGACATCTGGATCACGGGGAATGACGCCATCGATGCCGGGGCGGGGAATGACGTGGTCTTCGGAGACAGCGCTGCCTGGGCCGAGGCGCAGCTCACGGTAGACGCTGCCATCAGCAGGTGCTCCTTCTCCTGCCTGCGCTCAACCGCGGACGAGGCCCTGGATGACCTTGTGGAGATGTGGCTGGGAGACCCGGGTGCCAACGGCTGGTTCCGCTTCGGCGACTGTGACGGCAGCCTGTATCTGAGCCGCGGGGGGAGCAGCGGCTGCGGCAGGAGCGCGTCCGGCAACGACACCATTCACGGCGGTGACGGGGACGACCTTCTGTTCGGCCAGGGCGGAGACGACACGCTGTGGGGTGATGCCGGAAATGACTGGCTCATCGGCGGTGACGGCCACGACACCCTCTTCGGCGGGCCGGGCTGCAACAGAATGGACCACGGATGGGGCTGCTGGGACTGGCTGCGGCATGACGGGCACTTTCACTGCGGATTCAGGCCGTTTGGCTGCTGAGTCACCACGCGTATGCCTTGGGAGCTTCTCCGCCGGGTCCGGGGAATATCTCGTCCCGGGGGAGTTCATCGTTCCCCGGCAGAGATTGCTGACAAGCACCCCGTGACGCCCCAGCCGCCTGTGCGCGCTGCTGAATGACCGCGCGCGCCGCGTCGCGGATCGCGGGGAAGAAAATCAAGGCGGCCCGGGAGCGGGAGCTCCGCCGGACCGCGAATCTATGCCCGCAGCTCCTGGGGAGTCGTGACGTCGTATCCGAGATATTTTGTCATGGCCTCCCGCGTGCTGGCCATGACTTCCCCCGGCGTGAGCGCAACGTGGTGACGGTGTCCCTCATTCCCCAGGTGCAGGAGAACGTCCTGCAACCTCGGGATCCGGGCGACACCGGCCACGCCGAAGAAGTTCCCCGGGATCGCGTCCGCGGTCATTGTGCCCTGGCCCAGGTAGGCCTTCAGCCTGCCGTCCTCACTCATGAGCCCGCCGAAGGTGAACGCGCCGGGCTTGAGGCGCCCCTGGTTGCATCCGAAACCGCGCCCGGGACCAATGGAGTTCTGCAGAATGGCGTGGTCCGTCACCTTCCCGGGAGCGGCCATGAGGCTGGAGGGAGCGTTGCCGCAGTGGAACAGGATGCAGCGGTCATCGTCATCCCCGTAATTGTTGTTCCAGTCCATGATAGCCGTCGCCGAAGATGCGGCCGCGCCGAGAAGACGCATCATGACGGCGCTGCCCGTGTCCACTTCGCACGCCACCGGAATTCCCTGGTCGGCCATGATGCCGTTGACGACGCAGGGGGAGATGCCCATTTCCTTCTGGATCTCCGTCCAGCAGCGGATGGACATGGCGGCAAGAGACATTTCCCGGGCGATGTCCTCCAGGACGACAAACAGCCGCGCGAGGCTGTCCCGTGCAGCCTCGGGCACGCCGTCCCAGGCGGCCACGGAGTCAAGCGACCGGCGCTTCTCTCCGTATGCCGCCTCCCGCGGCTTCACGGCGCGCATCCGGTCCATGACGTCCGCCATGTCCATGGTTTCCACCGTGATGCCATGCCTCTCCAGGGCCAGTTCGTCGATCCGCACGGTCCGGAAAGGAGTGGTGCGGGCGCCCAGCGCGCCCACCGTCATGCGGCGGCCGGCGCGGACCACCCGGCACACGCGGTCGAAGTACGTCATGTTCTCCCGGAAGCGGGCGTGGCCGGGATGCACGGTGTGGGGAGCCAGGGCGGTGAAGGGAATGCCGTTCTGGTGAAAGACGTCCATGATGGAGAGCTTCCCGCAGAATGAGTCCCGGCGGCTGGCCGGCCCCATCTTGTCCATCTCATCGGGGTAGGCCTGCACGAGAATCGGGACCCCGGCGTCTCGCAGCGCGGCGACCGCACCCGTCTCATCGCCGAAGTTCGGCAGGCTGAGGATGACGCCGTGGAACGTGCCCCGTTTCTGCGCGAGGAACTCGGCGTACCGCCGTCCCTCCTCTGGCGTTTCCACGGCGCCGTGGCGGGTGGCGCCTGCCTCCATCTGGATCACTTCGTGGCCGAGCGCGCGAACCGCGCGAGGGAGCTCTTCCCGCGCTCCGGCGATGAGGGATGCCGGGAAGAAGCCCCGATTACCGTAGTACAGGGCGTACGTCATGGTGTGCATTCGGGGTACCTCTCTGGATCATCCTAGGGCGGGCGCAGCCGCCTGTCAAGAAAAGGCGCGGCCCAGTTCCAGCTGCTGCGCGGCGGCAGACATCTCTTCCGCCGCGGAGGCGGCGGACTGCGTCAGCCCCTGCATCTTGTCACTCTGCAGCGAGCCATGGTCCCGCGGATTGCCCGCCCTCCCGCCCCGTGCTACAGTCAGCGGGACACATGCAGGACAAGGAGACCCCGGAACATCCTGTCACCATCCTCGTTGCAGACGATGAGGAGGAAAATCTCATCGTCTGCCAGGCGCTCCTGAACGCCTGGGGCTACACGGTGATTTCGGCGCGCAACGCCGGGGACTGCATCCGCGACGCCGCAGCACGCTCTCCGGACGTCATCCTCCTGGACGCGGAGATGCCGGGCATGGACGGACTGGAGACGGCGCGCGTGCTGGGCGGAAACGAGGTGACCCGCAATATTCCCATCGTCATGATGATGTCCCCGAACGACCTGGGAGACCGGCTCCTGGCCCTCCGGGCGGGGGCGACGGATTTCCTCATGAAGCCGGTGGATCCCGGCACGCTCAAGGCCAAGGTCATTTCGCTGGCCCGGATGAAGGCCTACAACGAGCAGATGCGCCGCGCGCAGGAGGGGCTTGCCGCGGAGGTGGCCGGAACCCGCGGCGAGCTGGAAGCGGCAATCGCCTCCTTCAGCCGGTTCGTTCCCCGGGAGTTCCTCGGCTGCCTGGGGCGCAAGAGCATCGCGGACGTCACGCTGGGAGACCACGTGGAGAGCGAGATGGCCATCCTGTTCGCCGATATCCGGGACTTCACGTCCCTGTCGGAGCGGATGACCCCGAAGGAGAACTTCGATTTTCTCAACTCCTACCTCCGGCGCATGAATCCGTTCATCTGGGAGAACCGGGGCTTCATCGACAAGTATGTCGGGGACGGCATCATCGCGCTTTTCCCCGGGGGGGCCGGAGACGCGCTGGCGGCGGGCGTGGCCATGATCGCCCACATCCCCGTGTACAACGCGCAGAGAAAGAGCGTGGGGTACGAGCCCATCCGCATCGGCATCGGCGTCCACACAGGAGCGGTGATGCTCGGGGTGATCGGCCACGAGCGCTTCATGCAGGGCACTGTCATCTCGGACGCCGTCAACCTCGCCTCGCGCCTGGAGACCCTGACGAAGGACTTCGGCGTCTCCCTCATCGTGAGCAGCAACGTCCTGTTCAATCTCAAGGATCCCAACGCGTACAACTACCGCTTCCTGGACAAGCTGAAAGTGCGGGGCAAGGCCGAGGCGGTCTCCGTCTACGAGGTCTTCGACGGAGATCCGTCGCAGCAGGTGGAGCAGAAGCGCCGCACGCGGGAGGTCTTCGAGCGCGGCGTGTACGAGTTCCACGGCGGCGACTTCATCAAGTCATTCGCGCACTTCAACAGCATCCGCGGGCCCGGCTTTTCGGACAAGCCGGTGGAGATCTACCGCCGGCGCTGCATGCGGATCATGCAGATCGAGCCGGAAGGCGGCGAGGTCGACATGGAGATCCCGCTGGAGCGGAACCTCTAGGGCTGCCGCGGTACGGCGTACTCGCCGAACGAGTACTCTCGTACTCCGCGGCGTTTATCGCGCGAGATCGTCCACCCAGCAGGAGGAGGATCCGGATGGTCAGATACTCGGTCGTCCTGGGGAATCTCGGCAACACGTGCGACCGGTTCCTTTCCACGGGGTACAAGGAGCAGCCTCCCAAGGAGACGATGATCCGCCTGGCCTCCGAGATCCCGGGCCTCACCGGCGTGGAGCTCGTGGGAACCTGGGACATCACGCCGCAGAACGTCGACGAGATCGGCGGCCTCCTTTCGAAGTACGGCCTGTCCTGCGTGTCGATCATCCCGGACCACTTCTCCCAGAAGCGATGGGGCCGCGGCGCGTTCGTCTCGCGTGACCCCGCGATCCGGGCGCAGGCGCTGGATGAGACGATGACGGCAGCCGGGCTGGCCCGGAAGCTGGGGTGCCCGCTCATCAACCTCTGGCCGGGCCAGGACGGCTACGACTACCCGTTCCAGTCCGACTACCGGCGGGAAAGGAGGTGGATGATCGAGGCGGTCGGCGCCGCGGCCCGAGCGTTTCCCGACCTCAGGTTCTCCCTCGAGCCCAAGGCCCGGGAGCCGCGGACGCATTCCTGCATGGCCAGGATCGCGGACACGCTCCTCGTTGCGCGGGAAACGGGGCTTCCGAACGTCGGGGTGACAATCGACACCGGCCACGTGCTCGCCGCTGGTGAGAACATGGCGGAGGCCTCGGCCCTGCTGACCGATTTCGGAAACAGGCTGTACCATCTCCACTTCAACGACAACTACCGCAGCTGGGACGACGACATGATCGTGGGCTCCGTGCATTTCGTGGAGTTCGTCGAGCTCCTCTTCTGGCTTCGGGAGACCGGCTACGCCGGCTGGTACTCCATGGACCAGTACCCCTACCGCGAGGACGGCCAGGCGGCAATCAGGAGAAGCATCGAGTTCCTCATGGGAATCGAGGGGATGCTGGACGATGGCGCGGTCCGGGAGCTGCGGTCCATCGTGGCGCGCGGCGACCCGGTCGAGTCCACCGGATGGATTCGCAGCCGGATCTTCCGGCGATAGCGGCGGACCCGCCCTTCCATGCGGGAGCCGACTGAAGATTCACCGCTGGCCCCCAGCGGGGCCCTCGACGAGCGGCTGGAGCGCCTCCTTGCCCTGGCGGGCACGGATGAGGGTTTTTTCGTCCTCGCCCTTCACTCCTTCATTGAAGCCTGGGCGGCCGACGCCCTTCCGGCCGGGGCAAGCGACAGCTTTCCCGAGATCATCCGCCAGTACGCTGATCACCTTCGGGCGCAGGGCCGGCCGCAGGCCGAGCTTCGCGTCTTTCGGCGTATCGTGCAGGAGCACGCCGTCACGAACAAGGTGCGGCACTCCTTCGCGCGGCTGGACCGGGAAGAGGCGCTTGCTGCCATTCACAATTTCCTGGAGTTCTGCGCGGCCTGCCGCATCGGGTCCTCGGCCCTGGAGAAGTTCCGCAGGAGTCTCGATCTCTGGGACGAGAAGCGCTCTCCCCGGGAGACGAGCCAGGAGCTGGCGAGAATCCGCGTCGAGCTGATCGCGGCGCAGAAGGACAACAGGAAGCTGCTCGGCCAGACGGAGGCCTGGGCCCGGGACAAGCTGCGTCTCGCCGAGCTGGACGGGGAGGCGCTGCGCCTGTCCGCCGAGCTGGAGAGGGAGAAAGCGCGCGCCACCGCGAAGGCCGCACGGCTGGACGAGCTTCGACGGGATCTCAACGCCCTGGTGATGGAGAAGAAGAAGCTCGCCGAACAGCTCTCGGCGTACCGGGACCTGGACCAGTACGTGGACCACGTCTCCCGGTTCTCGCTGTACACCCGCACGCGGATGGACTACGAGCGCAGCGTGATGAAGCTCACGCCCGAGCAGTCCGAGGCGCTCGAGGGGATCCGGCCCGGCCATGACTTTCTCATCCGCGGCGGTGCGGGCACCGGGAAGACCATTGTGCTTCTCCACGCGCTGGCGCGGGTGCGCCGGGAGCGCCGCGGGGAGCTTGAGCTGCGGCCCGGCCGGCGGACGCTGTTCCTGACGTACACCACCACGCTCGTGAAGTACGACCGGTATGTCGCCGAGATCCTCAAGGAGGCCGGAACGGATGACCTCATCGTCACCGCTGACAGCTTCTTCCTCTCCCGGCTGAAGTCCCTTGGCCAGCGCCAGCGCGTGGACTACGGCGTGATCCCGCGTCTCGCGGACAAGCTCAATACGACGACCTTCTTCACCGCGGCGGAGCTTGCCGTGGAGGTGGAGGACTTCATTTTCGGGAACCTCGTCACGCGGCGGGAATACGTGGAGGAGAAAATCCCGCGCCGAGGGATGCGCCAGCCCCTTACTGCCGTGCAGCGGGAGGCCGTCTGGGGCGTCCGTGACTCCATGGCCGCGGAGATGGAGCACGACGGCGTGCTCAGCAAGAACTACTCCCGGATCAAGATGATCGAGTTCCTGGAGCAGCATCCGGGGGACGGGCGCCTCGCGGACCTCGACGTCGCGTTCGTCGACGAGTCCCAGGACCTCAGCGCAGCGGACCTGCGGGCGCTGAAGCTCATGACGAGCCGCGGCCTCGTCATGGCCGGTGACACCGGCCAGAGCATCTACGGGCTTTCATCCCCGTACAAGCGCGCCGGCGTTGACATCAGTGGCCGCTCCCGGGTCCTCCATACGAGCTTCCGGTGCACCGTCCCGATCCGGGATGTCACGGAGGCGTATCGCCGGCTCTCCGGGCTGGAGGACGAGGAAGCGGAAGCCACGGCGGCGTTCCGCGACGGACCCGTTCCCGAGCTGTACACCGCATCCGGCCGGGAAGAGCTGGCGCGGCTGCTTCTGAGAAAAGCGGCGCTGTTCATCGAGCGCCTGAGCTACGACCCGGAGAACATCGCCGTCCTGGCTCCCACCAAGACGGACCTCGCGTTCATCGGCGACATGCTCGGCCATGCCGGCTACCATTACGCGAACGTCCGCGACGACGACTTCTCCTTCAAGCAGGAAAAGACCATCCGGCTTTCCAGCCTGCACTCCAGCAAGGGTCTGGACTTCGCCGTCGTCCTCCTCTATCTCCCGTCGCTTCCCCCGCGCACGGAATACGATGAGCGGGCCGGAGAGACGCTCGTTCGAAACCTCATCTACGTGGCGATGACGAGGGCCATGGACAACCTGAATGTCTTCACGCTGGAGGGGGCGCACGAAGGCCAGCGGGACGAGCCCCTCCAGGACCTGGTCAGGGTGTTCCGGCAGTACCAGGCGGAAAAGGGACCGTGACGTCGAGGTCCCGCACCCACTGGAGCACCGTCCACGTGGCCTCGAGATCTTCCTCGTTGTAGCGGAGGATCTCCTCCATGATGGACGCGCGCTCCACCGGGTCACGCGACTCGCCGGCCCGGATGTACCGGGCAACAGCCCAGTCCCCGCCGTAGTCGGTCATGGTCCGGGTGTAACCGCACAGCGCCTCGATGACCTTGAGGCTGTAGCTGGGCACCGGCAGGGCGAACGCATCGCGGACCGCGGCCAGCAGATCGAAGCAGCAGGAGAGCACGCGCGCGCCGATGCCGTCCCGGTCTCCGTACCTCTCGATGTACGTTCTGATCCTGGACTTCTCGTAGTCGGCCCAGTGCACGAACGGCACCTCGCCGTTTTCCCGAAAGATGTCCGCCGCTGACCGGAGAAAAGTTTCCCAGCCTCCACGGTCGCCGTCCGCGCCGAAGCCCGCAACCGCGGGACGATACGCTCCGCGCGGTCCGCCGTCATGGATCGACATGCCCCAGATGTAGACCCTGTCCAGCTCGTCGCGGCCGGGAGAGGCGCCTTCGAGGTCGAACATGACGAGGCACCGTCCTTGCGGAAGAGCGAGCCGGCTCAACCGCACAGGTTTCCCGGCGGCCAGCGCGCGAGCCTGCGCCAGGATCCGCACGGCAGAAGCGCCGACCCGTCTCTCACCGCGGGCGCGCGGGAGTGAAAGCCCGGCAAGCGCTCTCTCGTCCATGGACAGCAGCTCGTCCCACGTCCTGATCCCGTGTGCTCGAAGCGCCCGCGCCGTTGCGGAATCCACCCGGTAGACCAGGGAAATATCGTGCTCGTTCTCGGCCACTGACCGGCATCGCTCCTGGAACGGGCACCCTCCGCACTTGGACCAGCCCACCGGTTCCCACGGCTCGTCCTCTTTCAGGACGAGCTCCCGGATCAGCGTGAGATCCTCCTCTGCCGGGCGCGCTCCCGCGTAGGGGACCGTGACCAGGCTCCCGTCCCCGAGGTACGCCTCCAGGGCAGCGGGCGGGCTCTTGAACTCGCTTTCGAAAAGCCATCCGTACGTCTGGAGCTGCTGCGCGATCTCCGGGTGACGGCCGCCTTCAAGGCTGCGGGAGAGCTTGCAGTCGCGGATGCGGTAGGAGCCGCCGTCGCGGATCAGGAAGTCGGGAATTCCCGTCACGATGTCCCGGGTCCCGGGGAAGAGGGCGCGCAAGACCCCCTGGTAGATCACCGGTTCACCCGCCTGGACGGCGTCACGCGTGCGCTGCGCCCGGTCCGCCTGGCTGCCCTCGCTGAGATTCCGCGCAGCGGGAAACGTCGCAAGGTGCTCCGCCTCGTGGCGCTTTCCCATTTCCATGAGGATCTTCTCGAACTCGGAAGGCTCGCCCGCGGGCACCGAACGCGCGGTGAGAAACACGCGGCGCTCGCAGGTGCTGGGCCGGTGCAGGGTGTAAAAGTCGGAGGCAGAAAGAAAGAGACGCTCCTTCATGCAGTATCGTCCGCGGGGCGGGAGAGAAGCTGCGAAAGCCGCGCCTTGACTCCGGGCCAGTCGTCCGTCGTGATGGCGTAGTACACGGAGTGCCGGATCCGGCCGTCCGCCGTGATGATGTGACTGCGGAATATCCCTTCCTGGATCGCCCCGATGCGGAGCAGGGCCCGACGCGAGCGCTCGTTCAGGGAGTCAGTCTTGAACTCCACGCGCGTGCAGCCCAGCTCGTCGAAGGCCCAGCGGAGCATCAGGTACTTGGCCTCCGTGTTGACGCGCGTGCGCTGCCACTGCTTTCCCAGCCACGTGGCGCCAATTTCCATCCGGCCGTTGCGTGCGTCGATTCCGAGGAACCTCGTCGTTCCCACCACGCGGGGATCGCGGCGGTCCTTGAGCGTCACGGCGAACGGGATCGCGGTCCGCGACTGCCGCGCATTCAGGGCCTCACGGATGAAGACGCGCATGCCGTCACGGTCCGTGATCCGCCGGGGCATGAAGCGGGTGATTTCCGGGTCGAGCCCGATGGCGCACAGGGCCTCGAAGTGGCTCTCCTCCAGCGGCACGAGGCGGATCGTCGTGCCGACCAGGACCGGGGTGTACTCATCCGCGCGGGGACGCACCTCCCGGGATATGAACCGGACCGGCCGCCCTTCCGGGTCCCTCTCGGGCCACGTCTCGTTCTGCGGCCCACCGTGGTCAGCCTCGTGTGCGCTCATGGACCAGAGAATAACCCCGCGCGGCGTCTCGTACTACGGCCTCTTGACCACGGGCGGACGCCGCGGAAGGATAGGGCGGAGATCGGAGCTCGCATGCCTGTCGAAACGCCGAACATCGCGGCGCTGGTGCAGCGATTGTCAGCCCTCCTGGACGATGAGGGCCGCTGGGAGATCTCCGCTGAGGAGGCCGCCGGGCTTCTCGGCGTCGACAGGGTCGACTTCTGGCGCGCCGTGAACGCCGTCAGGGACCGGATCAGCTTTTCGGACGCCATCGACGGCTGGACCCAGGATACCGTCGGTGACCTTGTGACGGTGCTGGAGGCGCTCACCGGCGTCGGGCCGGAAGCGGACGTGACCCGGGCCGGCCTGTTCATTCCCCACGCGCTCGGCGTCGAGCTGATCGATGAGCTTCTCTGGAAAGCGCGCAGCTTCGCGGCGGCGCACGAGATCCGCGCTGAGGAGCTCGACGCAATGCTCCGCTTCGCCGGGAGCGTCCGGGCGGCGGTCCGGATGTACCTGGACTCCTGCGCGGACGTGGACGCGCTGATCGACGCCAGCGCCGAATCGTTCCGCGTTCTCCACGGCATGCCGGCCCGCGGCGCGCTCACCGCGCGACGCTACCTCCGCGGCATGCTCGCCCGGCACATCGTGGACCGCAGAAGCCTGTTCGCCGGGCTGCAGGAGCGGCTCGTCCTGGAAGCCGCTCGCCTGGGGCACGTGGACCCGGAAGATCGCGCCGCGGAGAGCGCGGAGCGCGGAGGCAGCGGGCCGGCGGCCCGCCGGGACCGGCGCGCCTGGGCGCGCCGGGTCATGGGATTGGACGGGCAGGCTTTCACCGCAGACGATCTTCGGCGCTCCTATCGCCGGCTCATGATGCGTCACCACCCGGACGTCGATCCTTCCGGGCTGGAGACGTGCAAGGACGTGAACGTCGCCTACGCGTGCCTGATCGCGGACCTGCGGGGCTAGCGGCTGCCCCCCGCGAGGAACTGGCTGATGAGCTCCCGGTTCACCTGGAAGTGGTTCCAGACTTTGCGCGGAGCACCTTCCGTCATGAGAATGAGCTGGGGGGATTCGTGCGTCACCTTGTACGTCTCAGCGATCCAGTTGGAGAGATCCCTCTGCTCGCGGACGTTCACCCAGTAGACCGGGAGGTCGGTCTCCAGCGCTTCCACTTCCCTCGCGGCCCGGGCGGAGACGCCGCACGCCGTGGAGTGCTTGAAGACAAGACATCTTTCGGGGAGGGACTTTTCATTCAGCGGGATGACGGTGCTCACGGGACACGATACCCGTGCGCGGCCCCGCGATCAAGGGAGACCGCGGCGCCCTATGCGCCCGCGGTGAAGGAGATCTTCTGGCGGATGGCTCCGAGATGATAGGCAGCGTGCGCGAGCGCTCCCAGGACCCCTCCCATTGCCTCCTCACTCGCAATGGCGAAAAGACGGATGACCCTGTCCATGTCCGCGTAGGCGGCGCGGAGCTCTTCCCTCATGCGCGTCCATCCCGCCTCGTCCACCTGTGAGACGCTCCAGCTTTCGGTCCACGAGTGCGTCGTGCGATCTCCTTCCACCCACCGCGCCGAGGCATGGAGGCCGAAGATCAGATGATTGACGTGCGCGGCAATGCTCGTCCTGCCGATCACGCGGGAGGCCGCGGCGGCATCCACTTTCGCCAGGGAGCCGAAGAGGCCGGAGTCCCGTCCTGTATCCGTGAAGTAGCTCCAGCGCTCCCGGGGACCTTCGAAGGCCTCGGCGAGTACGCCGAGGACCTGCGTGAGCGCGGCGTCGATGCCAATTGCCATTCCAGCCTCCCCCGAGAATGTATGCACGACACCGAGGCAGGACAACAAGGAGCGCTTTGCCTTTGTTTCATTGACTTTTCCACACCCTCCCCGTATCATGGACCCGCGGCCGAACAATGAAGCAGGTGACGATCCGCCTCGATATCCGCGTTCCGCAGGAGATGAACGAGTTTCTCGTGGAGGAGGCGCGCTCCCGCAAGCTGAGCTTCGAAGGCCTCCTGCTCATGTACATCGAGGACCGCATGAAGAAAGTCAGGGAGGAACGCCGGCGCATCGGACCCGGGAAGGCCTGACGCACCGGGCCCTCCGCATCCCTCGGATTTCCTCCGCGGGCATGCCCCCGCGGCCTGCACGGCGCGGTCGCGGCATTCAGCGGCGTTCATCACGGTCGAGGAGGCAGCCATGAGCACACCAGCGCGGGAGAGGCTCGTTCACGACCTCGGCCTGGGCACCGGACGACCGCGCCCCGTGAGGGCTCCGTGCGGCACCATGCTCCACTGCCGGGGATGGCACCAGGAGGCCGCGCTTCGGATGCTGTGCAACAACCTCGATCCGTCCAACGCGGAAAACCCGGATGAGCTGATCGTCTACGGCGGAACGGGGCGCGCGGCGCGGAACTGGGAATGCTTCGATGCCATCGTCCGGTCGCTCCTGGACCTGGAAAACGACGAGACGCTGCTCGTTCAGTCCGGCAAGCCGGTCGGCGTTCTGACAACGCATCGCATGTCGCCCCGCGTCCTCATCGCCAATTCCAATCTCGTGCCGCGGTGGGCCACCTGGGAGCGTTTCCATGAGCTGGAGGCCCGGGGCCTCATGATGTACGGACAGATGACCGCGGGATCCTGGATCTACATCGGAACCCAGGGAATTCTCCAGGGCACCTACGAGACCTTCGCGGCGCTCGCGGAGAAGCATTTCGGCGCGGACCTTGCGGGGCGCATCGTCGTCAGCGCCGGCCTCGGGGGGATGGGCGGGGCCCAGCCACTGGCCGTGACCCTGAACAGCGGAGTCATGATCTGCGTGGAAGTGGATCCCCGCCGGATCCAGCGACGCCTGGACACCGGCTACCTCGATCGAAGGGTCGATTCGCTGGATCAGGCGCTTTCCCTGGCGCGAGACGCTGCCAGCCGCAAGGCGGCGATGTCCATCGGGCTTCTGGGGAACGCTGCGGATGTCCTTCCCCGCATGGTGGAGGCAGGCTTCACTCCCGACGTTGTCACCGACCAGACCAGCGCTCACGACGAGCTGGGCGGCTACGTGCCTGACGGCATGCCGCTGGAGGCTGCGCTGGAGCTTCGGCGGGCGGACCCTTCGCGGTATTCCGGGCTCTCCCTGGACGCCATGGCAAAGCACTGTCGGGCGATCCTTGCCATGAAATCCCGCGGGGCCGTCGCCTTCGACTACGGCAACAACCTGCGGGGCCAGGCGCAGAGACGCGGGGTCGACAACGCCTTCGACTACCCGGGCTTTGTCCCGGCGTACATCCGGCCGCTGTTCTGCGAAGGGGAGGGGCCGTTCCGCTGGGCCGCGCTCTCGGGGGATCCCAAGGATATCGAGGCCACGGACGAGGCCCTGATCCGGCTGTTTCCTCGGAAGAAGCGGATGGTCCGGTGGCTCCAGCTCGCCGGCGCGCGCGTGAAGCACATGGGGCTTCCGGCCCGGATCTGCTGGCTGGGCTACGGTGAGCGGGAAAAGGCCGGCAGGCTCTTCAACGACATGGTGCGGGACGGCAGGCTGAAGGCGCCGGTGGTCATTGGCCGGGATCACCTGGACGCGGGCTCCGTCGCGTCTCCCAACCGGGAGACAGAAGCGATGAAGGATGGCTCGGACGCCGTCGCAGACTGGCCTCTGCTCAATCTCATGGTCAACGTGGCCTCGGGGGCGAGCTGGGCGTCGTTCCACCACGGCGGAGGGGTGGGCATCGGGTACTCCCTGCATGCGGGCCAGGTGACCCTCGCGGACGGAACCCCGGACGGGGAGCTTCGGGTCACGACGGTGCTTCGCAATGACCCGGCAACGGGCATCATCCGGCACGTGGATGCCGGATATCCGGAGGCTCGCAGGGCCGCGGCCGAGCGCGGAGTGAAGATACCGATGCCGGGAGAATCCTGATGACGCCGCTTTTCGAGTGCGTTCCGAATTTCAGCGAGGGCAGGCGGCCGGAGGTAATCGAGGCCATCGTCTCCCCCTTCCGCAGCAGGCCCGGGGTGCACCTTTTAGACTTCCGCGCCGATGCGGACCACAACCGGCTCGTGGTCAGCGTCGCGGGGGAGGCAGAGGCGCTGCAGGAGGCGCTCCTCGGAGCGGCCCGCGCCGCCATCACTTCCATTGACCTTCGGACGCACCGCGGCGCGCATCCCAGGATCGGCGCGGTGGACGTGATTCCGTTCGTTCCCCTGCGCGGCGCGGACATGGGTGACGCCGTGAGGCTTGCGCGGGGCTTCGCCGGGCGGTATGCCCGGGAAACGTCGGTGCCGGTGTACCTGTACGAGGCCGCCGCGCTTCGACCAGAGCGGCGCAACCTCGAGACGGTCCGCAAGGGACAATTCGAGGCGCTGCAGAAGGAAACCGAGACGCCCGAGCGGGCGCCGGATGTCGGGGGCCCGCGTCTTCATCCCAGCGCCGGCGCAACGGCCATCGGAGCGCGCCCGTTCCTGGTGGCATTCAACATCAACCTGGAAAGCAGCGACCTTGCGCTCGCGCGCTCCATCGCCAGGACCATCCGCGCCTCCAGCGGGGGACTCCCCCACGTCAAGGCAGTGGGGGTGGCGCTGCAGGAGCGCGGGCTCGTGCAGGTGAGCGTGAACTGCACGGACTACCGCGTGACGGGCCTGCACCAGGTGCTGGAGCGGGTGCGGGAGGAAGCGGCGAAGTGCGGGGTCCGCGTGCTTGAGACGGAGATCTACGGGCTCGTGCCCGCGGCTGCCCTGCTTTCGGAGGCCGCTCGCTCACTCCAGGTCGCCGGTTTCGACGAAGCCCAGGTGCTGGACCTGCGGCTCCTGGACGTGATGAGCGGGATCGCGGAGGTCGGAGGCCGGGGCTGATGCTGACTCTGTTTCGCAATGCCGGCATCTGGACGCCGGAGGATACCGGAGCGCCGGCCCGCGGTCCGGGGCAGGGGCGCGTTTCCCGCTGGAACCATGGCTGCCTTCTCTGCCGGGACGGGCGCATCCAGGCGGTCGGCGATGAGCAGGCGGTCATGAGACGCATTCACCCGGGGGAGATCGATCAGGAGATCGATTGCAGGGGAAAGTGCATGGTCCCGGGTTTCGTGGATTCGCACACGCACCTGTGCTTCGTCGCCCCCCGAGAGAAGGAGTTCCAGGCCCGGCTTTCGGGGGCGGACTACCTCCAGATCCTGAAGGACGGGGGAGGTATCCTTTCCTCCGTGGAATCCGTCCGGTCAGCCTCGGAGGAGGAGCTCTTTGCACGCACCCGCATTCGGGCGCTTTCGGCGCTCCGCATGGGCACCACGACAATGGAGATTAAAAGCGGTTACGGTCTTGCCCTGGAGCCGGAGATGAAGCAGCTTCGCGTCATCGCGAGGATTTCCCGGGAGACTCCGCTCACCGTGGTTCCCACGTTCCTGGGAGCGCATGCCGTGCCGCCGGAGTACAAGGGCCGCGCGGAGGGTTACGTTGATTCCATCGTCACCGAGATGATCCCTGCCGTCTCCCGGGCCGGTGCAGCGCGTTTCTGCGATGTGTTCTGCGAAGAGGGCGTCTTCTCGACGGACCAGAGCCGCACAATCCTGGAGGCGGCCCGGGCGGCCGGCATGGGCATCCGGCTGCATGCGGATGAGATGCATGACACCGGCGGCGCCGAGCTTGCGGCGTCACTTCACGCGTCCTGCGCGGACCACCTCCTTGCTGCCGGAGATTCCGGAATCGCGGCCATGGCCGGCGCCGGAGTCATCGGCGTGCTCCTCCCGGCAACCGCGTACAGCATGCGCCGCCCGTTCGCGCCCGCCCGTACCCTGATTGACCGGGGACTGCCGGTGGCCATCGCCACGGACTGCAATCCGGGCTCATCCTTCACGGAGTCAATGCCGTTCGTCTTCGGCCTTGCCGTGCTGCAGATGCGGCTCTCCGTCCCGGAAGCCCTGACGGCGGCAACGCTGAATGCCGCGTATGCCCTCGGGCTGGGACACGAGGTGGGGAGTCTCACGCCGGGCAAGAAGGCCGACTTCCTTCTTCTTGAAGGAGAGACTCCGGCAATCCTTGCGTTCCATGCGGGCGTATCTCCTGTTGCAGAGGTTTTTGCTGCCGGTCGGAGTGTTGCAGCGAAGGAGATGACGTGAAGCTGATCGACATGACAATCGGAGATTTCCTGGCCGCTCTCGGATCCGCGTCTCCCGCCCCCGGAGGCGGGAGCGCGGCCGCGCTTGCCGGGGCGGTGGGCGCCGCGCTGTGCGGGATGGCGGCGCGCATGACGGAGGGAAAGGAAAAGTACCGCGCCTCCTGGGCGGACATGGAGAGAGTGCGCCGGGAGGCGGGCGAGCAGGAGGCCCTCCTGCGGCGGCTCGTGGATGAAGACACCGCGGCGTTCATGGCCGTCATGGCGGCGCGGCGGCTTCCGCGCTCCACGCCGCAGGAGCAGGCCGCGAGGACGACGGCCGTGCAGGCCGCCATGGCCCGGGCCGCGCAGGTCCCGGCCTCCACTCTCGCGGCCATCCGGACGCTGTCGGCCCTCGCCCGCCTCGCGGCGCAGCGGGGAAACCCCGCGTGCGTCACGGACGCGGGGACCGCGGCGGTCATGCTCCGCGCCGGCGCCGCGGCGGCTGCCTGGAACGTGCGCGTCAACCTCCCGTCGCTCCACGACGCGGCGCTGCGGGAGGAGCTGGACCGCCGGACCGGAGAGGATCTCATCTCGGTGCTCGAGGATACCGGGAGAACCGAGCAGCTCGTTGATACGAGGCTTGCCGGCCCCGAGATGGAAAGCTGAAGGAGAGCGTATGGGCTGCAACGTCGTGATCGGGGAAGCGCCTCTGACCATCGAAGGGCTCGTGTCCGTCGCCCGCGGAGGGGGGCGCGTTGAGCTCGCACCCGGCGCGCTGAGCCGGGTTCAGGCGGCGCGTGATCTCGTGGAGACATGGGTCAGGCAGGGAAGGGCCGTCTACGGGGTCACCACCGGCTTCGGCGCGCTGTGCGAGGTGGCCATTGCACCCTCGGACGCGCAGACGCTCCAGGAGAACATCCTGATGAGCCACGCGGCGGGAGTCGGGGACCCTTTTCCCATCGAGGTGGTCCGAGCGGCCATCGCGGCGCGCGTGCAGGACCTGGCGCAGGGACACTCCGGCGTTCGACCCTCGACGCTGCAGGCGCTCATCGACCTTCTCAACTCCGGGGTGTGCCCGGTGGTCCCCCAGAAGGGATCCGTGGGCGCAAGCGGGGACCTCGCCCCCATGGCGCACGCTGCCCTCGTGCTGATCGGACGCGGTGAGGCATACTACCGCGGGTCCCGCCTGGGGGGCGCGGACGCCCTGGCCGCCGCGGGGCTCTCGACGGTGACACTGGAGGCAGGGGAGGGGCTCGCCCTCATCAACGGGACGCAGTTCATGGCAGGCCTGGGCGCGCTGGCGGTGAACGACGCGCTGCGCCTGGCCAGGACGGCGGACATTGCCTGCTCCATGAGCCTCGAGGTGCTCATGGGCACGAACGTTGAGTTCGACCCGCGCATTCACCGCGCCCGGCCGCACGCCGGGCAGGCCGCCGCCGCGGACAACATGTTCCGGATCACCGCGGAGAGCGCCATCATGTCCTCTCACAAGGACTGCCACCGCATCCAGGATGCGTACACGCTGCGCTGCTCTCCCCAGGTGCACGGGGCGAGCAGGGACGCGCTGTCCCACGTGAAGGGCGTCTTCGAAACCGAGCTCGTCTCCGCCACCACGAACCCGCTGATCTTCCCCGACACGGGGGAGTTCCTCCTGGGAGGCAACTTCCACGGTCAGCCGCTTGCGCTGGCCGCGGACTACCTCTGCATGGCGGTTGCCGAGCTGGCGGATATCTCCGAGCGGAGGATCGAGCGGCTGGTCAATCCGAACCTCAGCGGTCTGCCCGCGTTCCTCGTCACGGATTCCGGGCTGAACTCGGGGTTCATGATTGCCCAGTACACTGCCGCCGCCCTCGTCTCGGAGAACAAGGTCCTCTCCCACCCCGCCTGCGTGGACTCCATCCCCACCTCGGCGAACAAGGAAGACCACGTGAGCATGGGGACCATCTCCGCCCGCAAGCTCAGGATGGTCCTGCAGAACGCGGAGACGGTCACTGCCATCGAGCTTCTCTGCGGCTGCCAGGCCCTCGACCTCCTGACCAAGGGGAAGCCCGGCCGCGGAACCGGGGCTGCCTACGAGGTCTGCCGGAACGTGGTTCCCCGCCTGGACCACGACCGCGTCCTCTCCCGCGACATCGACGCGATGCTCGAGCTTCTTCGGGACGGGGAGATCATCCGCGCGGTAGAGAAAGAAGTCGGACCGCTCAACTAGAGGATTGCGCGAAGCGCACTATCCGGTCGATGTGCGTGCCCGAGGGCAGAGGCACGCTCGCATGAACGTGCATCGCGCGAAGCGCAACCGGCGTTTGGCCTAGCCCAGTCCCTCCGCGCGCATGTAGCGGTGGTACGCGTCCTGCACCCGTTCCCGCCGCTTTCCCAGGCGCGCCACGAACTGCTCCGCGGTGGCATTGCTTCCCAGCATGAGCCGCGCCAGCGCGCGAAGCTGCGCCGGGTCCCGGGGGAGGCTGTGCGTCTGGCGGTCCTCGTAGATCTGGAGGAAGTGCTCGATGCGGCGGAGAAAGAGATAGTCGCCGCACAGCTGCTCAACGCTCTCCACGGGGAGAACCCCGGCGGCCCCGAGCGCGCGCAGCGCGGGGATCGTCCCGCCGAGAAGAAGTCCGGGATTCTGCCGGGCGTGGACGAGCTGCAGCCCCTGGGCCAGGAACTCGATGTCACGCAGCCCGCCGAGCCCCGTCTTGATGTCCGTCGTGGAAAGGATGCTTCTGGAGAGGCTTCGCAGGGCCTCGCGTCTCAGACGGTCGATCGAGTCCGCCACGTCCGCGGGTGAGTGCGGTGACAGCAGCAGCGACCGTGCCCACTCCAGGAACGACCTTCCCAGCGCAAGGTCGCCGGCCACGGCGCGCGCTTTCAGGAGAGCCTGCACTTCCCACGGGGCTGCGCTCTTCGTGTAGTAGGAGCGCAGGGAGTCCACAGAAAAGACCAGCTGTCCGGAGGTCCCGTAGGGGCGCAGGCGCAGGTCCACGCGGTAGGCATAACCTTCTACCGAGTGTGACGACAGGTCGGCGCGCAGGGCCTCCATGATCGGCGCGGCAGCGTCCATGGAAGCATCGTCCCCGGCGCAGAGGCCCATGAGGTCGATGTCGGAGCTGTAGTTGAGCTCTCTCCCCCCGAGCTTGCCGAAGGCGATGATACAGAACGGGGGGGCTCTGTCCGAGCCGGACCTGCTTCGGGCTTCCTCGCGGATGCGGGCCAGGGCCGCCCCGATCACCGCGTCGGCAAGGTCCGAGAGCTCCTCCATGATGCTTTGCGTCGGGGAGCCGAGGCAGATGTCGCGCGCGCCGATCCGCAGGATCTCCCGCCTGCGGAACCGGCGCAGGGTGTCCGTCCACGCGGCCCGGCCGGCCGTCTCCGCGGACAGGCGCGCGAGCTCCGCCGCGATGTCCGCGGCGCTCCGGGGCTCGTGAAGGATCTCACGCCGGCCGATGTAGTCGAGGAACTCGGGATTGCGGACGAGGGTGTCCGCGAGAAACTGGCTCGCGGAGAAGATGGACATGAGGATCTCCAGCCGCATGGGCTGGGAAAGGATCTGGCGCAGGTGCGCCTGCGGATCCGGCAGGGCCTGGAGGAACCGCTCCCAGTTGTTGAGCGCCATGTCGGGGTCCGGACGGTGAGCCAGGACGTCGCAGGCCAGGATGGCCAGCCGGGCGAACAGGGTGCGCCGGTCTGCTTCCCCCGCGATCCGGCGGAGGTTCATCATGGCGCGGCTGGGATCCTCGAAGCCTTTCGCGCGCAGGGCCGCGCGCGCCGGCTCCTCCGGCACGGAATCCGACAGAACGATGTCCGCCACCGTCACGACCGGCGCGCCGGGAAGCGTGTCCCTCCCGAAGTGACGCTCGACGAACGCGCGCACCTCCGCGGAGTGCGTCTCGAAATCCAGGTGCAGCTTCTGGGCGGGGCTCATGCCGGCCTCCGCCTCGTATCCCATGCGCCGGGCAAGGTGGACGTACTCGTCGGAGTCCAGGGCCGGCAGGAACAGGTCCTGCGCGGAGCCGCGCAGCATCCGCAGGCCGTTGATGAGCCGGCGGAAGAAGCGGTAGGAGAAGACCAGCTCGTCCGCCTCCGCTTTTTCCACGATGCCGATTCCCGCAAGGGCGTCCAGCGCCTCGTGGATACGCGGCGTGCGGAGGCTCTTCTCCGCGGCGCCGTGGATGACCTGCAGCATCTGCACCGCGTACTCCAGGTCCACCAGGCCGCCGGGGCTGAACTTCGCGTTGAGCCGTCCGGGGCTGGCCTTCTCCTGGGCCTGCTTGAGGCGCAGGTCGCGCAGCTCGGCAAGGTCGATACTCTGCGCCGTGTACACCATCTCGTCCCGCAGGCGCTCGACCTGGCTGCCGAAGGAGCGGTCACCGCCGACGGTCCGCAGCCGCACGAGGCTGAGACGTTCGTAGGAATGAGAGCCGCCCCCGCGCGCGTAGTACGTGCAGAAGCTCTCCAGGCTGCAGGCCAGCGGGCCGGCGTTCCCGAAGGGCCGCAGGCGAAGGTCGATGTGAAAGATCCCCTCCCGCTTTGCGTGCACAAGACGGAGCACCTCGCGCACGAGCCGGTCGAAGAACTCCGCGTTGCCCACGCGCTCCCCGGCATCCGGGATCCCATCAGTGGAACCGCTGTCGCTGTACACGAACAGGAGCTCGATGTCCGAAGCGTACCCCAGCGCCGCGCCGCCGAGCTTGCCCAGGCCCATGATAGCAAGCCGTACCGGCAGGCCGGCCACCGTCCGCGGCTCGCCGGTCCGGGCAGCGACCAGCCGCCAGGCGAACGCCGCCGCCGCGTCAACGATCACCTCCGCGAGCGCCGTGAGCCTGCGCGACAGCGTGAGGAAGGCCGCGCCGGGCGCCTCCTCCGTTCCCGAGCGCCGCGAGCTCAGGATGTGATCCAGGTCGAAGAGGTACGTCTCGCGGTCCTTGAACTCATTGAGCCGCCGGGCGAACTCCTCGGGGTCTGTCGTTTTTCCGAGAGCCTCTTCCAGCCTCTCCGGAAGAAGCTCGACAGGTTCGCAGAACCCCCGTGACGTGACGCCGGGCCCGAGCAGGGGGAGGAGCTCCTCATACTGCACCCGCACGAAGTCTTCCCAGAGGAACGTGCTCGCCCCGAGAAGCTGGGCCAGGTCCCGAAGGACGTCCTGGTTCGACAGGAGCTCGACCCACCGCTCCTGCGCCGGCGCGGCCACGATGTCCTTGACGAGCTGCTCGAAGCGGAGAAGCGCGGCCAGGGGATCCGGGGCGCTGCCCAGGAACGAGGTGAACTGCTTCGTCAGGAGGACGGAGAGCTTGATGCGGTCCATGCGCGACGGGTCGGAGATCGGCTTGCCCGCGCCATCCACGAACTCGAACTCGTCCTCGATCCGCCCGGCCTCCGTTCTGATCGTCACCGACTCGATGGACACGTCCTGAAGGGAGAGGGCCGTGGAGAACGTATAGAGGAAGAAGGGCGTATCCTGCGTCTTCACGCGCATCCGCGTCCGGGCGCCGGGGGACGTGTCCACCTCGATGCGGACGGGGAGGACCGCCGCGCCGGGGCCGGCACCGAGCCGGGCGCCAAGTCCGGCAAGCTTCTCCGCGGCCATTTCGTTGACGATCCGGCGCGCGGATGCCGCCTCCTGCCCGCCGCGCTCCAGCGCATCGAAAATCTCGCGAAGCCGGCCGGTCAGGCGTTCCGTCCAGGCCTCGTCCCATTCCCCGGCATCCACCGTCCCGATGAACTGGTCAATGAGACGCCTGCGGCGCAGGGCGAGGTCAGCGGGGCTCTGTCCATCCGGCGCGCCCCAGGTGAAGATGTCCCCCGAGCCAATGTCGAATCCCAGGGCGGACAGGACGCCCGAGATGAGGGAGAACGCTCCGCGGTGGTCGAACGCAAGGACGGTGCAGCCCAGCGAGCCGCCCTCGTATCGGGCAACCTGCACTGCGGCACCCTGGGCAGGCCCGAGGCATGAGAGGCCCCGGAGATGGCCCGCAATCTCCGCCTCGCTGAAACGCTCGAAGTAGCGCGCGTCGCATCGGCGCACGTGCTCCGCGATCAGCTGCCGGCTGACGCCGGGGAGGCGCTCCTGGAGCGCGGCCGCGGTATTCCCCGCGCCGTGTGGGCTTCCCTGCATGCGATCAAGCATATGCGGGAGCGCCGAAAAAGACAGCCCCCCGCGGAAGCGGGGGGCCGGAGGGATTTGAGCGGAAGATCTTCTACTTTCAGATTTCAGATATCGAAGTAGAGCATGAACTCCCAGGGGTGCGGCCGCAGGTCGAGGGCCAGCACCTCGTTCTTCATCTTGTAGTCGATCCAGGTCTCGATGACGTCCGGCGTGAACACGTCACCCTTGAGCAGGTAGTCGTGATCGTTCTCCAGCGCCTTCAGCACTTCCCGCAGAGACCCCGGGGTCTTGGGAACGGCGGCCAGCTCCTCCGGCGGCAGGTCGTAGATGTCCTTGTCCAGGGGCTGTCCCGGGTCGATCTTGTTCTGGATCCCGTCCACCGCGGCCATCAGCATGGCGGCGAACGTCAGGTAGGGGTTGCTGCTCGGATCCGGGCAGCGGAACTCGATGCGCTTGGCCTTGGGCGAGGTGGAATACATGGGGATGCGTACCGCAGCGCTGCGGTTCCTCCGGGAATAGGCCAGGTTCACGGGCGCCTCGAAACCGGGCACCAGCCTCTTGAAGCTGTTCGTCGTGGGGGTGGCGAAAGCGAGGATGGAGGGCGCGTGCTTCAGCAGC
>DATKLM010000171.1:0-15169 GCA_035542415.1 Spirochaetia bacterium
GGATGACTCCAATAAACCAAAGAGTAAACCATAGAGCTGGGTGACTCTTCTCCCGAGGAGTTGAAGGCGTTCTTCTAATTCATTGCTTCTTGGAGAGTTAGAATTGCCCGGAAGAGGACTTGAACCTCCATGCCCTTGCGAGCACTAGACCCTGAATCTAGCGTGTCTACCAAATTCCACCATCCGGGCTCGGCGAAAACGTAGCAAAAAGCGCCGAAACTTGTCAAGGATCGGGCGCGTCGCTATCCTTTGCGGATGGCAACCCTGCGCGTGCTTTTCATCGGGGAGATTGTCGGCAAGTCGGGCATCTGGTGCGTCAAGGAGCTTCTCCCGAAGCTCAAGGAGGCGCTCTCCATCGATTTTGTCATCGCGGACGGTGAAGGCGCCACCGGCGGGTTCGGGATCGGGAAGAACCACGCGGTCTACCTCCACAAGCTTGGCGTGGACGTCATCACGACGGGGGAATGCAGCTACTACAAGAAGGACATCGTGGAGCATTTCTCCCGCGCTCCCTACCTCATCCGCCCGGCGAATTACCCGCCGAAGAACCCGGGCAGGGGCTTCATGGTCTACGAGCGGGACGGCCGCAAGATCGCTGTCCTGAGCCTCCTCGGCATCGCCGGGTTCAAGAGAGTACACCTGAAGAACCCGTTCAGTCTCCTCCCCCGGCTCCTGGAAACCATCTCCGCGGAGACGAAGACCATCCTCCTCGACTTCCACGCCGTGACCACGGCGGAGAAAGCAACGATGTTCGCCCTGGCCGACGGGAAGCTGTCCGCCGTCGTGGGAACGCACACCAAGGCGCTCACCGCGGACGAGCGCGTTCTTGCCGGAGGGACCGCCGTCATCACGGACGCCGGCAGAACGGGCAGCCTGGAGTCCGTGGGGGGGCTCGACCCGGCCATCGAGATCCGCAAGCTGACCACTCTCGTGCACGAATACTCCAAGGAGGCCTGGGCGCGCCTGGAGCTGCAGGGTGTCGTGATCGAGATCGACGATGAGGGAAAAGCGGTCTCCATTACCCGGTTGCGGGAAGGCTGTCCGGCGCCGCCGCCATCCGCACAGGCGGATGTTGGGTCTCCGGCGGAAGAAGGTGCCTGAGCCGTTCAAAAAGCAGTAAATTCTCCCCTGGTGGCTGAAGGAGGAAAGAAATGTTCATAGACTTCCTGACCTTGATGCTCGTCAACCTGGTCGTCTCGCTCGTGCTTTTCGCGCTCTTCATGGGCAGGCTCATCGACAAGGATCCGAAGAAGCTGATCCCGGGGTTCCTTCTTACCGGCTTCATCGCCCTGGCAACCGGCTTCCGCATGATCTTCACGTGGCCGCTGCCCGGACCGTACAACTTCCCCTACGGGGAGATGTCGGTGTTCTACGGCGGGCTGTTCTTCATGGCCGGCCTGGCCATCCTCTGGGGATGGGACCTCATCACCATCGGCATCTATTCATTTTTCGCGGGAGTCGCCGCGATCGTCATCGGCGTGCGCATCATCGACCTGAAGCTTACCAACGAGCCGGCTCTTGCCGCGGCGGGCTTCATCCTCACCGGCATCTCGGCCATCCTCACGCTGCCGGGACTGTACTTCAAGAAGGCGCGCGTGCTGCGCCTCGTGCTCTCGGTGATCCTCCTCGTCAGCGCCGCCCTCTGGGCATTCACCGGGTACGCCGCCTACTGGCAGCACTTCGACGCGTTCGCCAAGTGGACGCCCGCAACGATGAAGTAGCCGGGTTCCCCCGGAGCGCCGTCCGCGTCCTCGGGGCCACGCGGCCGTGGTCATTCACCATGACCGCGGTCTCGGTGGCCCTGGGGACGCTCGCCGCGGGCGCCGAGGGGGTGGTGGACTGGTGGCTCGCCCTTGCGGCGCTCGCCGGCACACTGTGCCTGCACGCCGCGACCAACCTCGGCAATGACTATTTCGACTTCAAGGCCGGCGTCGATGCGCCCGGCTCCCCTTCGGTGCGAGCACGGCATCACCCGCTCGTGGAGCGTACGCTCTCACCGCGGCAGATCCTGACTGGCGCCGTCGCCTTCTGGTGCGCCGCGGCCGTCATCGCTGCCATCCTGAGCATCTTCCGAGGCTGGCCGCTCGCCGCGCTCACTGCCGCAGGCATCCTGGCGGGATACTTCTACACGGCGGGGCCGCTGCGCCTGAAAGCGCGTGCCCTCGGCGAGCTCACGGCGTTCATCATGTGGGGCCCTCTCATGGTCCTCGGAGCGTTCTTCGTTCAGAGAGAGACCTTTGCAGGCTCACGGCATGCCCTGCTCCTGTCGACGATCCAGGGATTCTGGGTGGCGCAGGTCCTGCTCGTGAACAACGTCAGAGACGTGGAAGCGGACTCAGCGCTTCGCGTCCACACCCCGGCGACACTGCTGGGCAGGAAACCCGCCGTGGCGCTGGCAGCAGCGCTCGCCGCGGGCGCGTACCTGCTGGTGGCGGCCGCGGTCCTGGCGGGGGCGCTTCGACCGTGGGCGCTCCTGGTCTGGGCTTCTGCCCCGCTTGCCGTGCTTCTTCTGCGCTCGCTCTCCGCTCGGGACGTGCCGGGGAACGCGCCGGCGCAGGCCGCGCGCACCGCAATGGTCTTCGGATTGCTGCTCGTTGCTGCGCTGGCCCTGGGAGGAGTGCCTTCCGGGTAGCCTCTCTTTTTTGCCTTGTACGGAATCAGGGTCATGGAGTACAATCCTCGCGGGCGCCATGAAGTGGAAAGATTTTTTTCGCGATCCCCTGGCCGGTGACACGATCAAGGCGAGCATCCTGAGAAAGATTCCTCACCTGAAGACCTGCCCGTACTGGGACCGCGCCACGTTCCTCGGCCGCGTGTCCCACCGCCTGCAGTTCGGGAACTACGACGGCGGGCTCGTGAAATACGACAACAAGGTCTACTACGTGAACCGGTCCCAGATCGAGGCCCTGCGGCCGTGGATCCGCTGGGACATGAGGAAGAAAGTCACCGTCATCGACGACTAGAGCACGTCCCTTCGGGACGTGCCTGGGCGGCCTCTCGGCCTTCCGGGGCCTCGGCCGCCCTCGCCTTCCGTTGCTGCGCCCTCTCGTCGCTCCGCCCCCTTTATGCTACAATCCAATCCCCATGAGCAAATACATTTTCGTGACCGGCGGCGTCTGCTCGGGGCTGGGAAAGGGCGTCGCCGCTGCCTCATTGGGGAGCCTCCTGGAGAACAGGGGGTTCAGCGTTCGAATGATAAAGATCGATCCGTACATCAACGTGGATGCGGGGACGATGAACCCCTACCAGCACGGGGAAGTCTACGTCACGGATGACGGCGCGGAGACGGACCTCGACCTCGGCAACTACAACAGGTTCACCTCGTCACCCCTCAGCCGGGACAACTCCATAACAACCGGCCAGGTATACCAGGCCGTGATCACCAAGGAGCGGGAAGGCCGCTACCTGGGAAAGACCGTGCAGGTCATCCCGCACATCACGGACGAGATCAAGGCGCGCATCTTCCGCGTGGGCGAGCAGCCCGGCGTGGATCTGACGCTCGTGGAGATCGGGGGAACGGTCGGGGACATCGAGAGCGTGCCGTTCCTCGAGGCCGCCCGGCAGTTCATCCACGACCTGGGCAAGGAGAACGTGCTTTTCATCCACCTCACGCTCGTGCCGCAGGTCTACTGGGGCGAGCCGAAGAGCAAGCCCACGCAGCACTCCGTGAAGGAGCTGCGCGAAATAGGAATCCAGCCCGACATCCTGCTCTGCCGGTCAGCCAGCCCCCTGGATGAGGACCTGCGCCGCAAGATCTCCCTGTTCACGAACGTGGAGAAGGAGGCCGTGATCTCCGCCTTCGACGTGCGGACAACCATCTACGAGATTCCGCTTACCTTCGTCGATCAGAAGGTGGACCAGATCATCGTGAAAAAGCTCGGCCTCGGAGAAAAGAACTCCATCCGCGACGGCTGGAGAAACGTGGTGAAGCACTTCACCGAGGCGCGGAGGACCGTGCGCGTCGCCATCGTGGGCAAGTATACCGGCCTGCATGACGCCTACATCTCCATCTTCGAGTCCCTGTTCCACGGGGGCATCGCCAACGGAGCGCGTGTGCAGCTGGTGAAGTTCGAGAGCGAGGACCTGGAAGACGGGCGGGACCTGGCGGCCTCCTTCTCCGAGTGTGACGGCATTCTCGTGCCGGGCGGGTTCGGCCTGCGGGGCATTGAGGGCATGGTCCGGGCGGCGCGCTACGCCCGGGAGAACCGGGTCCCGTACCTCGGGATCTGCCTGGGAATGCAGATCATGGTGATCGAGTACGCGCGCAGCCTCCTCGGGCTGAAGGAAGCCAATTCGACCGAGTTTGCGCCGGAGACGAAGATGCCCGTGGTGAGCCTCCTGGAGGAGCAGGTGGACATCAAGTCCTTCGGCGGCACGATGCGCCTGGGAAAGAGCGACACTCACCTCCTGAGCGACACGAAGATCAACGCGGCGTACGGAGCGGAGACCATCTCGGAACGCCACCGCCACCGCTACGAAGTCTCCAACCAGTACCGCCAGGACCTTGAGGATGCCGGCCTCCTGGTGAGCGGGCTCACCGCGGACGGGACGCTCGTGGAATCCGTGGAGTGGCCGGATCACCCGTGGGGCGTGGGGGTCCAGTTCCACCCCGAGTTCAAATCCAAGCCGCTCGCCCCGTCACCACTGTTCTCCCACTTCGTCACCGCATGCCTGGCAGCGCAGGAAAAGCTGGCCGCCGTTCACGCCTGAGCGCCGTGCGAGCCACCGCCCTTGCGGCCGCGGCGTGCGCGTTTCTCACGGCCGCCGGGTGCAGCCTGGACTACCGGGCCACCGAGGTGGAGGAGAAAGCCGGCGAAGGGGTGCCGGACACCATTGCGGTCGGGCTCGTGCATAAGATCCATCGCAACGGCCATCTCTCCCTTGTCCTGGAGGCCGCCCGGGCGGAAACCTTCAACGCGCAGAAGAGGACCATCCTCACCGATGCCCGTTTCGAGGAGCGGGACGCCGACGGCGCGACGGCAACGCAAGGGAAGGCGGGGCGGATCGTCTACCACACCGACACGGAGAACGCAGAGATCTCCGGCTCGGTGAGAGTGCGCTCCGCGTCGGAGAAGGCCTCCGTCTTCGCGGCCTCTCTCACGTGGCAGAACAAGGAGAAGCGCCTCAGCGCCCCCCCGGCCGAGCAGGTCATCGTGCGCAAGGAGGACGGCTCGTTCATTCAGGGCCTGGGGTTCGTCGGAGATTTCCACGCCCGCCAGGTGGCCTTTTCCGGCCGCGTCGAGGGAAAGTATGTGTGGCAGGAAAAAAAGCAATAAACGAGCGATTGCCTGCGCGGCGCTTGTGCTCGTCTCCCCCCTCCTGCCGGCGGAAACCCAGACGTTCACGTATGCCGGGGACAGCATGAGCACGATCCTGGCGGAGGGTAACCAGCAGGCCCTGCTCAGCGGACACGCCCGCGTGGACACGGAGGATCTTCGCATCACGGCGGACCAGATCCGCCTGTTCGGCAAAGACTTCATCTACGCCCAGTGCAGCGGCGGCGTGCACGTCGTGGATTCCAAGCGCGGTCTCGATCTGAAGAGCGATCACCTCTTCTACGACCGGGACCGAAAGATCTCCCGCGTCACCGGCGGCGCCGTGATGGCGGACGTGAAGAACGAAATGGTGGTCAAGGGCGGATTTATCGAGGACCGGGATCCCGAGAAGCTCACGATCGTCCAGATCGGCGTGAGGATATTAAAGAAGGATCTCGTCTGCCGCGCGGAGTTCGCGAAGTACTGGCGCGACAAAAAGCTCCTGGAGCTTTCCGGAATGCCCTGGGTCTCACGGAAGAGCGATATCTACCAGGCGGCCCGGATCACGATCAACCTGGACACCGAGGAGATCAGCCTCGAGGGAGACGTCCAGGGCACGATTCAGTCCGAGACCAAGGAAAAGCCCAAGGACACGAAGGCAGAAGGGCCCCCGGCCTCTCCGCCGCAGGCCGGGCCGCCAGGCGGCATTCCGGGAGGTCCGGGTGGGCACTGACGGGACACTCTTCCTCGAAGGCCTGGTCAAGACCTTCGGCCGCAAGGACGCCGTCCGAGGGGTCACCTTCACCATGGAAAGCGGCGAGGTTGTCGGCCTGCTGGGACCCAACGGGGCGGGCAAGACCACTGTCTTCTACATGGTCGTGGGCTTCATCCGGCCCACGGCGGGAAGAATCTGGCTCGGCGGGAAGGATATCTCGGGCCTTCCGATGTACAAGCGTGCGCGGCTTGGCATTTCCTACCTGCCCCAGGAGCCGTCGGTATTTCGAAAGCTTTCCGTGGAAGACAATGTTGCTGCGATCATCGAAACCCGGGCCGCGCTGACCCGAGGACAGAAAAAGCATCTGCTGGACCGGCTCCTCGACGAGCTGGGCATCACGCACCTGCGCCGGCAGAAGGCGTACACCCTCTCCGGAGGCGAGCGGCGGCGCACGGAAATTGCCCGCTCCCTGGCCATAGAACCGAAGTTCCTCCTTCTGGACGAACCCTTTGCCGGCATCGACCCCATCACCGTGGCCGAGCTCAAAGGAATCGTCCAGAGGCTCTCGGACTCGGGCATCGGGGTTCTCCTCACGGACCACAATGTCCGCGACACGCTGGAGATCACGCACCGATCCCACATCATCAACCTCGGGGAGATCCTCGTCAGCGGCAGCCGGGAGGAGATCCTGGCGAGCGAGCTCGCCCGCAAGATCTACCTGGGCCACGAGTTCGAGATATAGCAGTTTTGCCGTCCGCTAAGCCTTCCCCAGGGCTCTCGCCGTCTGCTCCGCAGCCGGCTGCCGCCCAACTTCGCGGAGTACCGTGGACGGGGTCCCCTCGCGCGGCCCATCGGGCCGCGCTAAAGTTGACAAAAGCATAGGCCGTAGCCCACAATCCAGCGAGGAGGCATCGTGCAGTCCCAGAGACCGGTTCTCCGGCAGGTCCAGAAGCTTAAGATGACCCCGCAGCTCTACCAGGCGGTGAAGCTCATGGCTCTGCCTCTCCAGGACTTGCGCACGACCATCGAAGAGGAACTGGAGAAGAATCCCGCGCTCCAGGTGGAGGAGGACCGCTCCACGGTGTCCCTGGATTCCCTGCCGGCGCGGGAGAAGGGGGATGGCGAGGCAGACTACTTCGAGAACTCCTCGGACACCGGCTATTCCCGCGCGGACGCCGAAGCGGCGAGTGACGCCCGGCGCCAGTTCATCGAGGGCGCGCTGTCCCTTCCGGAGAGCCTCCAGGACCACCTCCTGTGGCAGCTCGCCCTCCAGCCCATCCCGGAAAGCTGGCGCAGGGTGGGCGAGCTCCTGATCCGAAACCTGGACGAGAACGGCTTCCACATCGAACCGCTGGACGTTCTGTTCAAGGAGGTCCCCGAGAAGGCGCTTGTCCCCATGATCCTCGATCTCGTGCAGGGATTCGATCCGCTGGGGGTGTGCGTCACGGACGTCCGTGAGAGCCTTTTGGTGCAGATTCGCCGCCATCCCTCGCCCCATCCCCGGGCTGCCGAGCTCGTGGAGGGCTGGTTCGAGGAGCTGGAGAAACAGAAGCTGCGCGACATCGAAAAGGGAATGAAGATATCGGAGGCCCGGCTGCGGGAGATCGTCGCCTTCGTGCGGACCCTGGATCCCCTCCCCGGGAGGAACTACTCCCGTGAGGTGGCCCGCTACGTCCTCCCGGACGTCCAGGTCACCATCCACGACGGAGAGTTCGTGATTATATTGAATGATGAGGTTGTCCCGGTCCTCGGCCTCAACCCGCTGTTTGAGGAGATGTCGAAGAACCGGGAGAAATCGGGGGACCCGAAGACCCGGCAGTTCGTCACGCAGAACCTGAACGAGGCGCGGTGGTTCATCAGGACCATCGGCCAGAGGAACGAGACTCTCCTCAAGGTCTGCCGGGCCATCGTGGAGTTTCAGCGGGACTTCTTCATGAGGGGGCCGAAGTACCTGAAGCCCCTCACGCTGAAGGACATCGCGGGTGAGATCGGCGTGCACGAGGCCACCGTGTCGAGGATCACGTCGTCGAAGTACGTCCAGACAGAGTGGGGCATCTTCGCCCTCAAGCACTTCTTTTCCAACTCCGTGCCCGGCACGGCGGGCGGCGGCACGAGCTTTTCGAAGGAGGGTGTGAAGGAGATCATACGGGAGATCATCGGGCAGGAGGGCGGAGGCACGCTGTCCGACCAGAGAATCGTCGAGATCCTGGCTGCGCAGGGCGTCTCCATAGCCCGCCGGACGGTCGCCAAGTACAGGGGCGAACTGGCCATTGACTCATCCTACCAGAGGAGACGCACATGAAGACCGAGATCAGGGGAATTCATCTCGAAGTCACGGAGAAGATCCGGGAGTATATCGACCTGAAGATGTCCCGCCTGGACTTTGCCCAGGACCTCATCGTGGATTTTCTCCTGAACCTGACCAAGGAGAAGAACCTCTTCAAGGTGGACGCCACCGTCAACTTCCGCTGGGGGAGCACCATCCACATGGGGGTGGAGAACTTCAACCTCAACACCGGCATCGACGACCTGTTCGACAGGCTCGAGGCGAAAATAGAAAAGGAAAAGTCGAAGATCCAGGAGCACCACAAGAAGCAGGAGCCCGCGCGGGAAGAAAGCTAGGCGCGGGGACAGAGCAGACACGGGAATGGCATCAGAAACGCAGAAGTTCCGGGTCCTCGATCTCCTCCAGCTCGACCTGCGGGAGAACGACGCCCTCAACCTGAAATGTATCGGCGGCCGGCCCGGCTTGATCCGGGAGATCGCCGTCACGGAGATCAACCGGCCGGGGCTCGAGCTGGGGGGCTTCTACGAGAACTTCGCCCACCAGCGGATCCAGATCTTCGGCCGCGGTGAGAACGCGTTTCTCCAGAAGCTCGCCAAGGAGAAGCGGCGCGGGGAGATGGAGAAGCTCTTCGAGTTCCCCATTCCCTGCTGCGTCTTCACCCATTCCCTGGAGCCCACGGCTGACTTCTTCGACATCGCGGACAAGGCGGGCTGCCCGATCCTCCAGACCGACCTGTCGTCCTCCGAGTTCACCATGCGGATCCTGCGGGTGCTCTCCACGATCTTCGCTCCCAAGCAGACCGTGCACGGCGTCCTCGTGGAGGTGTTCGGCATCGGCGTGCTGCTGGAGGGAGACAGCGGCGTGGGCAAGAGCGAATCCGCCCTCTCCCTCATCGAGCGCGGCCACCGCCTCGTGGCGGACGACATGGTGGAGATCCGGCGCGTGAGCGGAAACATCCTCATGGGCAGCGGCGCCCAGGTGGTCAGCCACCACATGGAGATCCGCGGACTGGGGATCATCAACATCACGCACCTCTTCGGGGTGGGGGCAATCCGGGACCGCAAGCAGATCCAGCTCGTCGTCAAGCTGGAGTTCTGGGATCCCAAGAAGAACTACGACCGCATCGGCGCGGAGGAGAACACGGTGGACATCCTCGGCGTCCACGTTCCCTGTGTCGTGATCCCCATCAAGCCGGGGCGCAACATCCCCGTGATCATCGAAACCGCCGCGCGTAATGAGAGGCTGAAGAAGATGGGCTACTACTCCGCGCGGGAGTTCAACAAGAACGTGATGAACTGGCTGGAAACGGAAAGCACACGCACGATATTCCTGAATGAGAAATGAGGGCCCATGGTCGAACGTATCGTCACCATCCGCAACCGGGCCGGCATGCACGCCCGCCCCGCGGCGCTTCTCGTGAAGACCGCGAGCGAGTTCGAGAGCCGCATCTTCATCGAGAAGGACAGCGAGCGGGTCAACGGGAAGTCGATCATGGGCGTCATCACCCTGGGAGCAACCTACAACACGCCGTTGAAAATCATCGCCGACGGGCCCGACGAGGCGCAGGCCCTTGATGCCATCGAGCAGCTTTTTCAGAACCGCTTCGAAGAGGAGTGACGGCCGGATCGCGCGGGCGGGTGCCGTCGTCGTCCTGGCCGCGCTGGCGCTGGCCGGGGTCCCGCGCGCGGCAGCCCAGTCGCTGGATCTCGCGGTGACGGTTCGGGAGGACACTGTCCGCGCCAGCCTTTCGTTCTCGTGGAACCGGGAGGCGGCCCTGATTGCCTCTCTCCGCGACGGCCTGGAGTCCCGCGTCGTGTTCACGTTGCGCGTCTACCAGAAGAGGAGCGGGTTCCTGCCGTTTCCTCGGGACCGTCTTCTCTCCGAAACGGTGATCGCGCGAAGCGCGTACTGGGACTTCCTCGATCGGAAGTTCGTCGTGGAGGCGGATGACGGAGTGCGCACCGCCTACGAAGGCCCGAACGAACTCCTGCGCGCCTTCCTGTCGGTGAAGGACTACCCCGTGTACCGCGGCTGGGCGCTCCCCCGGACGCGTTATGTCTCCGCGCGGGCCCACATCGAGCCGGTGAGGCTCATGCCGCCCCTCACCATCGTCTCTCTCGCCGGGACCGCCGCGTCCTACACAACACCATGGAAGCGGGAGGAAGCCCCATGAGGCGGCCGCTCGGACAGGCGGAGAACACTTCCCGGGGCCTCGTCATCCTCATCCTTCTGTTCGCGATCCTCATCGGGGTCATCATCGCGTTCTCACGAACGTTCATCGTCACCATCGCGGGCACGGAAACCGCGGTGACCTCGATCGCGCTCGTCGTCGCCTTCGCGCTGTCCCTCGTCCTCCTCGGGGTGACGCTCTTCCAGATCGTGCGGCTTCTCCGTCAGCGGGCCATGAGCCTCGCCGGCGCCGGTCTCAAGCTGCGGCTCACGCTCTTCTTCATCCTCATCAGCGTGCTCTCGGCGATCCCGCAGTCGATGCTCGCCATCACGTTCATCAACTCCGCCATGGGAACATGGTTCAGCTCCTCCATCGGGGATGCGCTGCGCGGGGCCTCGCGCCTCGCCATCGACTACCAGGATGAGAGGGTGCAGAACCTGCGGGAGTTCACCGACGGCACGCTGGCGCCGTCCCTCGTGCGCCAGTTCGCCGGGGACCCGGATGGAGCGTGGGAATCCATCCACCAGCTCAACTCGGGAATCGGCGCGCTGCAGCTCTTCGCGCCGGACGGCCGGGAGGTGGCCTTCCGCGGAGATCCCCGGGCCCGCATCTCGGATTTCTCCACCGTGGAAGGAAGCGGCGGAATCCAGCCCCGTGAGGACCGAAGCGACGTCAGCATCCTGCGGGACGTGAAGACTTTCTCCGCGCGGGGAGAGCGGCTCACCGCGGTGGCAAGCTCGCTCATGCCGTCCTCCCTGCGCCTGAACGCACGCCGGCTCACGGAGAGCCTGACGCTGTTTACCGCGCTGGACCGGTTCCGCGAGCTCTTCCAGACCGTCCTCGTGGGCTTCTTCCTCCTGTTCTCCCTCCCTCTCTTCTTCATCACGATCCTCGTCAGCCTCCTCCTGACGGAACGCATCATCAGCCCGATCGTCCACCTGGAGGACGCCACGCGAAGGGTCGCTGAAGGGGACTTCAGCTTCCGCATCCTCACGCGGCCGCGGGACGAGCTGTCCAACCTCGTGGAATCGTTCAACGGAATGGTGTCGGAGCTGGAGCGTTCGCGGCGCAAGCTCCTCCAGGCGGAGAGGATCACCGCGTGGCAGGAGATTGCCCAGCGCCTGGCCCACGAGATCAGGAACCCGCTCACCCCCATCAAGCTGTCGGCCCAGCGCATCCTCCGCAGGCATGCCGATGCCCCGGGCACGGCGGACAAGGACGAGTTCGGGCGCGTGCTGGGCTCCTCGGTGTCCGCCATCATCAAGGAGGTGGACAACCTGGAGCGGCTCCTGCGGGAGTTCGGGGATTTCGCCAAGCTGCCCGTGCCGCAGCCCACTCCCGTCAACGTCCGGGAGATCCTCCAGGAGGTGATGTCCGTGTACGCGAGCCTCTCCTCGAACGTGAGAATCGACATCGGCGACGTGCCGGAGAACCTCGTGCTCAGCGTGGACCGCAACCAGATCAAGCGCGTGTTCGCCAACCTCTTCACCAACGCCGTGCAGGCCATGCCCGCCGGCGGGTCGGTGGGCGTGAGGGCGGACGTGGTGAAGAAGGCGCACACCTCGTACTGCCGCATCGCGGTGAGCGACACGGGCACGGGCATCGCCGAGGAGAACCGGGAAAAGATCTTCGATCCCTACTTCACGACCAAGAAGGAGGGGACCGGCCTGGGCCTCGCCATCGTGCAGCGCATCGTCTTCGATCACAAGGGCAACGTGTGGGCCGAAAGCGACGGCTCCAGCGGCACCACCGTGTTCATCGACCTGCCTCTGGGCGCGCCTTCCGCGGGCGCCCCGGGGGCGCACGCGGGAGCCCCGGCATGAGCACCATCCTCATCATCGACGACGAACCGGGCATCCGTTCCGTGCTCCAGGATATTCTGGAGGACGAGGGCTACTCCGTGATCGGCGCGGAGGACGGGATCCAGGGCCTTGCGGAGCTCGCCGCGCGCCCGGTGGACCTCGTCTTCCTGGACGTCTGGCTTCCCAACATGGGCGGCATCGACGTCCTCTCCCGGCTGCGCGAGCAGTATCCCGACGTCGAGGTGATCATGATTTCGGGCCACGCGAACATCTCACTCGCCGTTCAGGCGACGAAGATGGGGGCGTTCGATTTTCTGGAGAAGCCCCTGTCACTGGACCGCACCATCACCGTCGTGCGCAACGCGCTCGCCCTGGAGGACCTGCGCCGGGAAAACAGGACGCTGAAGAACAGCATCTTCATGGACGACCGCATGATCGGATCCAGCCCCGGGATGATGGCGGTCCGCGGCCTCATCGAGCAGGCCGCGGCGAGCGACTCCCGCATCCTCATCCTCGGGGAGAACGGGACCGGCAAGGAGCTTGTGGCGCGGGAGATCCACAGTCGAAGCGCGCGTTCCGGGGGACCGTTCGTGGAGCTGAACTGCGCGGCCATCCCGGAGAGCCTCATTGAGAGCGAGCTGTTCGGCCACGAGAAAGGCGCTTTCACGAGCGCACTGGCCCGGAGGCGCGGCAAGCTGGAGCTGGCCAACCGCGGCACGCTCTTTCTGGACGAGATCGCGGACATGTCCCTCGTGACCCAGGCCAAGGTGCTGCGGGTGCTCCAGGAGATGCGCTTCGAGCGGGTAGGGGCGGAGCAGTCGATCTCCGTCGACGTGCGCGTGATCTCCGCGACGAACAAGGACATCCAGGCGCAGGTACGGTCCGGGAAGTTCCGGGAGGACCTGTACTTCCGCATCAACGTCGTCCCCATCGTTGTTCCACCGCTGCGGGACCGCATGGAGGACATGCCCGATCTGGTGTCGTACTTCATGGAGAAGTTCAAGCGGCCCTCCGCCAAGGAGCCCAAAACGCTCTCCCCCGAGGGGATGCGGATCCTGCGGGCCTACCACTGGCCGGGCAACATCAGGGAATTGAAAAATTTCGTGGAGAGGATTAATATCATGTCCGAGGAGGAGGTTATCTCCGCCGATTCGGTGACGTCGTTCCTGGGGGCGGCCCCGCGGGGACAGCAGAACGACATCCTCACCGCCTACGCCGACATGACGCTCGCCCAGGCGCGTGACAGCTTTGAGCGGGACCTCATTGCCGACCGACTGCGGCACAGCGGCGGCAACATCTCCCGGGCGGCAGAGTCGCTCGGGGTCTATGCGAGCAACCTCCACAGCAAGATGAAGAAGTTGAAAGTCGCGGCGGAGAAGCAGGAAAAATGAAAGGACTCACCCAGCGCCAGCGGGAAGTCTTCGACTTCATCCGCGGCTTCATCCACAAGAACCGTTACCCGCCCACGATCCGCGAAATCGCCGTTAACTTCAAGTTCTCCGTCAAGGGGAGCTACGACCACGTGAAGGCCCTCGAGAAGAAGGGCTACCTGCGCTGCCACGAGAACCGCTCCCGCGCCATCGAGATCATCCGCGACGCGGAGGCGGACAAGGACGAGGTGGCCTCCGTCCCGCTCCTCGGCAGCGTCGCCGCGGGCAAGCCGCTGTTCGCGGAGGAGAACCTCCAGGGCTTCGTCCAGGTCCCGGCCACGGCGCTCGGCGCTTCGGCGCATTTCGCGCTCAAGGTCAAGGGAGACAGCATGAAGGACGCCGGGATCGTGGACGGTGACGTGGTCGTCGTGGCGCACCAGGGCACGGCGGACAACGGCGACATCGTGGTGGCAATGGTTGACGACGCCGTTACGCTGAAGCGCTTCTTCATGGAAAGGAACCGCGTGCGCCTCAAGGCGGAGAACCCCAAGTATCCCCCGATCTTCACGCAGAACGTCCGCATCCTCGGCAAGCTCGCGTTCCTCATGAGAAGCTATTCGTGAGCGCAGCCTCCTCCACGAAGGAGGCTTCGGTCCATCTCCTCCTCGGTCCTGAAGAAGGAGAGAAAGCGGCCTTCATCGACACGATCCGCAATTCCCTGGCCGCCCGGTTCAAGGAACCGCCTGAGATCACGCGGTTCTACGGCGGGGAGGCCCGGATGGCGGACGTCGTCCTGTGCCTGAGAAACCAGACGCTCTTCTCGCGCCACCGCATGGTCCTGCTCATGGGCGTGGAAGAGGTCAAGCGCGCGGAGGAGGTCCGGCTGCTCCTCGACTACCTGGAGGCCCCGGCCGCGGACGCGACCCTCGTTCTCGTTGCCGGCGGGTTTGCCTCCGAGGTGGACCGCAGGATCGTGGCCGCCGTTCCGAAGGACCGGCAGAAGATCTTCTGGGAGCTCTTCGAGAACCAGAAGCAGGGCTGGATCATGAACTTCTTCCGGCAGCGAAAGATCACCGTGGACGCCGACGCGGTGGACTACATCCTCGACATGGTGGAGAACAACACGCGGGAGATGCGCTCGGAGTGCGAGCGCCTGGCGCTGTTCTTCGGGGAAGGGGCCTCCATCGGGCTGGCCGAGGCCGAGCAGTACATCTTCCATTCCAAGGAAGAAAACGTGTTCACGCTGTTCGACCGTCTCTGCGACCGGGAGCTTGCAAGCGCGGAAGAGGTGCTGGACAAGATCCTCCTGTCGCGGGAGGCGGAAGCCACGCAGATCGCCAGCGGCCTCCTCGTGCAGTTCCGCAGGCTTTCCGGCCTGAAGAGGCTTCTTGCAGAGAACTACGAGACAGCGGAGGCTTTCAGCCGGCTGCGGATCACGAGCAAGCGCAGCCAGAAGACGTACCTGGAAGGAAGCCGGCGGTTCTCCTCATCCGAGCTCTCTTCCATCAGGCTCCTCCTCGCTGACTTCGACGAGCGGTTCCGCACGATCAGGGCCGACCTGCACGCGCTC
>DATKLM010000172.1:0-8955 GCA_035542415.1 Spirochaetia bacterium
CGCTGCGGGTCTCCGCGCACGAGGGTGCCGATGTCGCCTCCCTTGTACTTCGAGAGAGTGTCCTCCGAGTACTTCATCACGAGGTCGCCGAAGGAAGCCCCGGCCTTCAGCTCTTTCAGGATGTCGTCAGCCCGCTTGTGGGCCTTGTCCTTGTCATCCTTGGAGACGAGCCCCCGGGTGTCCACGAAGATGTGGCGCAGCGTGAGCATGTCGTCCATGAAAAACTGCTTCTTGTTCGAGTCGTAGAAGTCCTGGATGTCCGCATCCTTGACCGGCTTGATATCGTCCATGACCTTCGGGTTCTTGGCCCGGACATAGTTGAGCATGAGGAGCTGATCCTTGATCTGCTTCTGGAAGTCATCCCAGGACATGCCGTTGTTCTTGACGTATTGCTGCAGCTCCTGGTCCGTGAACGGCCTGCCGAGATTCGCCGCCGTTCCCAGCTGCTTCTGGTACTCATCAATGCGCGCCGAAAGCTCCGCTCCGGAAACAACCACCTTATCCCGGTCTCCCGCCTGCTCGATGAGCGCCGTCTCCACGAGGCGGTCAAGTATCTGCTTGCGCTCATCCTTGGTGAGCTGCCGGCGCGCCTGAGCCTCCATGGGACCCACGAATTTCTGCAGCTGGCTGACCGTGATGGACTGCGTCTTTGTCAGCCGCACGGTGGCAGCCGGCCGGTCAAGAACCTGCGCCGAGACAAAGGGCAGCGCAATGAGCGCAAAAGCTGCAATCGAGATCATTCTTTTCATGATGAAATACGCTCCTCCGCGGGTGGCTCCGGGTGATTTGAAAGCGAGAATGAGTTAAGCGGAGCGCCGCTGAATTGTCAAGTCAGACCGGACAGCCGATTCTCTCCATGAGCTTCTTGACCCCGGACAGCTTGCGGTCCAGCTGGAGACCTTTCCTCAGGGAATGCAGAGCGTCCTCCTGCCGGCCGGAGGACGCGTAGACCTCGGCGAGCTTCTTGAAGAAGAACGCGCTGTCCTTGCGGGAGAAGTTGAAGCGGATCATCTCCCGCAGCCGCGCTATAGCCTCCGCCGGAGGAAGCTGCGGGAGCATCTTGAAGCAGAGCAGCGACCGCAGCCGGTCGACAACCTCGTCGATGAAGTGGTGAAAGTACGGCTTCTCCATCTCGTAGCGATACAGCTTGGTGTACAGCTGGTACGCATCGGAGAGGCGGCCGCGGGATTCGAACACCTCCGCGAGGAGGAAGGCGCAGTCCATGTAGTCTTCCCGGGAGAGGTAGCGCTCGAGCTCGAAGCTCTCCGTGATCATCAGCCGTTCGTACAGCGTGACCGCCTCATCCGCGAGGTTGGCCAGGAGGTCGTGGAAGATCAGCTTGGACTGGCTGAACGGATCGTCGCGGCGGCGCAGGAGGAACTCGCGGTAGTCGAAACCGCGCACGTGGAGGAAGGACCTCAGCGCGCGGTCGTACTCATCCCGCTTGGAGTCATCACTCAACACCTCGTAGGCAGTGAGGAGCAGGCGCATGTCCTCTTCCGACTGGCGGGCGTCGTTGCGCCGCAGATCCGGGTGGATCTCCTTGGCGCGGCGCCGGAAGGACTTCTTGATTTCCTGGGTCGTCGAGTCCTGCATGATGCCGAGCACTTCGTAGTAGTTGATCATCGCCAACCCTATTTCCAGAGTAGCCGCCCGGCAAGCGAATGTCAAGGCGGACGGCGCGCCGGAGATGGCTGATGCGGCAGCCGGGCGCGTCGGAGCGCGAAAATTGACCTGCGGCAGCGCAACGTGGTAGAGTCCGGGCATGTTCGGATTCCTGGTGAAAAAGGCGTTCTTCGACATGTGGGACAACCTGTTTCGCATTCTCATCATGAATGTCGGGTATGTCGCGATCCTTGCGCTTTTTTCACTGCTCGTGTCCGCCGCGATGGCTCTCCCGGGCCTCTCCATCGCGCTCGTCGTCGTCGGCGTGGCGCTGCTCGCCGCCTACACCGGCGCCGTCAGCGCCATGTGCTCCGAGATCGCGGACTACCGGCAGCCCGGCTTCAGCGACTTTTTCCGGTTCGTCCGGCAGTCATTCGGCTCGAGCCTCCTGCTCGCCCTTGTCGTGGGAGTGTACGTGTTCGTCGTGTCCATCGCGTTCCGGTTCTACGGGGGCATGAAGAACTTCTTCGGGCTCGGCGCGTTCGCTCTTCTGCTCTGGGTGACGATAGGCTGGGTGCTGTCGTCGCAGTACTTTTTTCCCATCCAGTCACGGCTTGACCGCAAGTTCCGCAAGATATTCCGAAAGACGTTTCTCGTGTTTTTCGACAACCCCGGCTTCTCCATCGGCCTTCTGATCTGCGCCCTGATCGTGCTCACCATCTCCCTGTTCACGGCGCTGCTCCTGCCGGGCCTGGCAACGATTCTCCTGTGGTGGAACGTCGCGTTCAAGCTGCGCCTCTACAAGTACGACTGGATCGAGCAGAACCCCGACGCGAACCGCCGCAAGGTTCCCTGGGACGCCCTTCTGGTGGCGGACCGGGAGAGGGTGGGAAAGCGGACGCTGCGGGGCATGATCTTCCCCTGGAAGGAGTGAGAGGGCAGTTTCCGCGCCGGGTGCTCTAGCTGATATGCAGGCGCTTGCCGACTTCCTCCGCTTCCACCGGGGAGCGCAGAATATCGGAGTTCTTGAGGAACATCCCCTCGCCTTCCATTCCCTTCATGAGGGACGCGAGGGTCTTCGCAGTTCCGAATGTTGCCCGGGAGACGAACGCATAGCTTTTCTTTCCGGAGACGACCCCGGATCCGGCGAGGAAGGCGCGCACGGCGTCCGGTATCTTTCCGGAGAAGGACCCGGAAGGCTCGACACCAATGACGATATACTGGTAGATGGTGAGCTTGACGCTGCCGTCCCGCTCTCCATCGAAGACGTCGACCTGGTTTCCCTGCTTTTCAATGCCGCGCGCCAGCCCCCTGGCCAGCTCGCGGAACCTGTCACGATTCTTTCCAGAGAAGTAGACTACTGCCACTCTCATCTTTCGTTTTCCCCTCCGTTGTGATCTCGCTGAACAGGCTTCTCAGGATCATGCGGGCGCGGCTCACGCAGAAGTACGCGGTAAGCTCCTCCGGGCAGCCCCCGCGGGCCGTCCGTGAACGGCGGCGCTTTTCGGCCGGGGGGGCGCCGTTGCCCGCACTCCCCGCGCCCGCGCCGCTGTCCCCGGGCAGCAGCCCCTCCACCTCGGCGCGCTCCAGCAGGAGCCGCGCAAACCGCACGCGTCCTTTGCGGCTCTTTGTGACGGTGAGCTCGAGAAACCGGTCATCACGCGGCTGGAACACGGGGATCTTCTCATGCACGACCATGTTCCGGATCCAGCGTATTTCGTGCGCCAGCAGGAGGGTCCGACCTTCCCGGATGATCCCCTCCGACCGGGCGAGATCCAGCATGTCCACGAGCTCGAGCTCGAGGAGGTCGTGCCGGTTCTGCAGCCACTTCCGCTCCCCGTTTCGGGAGTAGCTCAACGGCCCCTTGCGGTCCATCCATCCGCTGAGCCGGTAGAACAGCGCCTGCTCGAGCACCGTGCCTGCCAGGATGCATGCGCTGTGAGAAAACCCGAAGTAGTAGGTCTGGTGCATCTGGGCGAGAAGGTATTTCACCCGCCCGCTTCCCGGCGTGGCTCCGATGTGGATGCGCTGATAGTTAAGGTGCTCGCGCCGCGCCGCGGCCTCGCACAGCCGCTTCTCCCCGTAGCGCTGCCGCAGCGTCGAAAGGTGCTTCTCTGTACACGGGACGGGCATTCCGTTAGTATAGGTTCTCCTGAAAACCATGGTCAAGACGAAAGCTCCGCTTCTCCTGGCGTACGTCGCTCTGGTTTCATCATGCGCCCCGGGCGCGCCGTCGGCGAGCGCGCGGACGCAGATCCTCGAGCTCGCGCGGGGAAGGCTCGGGCGCACGGTGTCGCTGGAGCGCGCCGGCGCAAGCCTTGTTGCCGTCTATTCCAACTGGGAAACCACCTCGCTGTACGCCGCCGAGCTTCCTCTCTCCGACCGGCTTCCCGATGCGCCCCCGCCGCCGCGCCTTATCGACAAGATCGACACGACCCTTCCCCTCTCGCCCACATTCGGAGAGCATGTTTCCCTCGGTCGCGGCAGCGACGTCTCTGTCCTCTACCTCGCGCGCGAAGGGGAGGACAAGCTCGTGCTGAAGCTTGCCTCCCATGCCGCGGGATCTTCCGACTGGACTCTGGACGTGATCGAGCCGCCGGGCAGCCCGGTCGCTCTCCTGCCGTCTGACAGCGGCAGGACGGAAATCATGTGGGCGACGGACGCCCTGCTCGGCATGACCTACCCGGGCAGCTTGCCGGCTGTCAGCATGCTCTCTCCGTTCCTGCCGGCGGACCGGGCCAGCGTCGTTCGCTCCGGCGGAGACGATGAGCCGGACCGGCCCGCGGGGGCGGACCTTGCCGCTTTCCCGCGGCGCCCCGGAGCCCGTGGATTCACCGTATACGACGCCGTATCACACGGGCTTCTGTACTTCCGGTGGAACGGCGCCGCGTACGCCCAGACGCGCGTTGAGGGAGCCGGACCCGTTCATTCCTCCGTTCTTCTCAGGGACGGCGCGCTTGCAGTATTCAGCTGGGACGAACGGACGAAAAGGCTCAGCCTCGTCCGCGTGCCCGCGGACGGAAGTCCCGTCGCCCGCAGCGTTGTCAGCCTGAGCGAGGGAACAACGGCAGTCTCTCTCCTGGCGAAGGGTTCGCGGCTGTTTTTCCTGTACGATGAGATCAGGCGGATGGGGGGAAACCGTGTCCTGTACGAGCTGTCCCTCCTGGTACCGGGGCAGGGCGTGCAGACCGGGCCGGGAAGGCTGCGGAGAATCGTCCTGGCCTCCAGCGACCAGCCTCTCTCGGATTTTTCAGCTCTCGTGGCCTCTGACGAACTGTTTGTGCTTCTGCTCCAGGGCTCCCTGAAGCTGATGAGGCTCAGCCTGCCCTGATCAGCCGCCACGCGGACCGGCCTACAGTTTCCCGAACAGGAGGTCTATCTTCGGCTCCTTGACCACGAGAACCGAGCACTTGGCGCTCCTCAATATCTCCCGGTGCTGCCTGCTCAGCACGTCCCGGACACTGGCTTTCTCGTCGAAGCCGCCGAGGAGGATCAGGTCCGCCCCCAGGTCCTCCGATGCTTCCACGATCTCGGTGGAGATCGTACCCCGGCGGAGGACCTTTTCCAGGCTGACCTCCTTCTGCCGGGCGAGCTCCTCCACGTAGTTCAGGTAGCGGTTCCCGTTCTCCTCGAGGCTCTTCTCGTACTCCGAGCTTTCGTCTTCCACGAAGATCCTGGAAAGGAGGAGCTCTCGGAGGGTTGCCGTGTCGATGACGTAGACGCCGACAAGGCGGACGCCGTAGAGCTTTGCCATTGCAATCCCGAAGCGGGCCGCGTTGATGGACGCTTCCGACCCGCTGACGGCGACGACGACGGTCCGGATCAACTCGACGCGCTTGCTCGTGGTTTTTTCATTCATCTCTTGTCTCCCAGGAGGCGAGCCTTCAGCATCTTCTGAACGAAGAAGACCTCGCGCTCCCGCTCCTCCAGCACGCCCTCGATGAAGCCCTTTGTTTCCAGCACGTCGGGGATGACGATCTTCTCCAGGGCGTTGACCCGCCGCTGCGTCTTTCGCACTTCCTTGGCGAGCCGCCACACCATCGTCCGTATTTCCGCCATGCGCGCCACGATCTTCAGGAGCTCGAAGAACTCCACCATGGTCCGGTCGCACGTGCCGTCGGTGCCCAGGAAGGAGTACTTCAACTCCATGCGGGGGGTCTCCACGTCGATCGTGGGGAGCGGAATTCCCATCAACCTGGTCTGCTTCTCCCGAACGCCGTGCTCGAAGCGGATCCCCGCGCTCACCTCGCGGGCCCCCGGCCGGCCGATCCGCATGATGGTCTTCTTGAGCGCGCCGTAGGCGGAATCCACGCGCCGCTCGAGGTCCCGTTCAAGGAGCTTCACTTCCTCCACCATGCGCATCAGCTCCATGACGAGGATCTCGCGCTTCTGCTCCAGGAGCTCGAATCCCTCCCGGGCCGTGGAGAGCTGCTCGCGGACAGCGAAGAGGTTCGACTTGGTCGGGGGAACGTCGTAGCGGGCCATCTACGTCTTCCGCGCGCCGTGGGCCGCCTCCTCCTTCCGGGGGAGGTACGTGTCCAGCGTCTTTTCCCGGATCCGGTAGAGCTCCGAACGCGGGAGCGCGGTCAGGATCTCCCATCCGATGCCCAGGGTCTGCTGGATGCTGCGGTTCTCTCGCTCACCCTGGGCAAGGAACTCGCGCTCGAACCTGTCGCCGAAGGAGAGGTACGTCTTGTCCAGGTCCGACAGCTCTTCTTCCCCGATCACCGCCGCAAGGGACCTGATCGTCTTGACCCGGGAGTAGGCCGCGAACAGCTGGGAGGACAGCTCCTTGTGATCGTCCCGTGTCATTCCCTCCCCGATCCCGTCCTTCATGAGGCGCGACAGGGACGGCAGCCCGGCAACGGGCGGGTAGATCCCCTTCTGGGACAGCTCCCGGTCGAGCACGATCTGGCCCTCGGTGATGTACCCGGTGAGATCGGGAACCGGGTGGGAGATATCGTCGCTGGGCATGGTGAGAACCGGGATCTGGGTGATGGAGCCCCGGCAGCCTTCGATCCTTCCCGCCCTCTCGTACAGCGAGGCGAGGTCCGAATAGAGGTACCCCGGGTAGCCCTTGCGGGAGGGGATCTCTCCGCGGATCGTGGAGACCTCCCGCAGGGACTCGCAATAGTTGGTCATGTCCGTCATGACGACGAGCACGTGCATGTCGCACGTGTACGCCAGGTATTCCGCGGCGGTCAGCGCGCAGCGCGGAGTGATGATGCGCTCAATGGAAGGATCGTCAGCGAGGGAGAGGAACATCACGACGTTCGAGAGAACGCCGCTCTCCTCGAACGTATCGATGAAGAACCGCGCCACGTCGTACTTCACACCCATGGCGGCGAACACCATGACAAAGGGCTCCGCCGCGGTGAGGATCTTCGACTGCCGGATGATCTGGGCCGCGAGCCTGTTGTGCGGAAGCCCATTGCCGGAGAAGATGGGGAGCTTCTGGCCGCGGATGAGCGTGTTCATCCCGTCGATGCAGGAGATGCCTGTCTGGATGAAGTCCCGCGGGTACGTTCGGGAGTCCGGGTTGATCGGCACTCCGTTGACGTCCAGCCTGAGGGAGCTGAACGCCGCGGGATACCCATCCATGGGATTGCCCAGGCCGTCAAAGACCCGGCCCAGCATGTCCCGGGAAACGCGCATCTCCATGGGAGAGCCGCGGAACTCCACCGCGGAGGTCTCGGTGGACAAGCCGGTGTTGGGGCCGAAGATCTGCACCGCGACCGTCCGTTCGGAGATCTCGATGATGCGCCCCGCCCTCTCCTGGCGGTCCCGATCATAGACGATCACCATTTCACCGAGCCCGACGTCTTCGCTTCGCTCCAGAATGATGATCGGTCCCTCGACCTTCGTGAGGCCCCGGTGCTCGAGTCCCTTCATCTCTTGTAGCTCCTCTCCAGGTCGTCCATCTCCCGCGCCATGAGCGCCTCGATGTCGTCCAGCCGGGACAGCTCGTCGTTCGGGATGCCGGACTTTGCCCGCACGATCCTTTCCTGGCAGGACAGCTCCCGGATCTTGAGCAGCGGAGCCCCGAGCTGGATGATGGCGTGGGCCCGATCGTGGAAGTCCATGATCAGCTTCAGGATCCGCACCTGCTTGTCAGGCACGCTGAACATGTCCACGTCGTCGAAGGCGCTCTGCTGGAGGAATCCGTTCTTGATCATCTCCGCGGTGAGGAGGACGAGCCTCTGGTTGTCCGGCAGCGCGTCCGGTCCGATCAGCTTGACGATCTGCGAGAGCTTCTGCTCCCGCTTGAGGAGGTCGAGCGCCTTCTCCCGCACGGGCGCCCACGAGGGGTTCACTTTCTGCCACCACAGGCGGACTTCCTCCGCGTACTCGCTGTAGGAGTCGATCCACGAGATGGCCGGGTAATGGCGCGCGTTGGCAAGCTCCCGGTCCAGCGCCCAGAAGCACCTGATGAATCTCTTCGTGTGCTGGGTCACCGGCTCAGAGAAGTCACCGCCGGGAGGTGAGACGGCCCCGATGATGGAGATCGAGCCCATGCGGTCTCCCAGGGCCCTCACCTTCCCCGCCCTCTCGTAGAACTCGGCAAGACGGGTGGGCAGGTACGCGGGGAAACCCTCGTCCGCGGGCATCTCCTCCAGGCGTCCGGAGAGCTCGCGCAGGGCCTCCGCCCATCTCGAAGTGGAGTCCGCCATGATGGCGACGTCGTACCCCATGTCGCGGTAGTACTCCGCAAGCGTCACGCCGGTATAGATGGATACTTCGCGGGCGGCCACCGGCATGTTGGACGTGTTGGCGATGAGGATGGTCCTCTCCATCAGGGACTTGCCGGTGCGGGGGTCCTGGATCTTGGGGAACTCGGTGAGGACGTCCGTCATCTCGTTTCCCCGTTCGCCGCAGCCGATGTAGACGATGATGTCGGCGTCACACCACTTGGCCAGCGCGTGCTGCGTCATGGTCTTCCCCGTCCCGAATCCGCCGGGAATGGCAGAGGTGCCGCCGCGTGAAATGGGGAAGAAGACGTCGATCACGCGCTGGCCCGTGATCAGCGGCTCGTCCATGCCGAGCTTCTCCCGGTATGGCCGTGGTTTTCGCACCGGCCAGTGGTGCGACATGGTCATTTCCCGCCCGCCGTCAAAGCGGACGATGACATCGGAGATCATGTACTGACCTTCCGGGGCGATCCACTCGATGCGGGACTCCGGGATCTCCGGATGGACGATGAGCTTGTGGACGATCGTCGCTGACTCCCGGACTTCACCGACGATGGCGCCTGGTCCGACCGACTCACCGCTCTTGCGGGACGGAACGAACGGCCACCTCTTCTCCATGGGAAGCGGAGGGGTCTTGATTCCCGGCGTGATGAATCCACCC
>DATKLM010000173.1:0-4191 GCA_035542415.1 Spirochaetia bacterium
TGCTCCCGCTCGCAGAACGAAACGACCTCCCTCTGGATCCTGCCTCCGTAGATGGAGCCGCCGATGAGAACTGCCTCGAACTCACCGGGTGAGAGCGGAGGCACGCGGCCGCGCAGGTCCCGAAGGACCGTATCAGGACCGAGCAGGCCGGCGATCCGCCGGGCGCAGGATTCCGTGGCTCCGTAGCGTGACCGGTACGCGATGAGCACTTTCATGTCAGTCCTCCCTTGGGGCCGCGGGAGCGGACCTCCGGGGAGGCCGACTGCGGGCCGGGGGCAAGACTCTGCTTCACGTGGATCACGCGGTTTCGCAGGTACAACCCGGCATCGATGCTGACCATGACGGCGTTGAGCGCATACAGGTAGATCACCGCGTCGAAGTGGAAGAAGATCTTGTGGAGGATCCCCGCCGCGTAGCCCACGAGGATGATGATGAGGAACGGAAGGCTCTTCCCGGCCACCTGGCGCGTCTTCCACGACTTGTAGATGGACACCGGCCAGGCGGCGCCAAAGCAGACGAGCATCGTGATTTCGAATCCGCTCACAACCGGCCTCCCGCGGCGCGTCCACCCGCTCCGGGCATCCAGCCCAGCGCCGCCAGCGCGTCACGCGCGGCCGCTGCGGCCCGGCTCGATCTCAGAGCCTCCAGGCTCCCGACGCCGCGCTCGATGGCGCGGTCCCGGGGGATCTCCCCCACGAACGGCACCCCGTGACGGTCTGCCAGGGAACGGACCGGGCCCGCGTCTCCGTCAACCATGTTTGCGATGACACCGGGCACCGTCATCCTGATTTCCCTGAGCACGGACAGGAGCCGCTCCACCACCGTGACCGAAACAGCCGAAGGCGTGGAGACAACGAGCGCCTGCAGCCGCGGAATGAGCCGCGACAGGTCCAGGATCTCCTCCCCGATGCCGGGCGGCATGTCCACAAGGAGGAAGTCTGCCTTCCCCCACTGCGTAACGGCGAGGAGCTCGAGTATCGCATCAGACACGTCGGGGCCGCGCAGCGCCAGGCCGCGCTCTCCGGCAAAAGGAGCCACGCCCATGAGGGTGAGTCCCTCCGTCACGGCAAGCGGCAGGATTCCCTTCTCTTCGTCGGGAAGCCGGGGAGTGACTCCGAGAAACACGTGCGCTGAAGCGCCCTGCGTGTCCAGGTCCAGCAGGCCGACGCGGGCGCCGGCGCGCGCCAGCTGCAGCGCCGACAGCACCGTGCACAGCGTCTTCCCGACTCCGCCCTTGGCGGAACAGAACGCCACGATCCGGCCGACCTCCGCAAGCCGCTTTCCCACGACCGCCGGTCGAGGATCGCTCACGTGCAGCCGCCGCGGTCCGCGAGCTCGATGCCGCTGATCTTCACGCCCCGGCCCTTCTGCACGCGGTAGTCGGGGCTGGCGCACGACGGACAGCGCATGAACGCGTGGGCCGCCTCGGGCAGAAAGTGGATGGCTTCCTTCTCTGAAGCGCCGAGCCCGGGGCTGTCGTCCAGCCCCCACTCCTTTCCACACGAGGAGCACAGGAAGGAGGCCCTTTCTGTCTCCACGTGAAAGAGGTTCGGGGAGTACGGTTTCTCAGCGAGGATCGTTTCCAGCGCGAAAGAGAAGATCTCCCGGTCAATCGCCTGGAGCTCACCGATCTGGACGGTCACCCCCCGCAGGCAGGCTGGATCTTTCCCGGCGAGCGCTGATGACGTGGCCTCAACCACGGCGTCCGCCAGAGCCCACTCGTGCATCGCTCTGCCCTAGGGCCAATCGCGCGAAGCGCGATGTCCGGTAGAGTGGTTCTGCGGCGTCAGACGTTCCATCGCTCTCTGGTTCCTAGAGACGGGAAATGAAATCCCGGACCCAGGGATCGATGACGGAGTAGATCCGCCGGTTGCCCTCCACCCGCGACGAGACGATGCGCTCTCTCTTGAGCACGGCGAGGTGCTGCGACACGACGGGTTGCGACTCTTCCACGCAATGCCAGAGGTCAGACACGCAGGGCTCGCTCCTCTCAATGGCGCAGAGGAGCTTCAGACGGATGGGGTGCCCGCATACCTTGAGCTTGCGCGCAATGGAGGGAAGAGTGCGGCGCAGGTCGACGCGGAGGATGTCTTTCTCCAGAAGCTTGTTTTTTTCCATCGTCTCCTGTATTTTCGCCTCAATTCTACTAGGAGGAGCATTTCATTTCAAGGATGATCACCGGAGGGCACGGGACGCCGGAGGGCCACGGCGGGAGTGTGTACCTCGACTGGGCTGCCTCCGCGCCGCCGGACCCAGCGGCCCTTGCCGAGGCCGCCGAGGTGTCCCGGACGTTCTTCGGAAATCCCTCCTCCCCGCACGCCATGGGCCGGGAAGCCGCCGAGCGCATGGACGCAGCCCGCGGCCGGTTTGCCCGCCTGGTCGGCGCGGAACCCCGGGAGATCGTTTTCACCTCCGGAGGCACGGAGTCCAACACCGCCGTTCTTCTCTCCCTCCTGGAGCGCTGCCGTCTGGGCGGAGCGGAGCGCCGCCGGACACGCATCGTGACAACCGCCATCGAGCATGCTTCCATCCATGACCAGGCGCGGAGCCTCGAGCCGTACGGGATCAGCGTCACCGTCGTGAAGCCGGAGCAGAACGGGATCGTGGACCCTTCGGCGGTCGCGGCGGCGGTAGATGATGACACGGTCCTCGTCTCCATCATGCTGGTGAACAACGAAACCGGGGCAATCCAGAAGGTTGCTGAAACCGGCCGCCTTATCCGGGAAGCCTCCCGCCGAAGGAGGAAGGTGCTCTTCCACTCCGACTGCGTGCAGGCCCTCGGCAAGATCCCGCTGTCCGTCGGCGAGCTGGGCGTGGATGCAGCCTCCTTCAGCGGTCACAAGCTCGGCGGCCCGCGGGGAATCGGGGCGCTGTACCTGCGCGCGGACGCTCAGCACGGCTTTCTCCCCGTCGGGGGCGGCCAGGAGGCGGGGAGAAGGCCGGGCACGGAAAACCTCGCCGGCATCTGCGCGCTGACGGTCGCCGCGGAAAGAAGAATCGCGGCGCTGCCGCAGGACTTTCCAGCCGCGTCGTCTCTCATGGAGAAGCTCATTTCGGGGCTGAAAGGCATCAGGGGCTTTCGTCTCTTTCCGGAGAGCCGCACCGGGAGGGACGCTGGAAGCTTCTCCCCCTGGATCCTCTGCGGGGGGTTCCCTCCCCTTCCGGGGGAGGTGGTGGTCCGCACCATCGACGGCCGCGGGTACTGCATCGCCACGGGATCGGCCTGCTCGACGAAGAAGAGGGACCGCACCCGCGTGCCGGAGAGCATGGGCCTTTCGCCGGAGACCGCTCTCTCCGCGATCAGGATCTCGCTGGGACCCGAGACCTCGGAGGACGACGTCGACGGCCTCCTCATCGCGCTGCGGGAAGAGGTCCCTCCGCTTCTTTCGATCTCCCGGGGGCGTTCCTCGTGACGGACGGGTTGTTCCTGGTCAAGTACGGCGAGATCGCGCTCAAGAGGAGAAACCGCGGCGCGTTCGTCAAGAGCCTCAAAGCATCAATACGCTCCCGGCTTCCCAACCTCGCTTTCACGGTCCATGACACGTGGGACCGGGTGTACGTATCGTTCCAGCCGGAAGACAAGCCGCGAATCGCGGAGGCACTGGAGCGCTGCTTCGGGGTCGTGTCGTTCTGTGAAGCGCTCCGCGTTCCCCGTGAGATGGCTGCAATCGAGGACGGGGCGGCCCGCCTGGCGGCGGCGTTCCTCGCGGAGGGACGGGGACGCCGGTTCAAGGCAGAAGTCCGCAGGGCGGACAAGAGCTTCCCTCTCACCTCCTACGAGATCGCGTGCCGGGTCGGAGATGTGCTGAAGGCGCGGTTCCCCGAGCTCGTCGTGGACGTGCACACCCCGGACTGGGTGCTCACGGTTGAGGTCCGCGAGCACGCCTACCTCTACGGCCCGCAGAAGGCTGGGCCGTATGGGCTGCCCACCGGGAGCTCGGGGAAGGGGATCCTTCTCCTCTCCGGCGGCATCGACTCGCCCGTCGCCGGCTGGATGATGGCCAAGCGCGGCATGGCCATCGAGGCGGTGTACTTCCACTCGGCGCCCTTCACGTCGGAGAAGGCGCGTGAGAAGGTGGAGATCCTGGCCCGCACCCTGGCGCGCTGGGCCCCCGGCATCGCCCTGCACGTGGTGCACTTCACGCCCGTCCTGGCCCGCATCAAGGAGCGGGGGCAGGAGGACGAGGTCAC